>JASHPG010000070.1 GCA_030038275.1 Candidatus Acidiferrales bacterium | reverse complement strand
ACACTGGCCACAGTTATGTCAAGTACTTTATATGGCAAAGTTATACCCAAAGGGAAACAGCGCGTCAGGCTGGAAAATCGACGCCCGCTGGCCCGAACCTCACATCGCGGCGTTCGGTGCGTAGCAATTGGGTTCTAAACGCTGCCCGGATTGCGGAATTGCTTGTCGCAATGCGGCGCGCGGGATATGCTTCCCCGGGGGACGGCCAAGACTTGGCCGCCGTAGCCCTCAGAATCAAGCAGGGCGCAAAAACAAGGAGGCATCCATTATGAAGAAGTTGACGCTGGGAGCTGCCGCAGTGCTGTTGTTGAGCCTCGCTGGTGCCGCGCGCGCCCAGAGCAGTTCGAGTCCGGTTGCCGATGGGCTGCGGGGACTGGTAGCGCGAAACGCCACCAACATGGTCGCTGCAGCGGAAGAAATGCCGGCCGGCAAGTTCAGTTATCATCCCACTCCCGCGCAGTGGACTTTCGCGCACCTGATGATTCACGCGACCGGGGCGAACTACGGAATGTGCTCGTCGATCGCCGGCGTATCCGCCCCGCAAACGGAGAAACTGGCGGACACCGATCCGAAAGACAAGCTTGTCTCCGCGTTAAAGGCCTCGTTTCAATTCTGCGAAGACTCACTCAAGAACGTGACGGACGCCAACTTGAGCGAGGAGATTCCCTTCTTCGGCGGACGCAAGGTGTCCCGCGGCGGGATGATGATCATCATGGCGGATGATTATGGCGATCACTACAGTCAGGCGTCCGGTTATTTGCGGCTGAATGGGCTTCTGCCGCCGACGGCGCAAAGGCGACGGCCGTAAACGGAGAAACTGGGTCTGGCACAAGCGCCAGGGTCTAGCCTTTCAAATTCAGTGCGGCGGATGCACCAGGGTCCTTCGCCGCGCTAATCCCTATGCCGTGGATACCTACCCGCCGCGCAATTAAACCGCACCCGAAGAAGATCCATCAGCATCAGCACACTATCGCGGAGAACGTGAACTTTCGTGGCCGTATCGTGCCCCCAGCGCACCGGAACCTCCGCGATCCGCAGCCCGTGCCGTTTGGCCAAAAACAAAATCTCCGGATCGAAACCGAAGCCTTCGATGCGCTGCCGCTGAAAAATCACGCGGCACTCCGGAAGGCGGAAAGCCTTGAACCCGCATTGCGTATCTTCAATGTCCAGACCAGTGATGAAGCGCATGCAGCGGTTGAAGATAATTCCCGCGACTTCGCGAAACCGCGATTGATGAACGGAGATGAGCGAGCGATCGAGCGCGCGCGAGCCAATGGCCAGATCGTTCCCTGCGCTGATAGCGGCAAAAAGTCTTTCGCATTCCTCGATCGGAGAAGAAAGGTCTGCGTCCGTGAAAAGCGCGATCCGGCCGCGCGCCTCCAGCATGCCTCGGCGAACAGTGTAGCCTTTGCCTCGGTTGCCGGAACCCGACAGCACGCGAAGACAAGGGATGTTCCGAGCGCAGTCCTGCGCCACGCGCACCGTGGCGTCCGTGGAGCCGTCGTCAACCACTAGGATTTCCAATCCAGCAAGCGCGGGCGTGCGCGCGGTGAAATAGTCTCGGATGCGGCCCAGCGTGGTGCCGAGGCGCTTTTCCTCATTGAACGCGGGAATGATGATGGAAAGCTCTGGTGCGGTCATTTCGAGAATATCTCGGGGCGGCGCTCGCAATACAGCCGGGCAACCCTATCGTCCGAACGCGCCTCGAAATCCCGATTGGTCTTGAGCCGCTCGTTACAGACAGCCGAAGTCAGCGGGCGCGGCATGGACCGAGGCATTCCGGCATGCGGGCACACTACGGAAGGGGGAAGTGCGAAGCGCGCGGCCATTTTGGGAAGCTATCACAACGCTGATGCGGCTGGCCACCAAAAGGGCGGGCGCGAATTGCAAGCCGCGTTACCCTCGGGTACGATACCAGGCGCCGGCGGCCACTTCCATAAGTTCAACCCGGACCAAAGGAATCAGGAGACATCATGAGATTGAGAATTTTCGCGATTGCAGCAGGTTTGTGCTTTGCGGGCGCGGCGCTGGCGCAAACGCCGACCTCGAATTTGCCGCAAGCTCCGGCAGCGGATCATCGCGAGGCAGTGAGCGCGCCCTCTCAGAAAACCAAGAGCGCAGCAGCGCCGGCAGCCACTGCAAAAATTGATCCGGCGAAAGAGGCAGCCATCCGGCACTTAATGGACATCACCAACACGTCGAAATTGGGCGATGATGTGGCGGAGTACATCTCAAATCAAGTCCGGTCCTACATGAGCCGCTCGCTGGATTCCGCCACGTTGCCGAAGTTCATGGGCACATTCAATCAAAAATTCGCCCTTAGCGCGCCTTCCCAAAACGTGACGGACGCGATGGTTCCGATCTACAATCGTGCGTTCTCGAAGGAAGAAATCGACGGGCTGGTTCAGTTCTACGAGTCGCCGCTCGGACAACACGTCGTGAAGGTGCTACCCCAGGTGCTGCAGCAATCGCAGGATGCCGCGGCGAAGATGGACCAGGATGCGGCGCTGAGCGTGTTGCGCGGGATGTCCAACGATTATCCGCAGCTGAAACAGATGTTGCCTGAACAGAATCAACCACCCGCGAGTGGCGCTCCATCGCAGCAGCAACCCGCGCCACAACAGCAGCCATAGGCCACGGCAGAGGTCACAACTGAACCGTTCCATGCGAACGATGTAGGTATAGTCATTACCGCGGTTCGTGAGCCGAAGGCAGGGTGGCCCTCTTCACTTTACGGAGGCTACGTTCCTATTTACCTACTTAAAGTGGCGAACCCACTTAACGTCAAAGCCGTAGGTGCCGTTAATATCGCGAAGAAACTCCACAGACATGTTGTTCTTCACGGCGTATTCTACCTGAATCAACTGATATTGGTTCGTCGTTGCCGCGTTGGTTGAGTATGTGATGGTTAGCCCCCGTGCCATCTGTTCGACGATGGTGACGCGCGCGGCCGCATTGGATTCCGTTGTGGCGCCGGCTGCGAAGGGATCGACGCGGAATTGGCTAATGCCGAATAGGTGCTCGATTCGCCCGCCGATGCCACTAGTGATCGCCTCCGAGAGCAACGCCGTGGCGCCATAGTTTTGTCCTGCGCCAGGCTGGGACTGCAAGGCGTTTCCCTGCCCCGGAGTGCCGAGCGCGAGCAGTGCAACGATATCGGAATCAGGCAGCGGCGGATCGGAACGATAGTTCATCGAGAGCCGGTCGGCGGGCCCAGAGAAATCGACCGTCACCTGATACTGGCTGATCGTGGAAGTCAGTTCCACGTCCAGCACCGGATCGAGCCGGAATGGATTCGCGAAGTTGATGTCGCCGCGCGTTAGTTGAAAGGTGTTGCCGCGGAACGGCATTTCACCGCTGAGCAGATGCACGTGGCCGAGCAAAACGGGGCGATCCCAGGTGCCGCGCAGGCGCACGTTGCCATCGACTTCGATGTGGGCGCCAGTCCATTCAATCCGAGCACCGGGCGAAGTTTGGCCCTGAACGTCGAATGCAAGATTTTGAAGGAACGTGGAAGTGGTGCCTGTCTCTGGGGACGGCTGCGAAGCCGAAGCGAAAAACGTGGTGATGTCCACGCCAGGCGCAAATAGCAGGCGATCGACGGTCACGCGCCCGCTGAGAAGCGCGGCGGAAGTCGTGCCCGAAAAGCGCAGCGTGCCACCGGCGAGCCAGCTCATGCCTTCTGGGTAGCGGATGCGGATGGTAGAAGTAGTGGCGTTGACCTCGTAACGTAGCGGCCCTTCTCCGTACGTGACGCTGCCGCTCAAAGACATTTCGCCGCCGCCAGCCTCGGCCGTCACACGATCGAAGAGAAGTTGGCTGCGGTTAAACACGATATTTCCGTTCAGCTTACTAAGCCCGACCGGAAAATCCGCGTAGTTGGCCGAAGCGTCCCGCACGCGGGCCTCTCCGATCACTTGCGGACGCGCCATAGTTCCGGAAATTGACACGTTGACGTCCGCTCGGCCTTTGGCATCGAGCGCCGGCTCCAAGCCTCTGATCAGACGCAGGTTTATTCCACCCGAAATCGCGAAATTCAGCGGCCGATCATGATCGAAGCGCGCGTTCCCGCTGATGCTGAAGTCGGTATCCGGTCCGTGCAGATGGGCTTGCTCAACGCGCACTTCGTTGCGCTGATAGGTCAGGCGAATATCGCGGTCGTTCGTGAGCTGCACGAGTTCGTAATTGAACGATATGCGCGCGATATCGGCGCGGATCTGAATCGAATCCGGATGGCGAAGATTGCCTGAAAGGGAGAACGTGCCGTCTGCCGAACCGTGACCTGTAAGCTGCTTCAAGTGCAAGCCGGAGCTGATGAACGGATCGAGGTCAAAATTGTTTACGGAAAGATGTCCGGCGATGGGCTGATCCTTCGAAAGGCCAACGGTCACTTCGCCTTGCAGGCGATCGGGCGAAGGCTCCGACGCTACGGTCAATCGCGCCACACGGCCGTCCGAGTCCAGACGCCCGGAATAGTTCCCTTCTGCTTCCACGCCAAGTTTCAGATTGGAGACGCGCATTTCACCCTGTGCCATCGGCGCCAGAAGCGGACCACTCCCCTGAAGGCGGAAGCTGAGCTTGCCTGCGATCGGTAACGCGGCCGTCTGCAGCTGAGAAAAGCTCTCGAGCGGGATGCGACTGCCTGTCAGGTCAAAGATCGCCTGCCGCTCTTCGATCCGGTACTCGACGTTTCCGGTAATAGTTCCAGTTCCCTTTCGCAAAACTGCGTTCGTGAGTTGCATTTCGTCATGCCCGGCGTGCAATCGCCCGCTCAGGCTTTTGAACTGAAATCCCTTCGCATCGATATCGTCGTAAGTAAAATCAGCATCGAACTCCGGCATCGCGCGCGTGCCTCGGCCGTGGAAATCGCCGGTAAGATACCCGGTGACTGGATAGCTGGTCCCGAACATCGCTTGCAGATCGTCGCTCGATGAATTTTGCATGCGCGCATCCAGCGTCCAGTTGCTGGAAGGCGGAAAGGCCCAGTTTCCGTCGAGTTCCAGATCGAGATCGAAAT
This sequence comes from Candidatus Acidiferrales bacterium, assembly GCA_030038275.1. GTDB lineage: Bacteria > Acidobacteriota > Terriglobia > Acidiferrales > UBA7541 > Palsa-295. The sequence continues at coordinate 7,658 of JASHPG010000070.1, read as the reverse complement.
TCGCAAGGCTGCGGCCCCGGCGCACCGCCGTGCGGCTCATCCGGAATTCGCCCGGGGAGTATTGCATGTCGCCTTCGATGTGGTCCCAGAAAAGCTTGCCGTAGGAGCCGTCAGTCGCGGTCACGTGGCCGGAAAACGTGGGTGCCGTGATGGGGCCCGCGATCGTGCCATTCCACGAAGCAGAACCCGCAATGCGCTCCGGCGTCGCCTTATCGCCGCGCAGAATATTGATGAAATCATCCCAGGCGAGCAGGTCGCTCGTCTGGAAGCCAATTTGTAGGTGCGACGCCTGATTGCCCATCGGACCGGATATGTGAATGCGCGATTTCGGCGTATTGATTTCGGCTTGCGAGATAATCACGCGGTGCAGCTTGTCGGAGTAGTCGTAGTTCATTTGCGCCGTGACTGGGATTTTTCCGACCGCGAGCGAAGTCGGCGGAGACCATCGGCTTTGGCCAATCGAGCGGAAATCGCGGAAATCACGCGCCCACGTGTTCACCGAGTCCACGTCCAGGGTGCCGTCCCAATGGAGGGCGTCCACGGGGAAACCGCGGTGGTCGAGAGCGGCGAAAATCTGCGCCAGACTGTCTCCTCGCATGTGCGTTTCGGTGAGAAAGCGAAGCCCGTCAAAATCCATGTCGAGACGTCCGGTGGCCGAACCGCCGACGGCTATCACGCGCAGATCCGGAACCGCCAGGTGCCGCTTCGCGACGGTGAAATCGCCCCAGGTAGAAATCCCGCTGGTATGGAACCATACGTACGGCAATCGAATTTGCTGCGCCTTATAGTAGCCGCTCGCAGTAATCTCGCCTCGCGGCGTAGCCGATTCTTTCGACAAGGACGCACTAGCTTGGCTGGCCGCAGCCCTCTCAGAAGCGGCCGCCGCTTTGTATTGCGCTTGGCCTGAAAACTCCAAGGCGCCATCAGGAATATTCTTCTTGCGGAAAATCGTTCGCAAGTCGGCGAGAGCCAGGTTGCCGCGGTATCGAAGGCTCCAGTCCGGACGCGTGAAGCTGGCCAAATCCGCCCGGACCCGGATTTGCGAATGGGGCAGGTTCCAAACCAGTTCGTCGAGATCGAACGAGTCCGGGTATAGCGTAAATTTCGCGGAGAATGTTGAAGCGAACTCGCGCCACGGCGCTCTTTCCACATGCACGTTTTGCCACACGAGATTCCCAGCGTAAAACTCCGGAGCGGCATCGGGCGCGCCGAACCTCAAATCGAACTGGAAATTGTTGCCGCTGATGGAAAGCGGCTTGCGCTGACGATTGAAAGAGAACATTCCGTCGCGGATCTCCAGTTCCGCAATTCGAAGATGAAATAACGTCTGGCGCCACGGTCGGCTGGCCGCCTTCCTTCGCGGGCTGGGTATATTGCTGTGACCATTTTTATCGATGAGAATCGCCACCTCGGGCCGATCAATCAGCAACCGATCGAGCGCCACCTGATGCCGCAAGAATGAGACGACCCGAACCGTTGCATCCACGCGATCGGCATGAAACAGCGGCTCGGAACTGGTCGGCTCTAGGCCATGCAGGGTCAAACCGCGAATTTCGACGTGAAGATTCCATACCTGGAGATGAAGTGACTGAATCTCTGCGCGCATCCCGGTGCGCGCGTCGATTTCGCTGACGATTTTCTGGCGCATCCAGCGCTCGGCGAGGCCCGTCTCGAATGTGCCGATGATCGCGCCGGCAATCACGGCGCAAAGCAGCAGCACGCCTAACAGCCAGTGATGCCAGCGCAGCTTCACTGCCCTGTCCCTTGCGGCAGAATGTCGATCGTCAGCCCGCTGCGGGTATCATCCAGCCATTGCTGCGAGAGTGTGTCAATATCCTGCTGCACGAGCACTTCTCGAATTTCAGGCTCAACGGACGCGAGGGCCGGTATCTTTTCGCCTTTTGCTTTCAGCTTCGGAACCAGGTTGTCTTCGTAATACTTCTGCACCTGGGAGGAATCCACCTGCGCCGCCGGCCGGAACCGGAAATCCAGAAAGCGTGAGAGGTAAATCTGACGGCGCAATATGCTCCGCACAGACGATTCGCTGATTCCCGCCGCCGCGCACCGGCGCTGAAATTCCGTCGCCGAGCCAAACTGCTTTTGAAGTTGCGTGACCGCGCCGTCCACGTCGGTCTTCAATGGCTGCGGATACTGCGCTGCGGACGCTTCACCCTGCACGATCCATTGATCGATCAACTCGCTGATAATTTCGGAGCGAGCCTGCGGCTTGCCGTCCACCAGCTGCTGATACGCGGCCAGCTCCTGGACTTCGCTCTCCGTGATGATGTCAGACTCGATGCGCACGGCAATGCCGTCGATAGGAATGGGCTTTGAGCGGCTCGCGAGATCGGTGTTTGCGCCTGTGTCCTGCGCCGGTGCAAACGCGCGCGCGGTCAGCGGCTGGCTGAGGCATTCCAATAACGTAATAATGCACAGCGCGCGCCTCATCAGAACACCGGACCTATGTTGAATGAAAAACCATATCGCGGAAGCCTGTAAAGTTGCGGCGCTGGATTGGGATTTGCCGCCGTCGCTTGTGGCGTGAACTCGTATTGGGCGGGATTCAGCAGGAAACCCACATCCAAACGTACGGGGCCGACCGGTGTGGGATAGCGCAATCCGAAGCCGATTGTATTGGACCAGTAATTGAGGTCGGTAAGCGACTTCGATTTCCATGCCAAGGTGATGTGGTATATGTCGTCGTATACGTTTCCACCGTCATAGAAAACCGTACCTCCTAGGCGATTCCCCACAAACGGAAGGTGCATCGGGAACCGCAGTTCCTGGTTGAAAATCAGCAGCGCGAGACCGCCGATCGGGAAACCGGTGGTGGGATCTCGGGGCCCGGCCTCATTTAGTCCGAAGCCGCGCAACGAAGTGCCCCCCCCCGCGAAGAACCTCTCTGGCAGAGGAACCGTGGAACACGTTATTGCGCCTTGCGTATTCGGTATGCACGACGGCGAATACGGAGGCACCGTGTTCCCGATCGGTTGTTCGACTCCGAAGCGCACCGAGCGCGCAAATACGAATGCCCTGCCGAACGAGTAGAACGAAGAGTTCTGGAAGTATCCGCGCAAATAGCTGGCGCTCGAGCCGATAGTCTCGATCGCGTCGCTGAAATCAACAGTGTTGAACGTGCCGCGCGTCGCGTCAGCGGGATTGTCCCGGCGATCCCGCGCGTAGGCGACCTCGAAGCCTGAAACCAGTGTCGGCTGGCTCAACAAGGGGATCTGCAACGGATTAATCGTGGAGGCCAGATTGGAAGCTACCACGCGGCGATAAAAATACTGATAAGAAAGCGAACTGGAAGGCGTGAGGTGCTCCACGATCTGCGCTCCGCCCTGAAAGCGCGTGGAAGTGAAGGTGCTGATGTCCTGCGTCTTGTCAGCGTACGAGGTGAGCTGAAGCACAAGGCTGCGCTGGTTCATGAAATTGTTGGCGGTATAATCCAAGGACGCGCGATATTCGAGCGTGCTGGCGCGGGCAGCTAGCGATAGCGTTTGTGCGCGCCCGAACATGTTGTTGCGCGCGATTTCGAAAATCCCGCGCGGACTAGCCTCGAGCTTGCTGATGTTCGGATTGCATTCCGTAATCTTGCCGCTGTTGCTGGTCGACACGGCGCTTCCGCAACTTGCCGCCACGCTCTGCATTTCAAATCCGGCTCCGTAGGCAATGGTGTAGCGATCTCCCTCCTGAACGTCCACAACCACAGCTTTGTCCGGATCCGTGCCGCTGGGATTCTGCGGCGCCACTTGCACGTTGTTAAATACTCCGAGGTTATAAAGTTGGCGCTGCGTGGAAGCAATCTCGCCTTCACGCAGCGGTCCGCCCGGCTTGATGGTCACCTGGCGCGCGATGATGCCGCGGCGCGTGAATTCGTAGCCTGTCAGCAGCAGTTTCGAAACTTCCACCTGCCGGCCTTCGGCTACGTGGTACACAAGTTTGACTTCGTTGTCGCCCGCGCGCTCGGTTTGAGCCTCCATGCTCGCGCTGGGAAAACCTTCATTGAAGTAGAGAGCCAAAATGTTGTCTCGATCGCTCGATACGCCCGAATCTGAATACGGCTGCCCCGGCGTCGATCCGGTAACGGAAAGCAGAGCAGCGGTGCTGATCGCGTGATTTCCCTCGATTTTCAGACTGGCGATGCGCGTTTGCGGACCCTCGCTGATGTGGAACGTGACGAAAAGATTGTTGCGCTTCCCGCGGTAGTGATCGTCCACGTCGGTCGAAACCTTGGCGTCTCGGAACCCGTTAGACAGATAAAGACCGCGGATCGAGTCGGCATCATCGCGCATCATTTGCTGGCTGAATCGCCCATTCGACGCAAACGACGCCGGCTGCAACTTCAGGCGCGCTTCCAACAGCGACGCGCCGAAGTATTTGTTTCCATTGAAAGCCACGCCCGCAAGCCGAAAGCGGTCGCCGCGCGAAACCTGATACGTTATAACTTGCTCGTTTTCCTGCGCGTCTTTGCGCGAACTCACGTCAACTGTGGCGTTGAAATAGCCTTCACTCTGAAAGTAGTTGCGCAGGTTGCGGCGGCCCTCCTGCAGCAAGTCCTCATCCACCGCGCCTTCGGCGTAGATAGGGAGCAGCTTGCGAAGTCTCGACTTGCTCACGTGCGCTCCGGCGGTTTCCATGCGGACGCGCGGACCAGCCGTGACCGAGAGCGTTAGCGGCACGTCGCCGGATTTCGCGTCGTAGTCTTGCCGCGAGATGACCACCCCGGCGCCCAAGTAACCCTGATTGACCAGGAACTTCTTCAATCGCTGGGAAGCACGCGACTGCGCCTCCTGCCTCAAAGAAGTCTTCCGCGACAATTTTGATTGGCGCAGCAAACGAGCGTTCGTGTACGGTGTTTTGTTTTCGACGCTAATCTTGCCCACGCGTGCGCGGGAACCGGGATTAACACTAACCGCCACGTCCATCTGACGCGTGTCTGCGTGCGGCTCCAGCGCCCATGTAATTTTCGGCTGGTAAAAACCATTGTCCCGTAAAACGCCCTTGAGTCTCGCCAAAGCTTCCTGAAGCGCGCTTTGGCGGAACGCTTCGCCCAGGCTCAAGCGCATCGCCGCAATCGCCGCGGACTCGGTTGGCGGGGGTTTCAGGCCGTCCACGCGCACCACGTTGTTGTAGTAATTCCGCTGCACGATGAAGTCGATGTTGAGGCCGAATTGCCCCCGCGTTGCGGTGACCCGAATATCGGAGAAGTCGCCCATAGCGTATAGGCGGCGAAGGCTTTCTCGTTCGGCTTCGAAGCTGAATGGCTCGCCGGCTCTCAGCGGAAGCGCGGGAATTTTTTCGGAAATAGGATGTCCGGTGTCGTCCAGCACGTTGACTTCGGCCACCGGTTGTCCCTCAAGTGCCGACTCCTGTGCGCGGACTGAAGCAGCAACCAGAAGACAAAGAGCCAGTCCGCCCGCAAGCGCGGCGGTCCAAGTGGCGGCGCATGTTGGATATAGAGATCGGCTGAACAGTCTCATTCCCCTCGCGGAACAAGCAAGGTTAGCACAGGCTCCTTGCGTGCTTCGTTCGAATTGGCGCTATCATAAACGCGGATTGGAACCCGCCGAATGAAACCCGAAGAGCACGAAAAGTATTCGCGGCAGATTCTGTTTGAAGGAATCGGAGAAGCGGGACAGGAGCGCCTCCTGAGCGCACGGGCGGTACTGGTTGGCTGCGGTGCCCTGGGAACGGCTACTGCGAACCTGCTGGTTCGCGCCGGATTGGCCAAGCTGCGAATTATTGACCGCGATTTCGTGGAATCCTCGAACCTCCAGCGCCAAATCCTTTTCGACGAAGCCGACGCCCGCGATGTGCTGCCGAAGGCCGTAGCGGCGGAAAAGCATCTGCACGCTATCAATTCCGGCGTGGAAATAGAAGGCATCACATCTGATGTGACGCCGAAAAACGCGCTTGAGCTGCTTTCCGGATTCGACCTGATCCTCGATGGAACGGACAATTTCGAAACGCGCCTGCTGCTCAACGATGCAGCCGTGTCGCTCGCTGTGCCCTGGATTTACGCGGCTGTGGTGGGAAGCTACGGTGTAACAATGTCGGTTATTCCCGGGAAAACCGCGTGCCTGGCCTGTATCCTTGAGTCCGGCGAGATCGGCAGTCGCGAAGGGCTGCTGGGCGGCGAGGCCACTTGCGACACCGTTGGCGTGCTGCAAGCTGCCGTCGGCGTAGTTGCTTCGATCCAATCTGCGGAAGCGATGAAACTGCTGGCCGGAAGATTCGACGCGTTGATCGGCCGCCTTGTCAGCTGCGATGTTTGGACTGGCAAGTTCCAGTCAATCGGAGTGGCCCGGAACTCAAATTGCCGGGCGTGCGCGCGGCGCGAATTTCTCTATCTGAATGGTGACGCACAACCGCACATCACGATGTGTGGACGGGATTCCGTGCAGATTCACGAGAGGAACCGAAAGCTTGATTTGGCCGGCCTCGGTCACCGGCTAAACGGAGCTACCCAGGATGTCCTCTGTAACGACTTCCTGCTACGTTTCCGCGTCCCGCCCTACGAACTAACCGTATTTAAGGACGGGCGCGCGATCATCAAAGGCACGAAAGACCCCGCCGTGGCGCGATCCCTTTACGCCAAATATGTTGGTTCGTAGCAGCTTGTGTAAAGCTCAGCTTCTGGGAACGCGGGATTTTCCTGCTTTCAGCGGAGCCAAAGGGAATCCCGCTGTAAGCGAGTCGTATTTTTTCAGGGTCGTAACCCCTCTTTGTTCGCAGACCGCTGGGGAAACTAGGGAACGTTAGGGCTGGCTTTCGGGGCCTAACCGGCGAAACGCCGAAGCGCCGCATGGCGCATGGCGGCTCGGTCGATATTTTCGCGGCAATTCATTAAGGTCAGTAGAGTGCTGAGGATGCGCGCCTTCAGTTCATCGGACATCGGGAAACCGCTCGTGGCCACGTTAACCATCGACGCGCCGCGGTCGGCGATCTTCTGCATAAATTCCACCTGCCGCTCGTGAGGCACTCCGCCTACGGCCATCGCGCGGCGGATTTCAGCGCATTCCTGCTCGATAAAAAGGGTGAAGTGCAACACGCAGAGTTGCTCGGTCGACGCTCCTGATGGCGCAGGCATCCTGCACCCTTTTGCGTTGCACGTTTCTGGCACGGACGCATCCCGGGAATCGATTGATATGTAACATCTTCCCGGCGGCAACGCCAGTTTCTGACGTGGTGAGTGCTACCTATCGGATAGCAGCCGATTTGCAACAGTTGTCACTCGCCGGGCTACGGTGGCAGAGGCGCTGGCGATGGCCTACGGATGCGATTGCGAGGCGTGTTCGCCGATCCGGAATTGGGTCCATGGACCCGAATCCATATCGCGCAGCACCGGAGCCTCCCAGGAAAACCCGGGGTGTGCGGCCAGGAACTTCGCGGCATTGAAGCCAGTCCCGCAGGGATGTCCAATCCGGGCGATAAAGGTCATGTTTGCAGCCATTTGGCTGTCCATCACCTTCCCCGAAACCGCTCCGAAAGGCTCGAAAGGCGGTGCCGACGAGTCCGGCAAAGTGACTGCCTCGCTGTCCCCATGGCCGCAGAGCGTGCGACGGTCCGGGTCGATCTTCTTTTCGTACGTATCATAGTGATCGCCCAGGAAAGTCTCTGCCAACGAGGTATCGATCTTGCCTTTATTTGCATTG
>JASHPG010000069.1 GCA_030038275.1 Candidatus Acidiferrales bacterium | reverse complement strand
CTGTTCTCGTTCAGAATGATTGGTGACACTCGGTAGAGTGTCACCATGCAAATTCGATGGGGGAAGGTACCCAAAGCGCGAGAGCTCTCGCGCTTTGGGTACGCGCTGAGCCGGCCGGCCCAGCTTCGCTTGCAGTGGATGACCCACTATCTCCAGCACGGGCGTAACGCGGCTTTCACCTGCCGGCATTTCGGCATGACGCGGCAGACCTTCTATCGTTGGTGGCGTCGGTACGATCCGCATGATCTGGCCAGCCTGGAAGATCGCTCGCATCGTCCACATCCTCGTCGGCAGCCAACTTGGACAGCGGCCCAGAGTCAAGCAGTGCTCGCTCTGCGCCGCGAGTATCCTCGCTGGGGCAAGGACAAGCTGGTCGTGTTGCTTCGCCGCAAAGGGTTCGCACTTTCCACTTCCAAGGTGGGTCGCATGCTCGGCGATCTGAAGCGCCGAGGCGTGCTGGTCGAGGCTGCGCTGCCCGCCGCATCGCGAAGACATCGCAGGAAAATGCGTGGGCGTCCGTGGGCTCGCCGAAAGCCGCGTTTTGGGCCTATTCGGCAGCCGGGCGATCTGGTGCAACTCGACACCAAGGAAGTACGGCCCGAACGGGGCGTAGTGCTGAAACACTTCTCAGCACGCGACATGGTTTCGCGCTGGGATGTGCTGGAAGTACACGAACGCGCCACTTCGCTCGCTGCCGCGCGCTTCCTGGACACCTTGCTCGATCGCATGCCGTTTCCTGTGGCCGCTTTGCAGGTGGATGGCGGCAGCGAATTCGCTGCCGAATTCGAAACCGCTTGTCAGCAACGCGGTCTCTCTTTGTTTGTTCTTCCGCCCCGTTCTCCCAAACTGAACGGCCAAGTCGAACGTTCGCATCGCACGCATCACGAGGAGTTCTATCAAGTGATTCCCGATTCCTGGGACCTTGCTTCGCTCAACCCGCAACTCCGCCGTTGGGAGCGCATCTACAACACCGTGCGCCCTCACCAAGCTCTCGGATACCGGACTCCTCTCGAGTTTGTCGAGCAATGGAAGTCTCAATCTCACAAGGCCGAGTGTCACTAATCATGTGGACGAGTACAGCCCCTTGCGCCTTCCTCGTTCCCGCTGCTAAACTGTCGCGGCCTCCTGCCAGAGGTTCCCTATAAAGGTTGATCTATGTCCGGACATTCAAAATGGGCCACGATTAAGCACAAAAAGGCGGCCACTGACGCCCGCCGCGGCAAGATTTTTACCAAACTAATACGCGAATTGACCATTGCCGCTCGCGTCGGCGGTTCCGATCCCAACTCGAATCCCCGCCTGCGCACCGCCATCGCCGCAGCCAAGAACGAAAACATGCCCAACGACAATATCGAGCGCGCCATTCAGCGCGGGACGGGCCAATTGGAGGGGGAAACCCTCGAGGAAGTGATGTTCGAAGGCTATGGCCCGGGGGGCGTAGGCGTCCTCGCCCAAGTGGTCACCAGTAATCGCAACCGCGTCGTCAGCGAAATCCGTCACCTCTTCTCGAAAAACGGCGGCAACCTAGCCGAAACTGGCGCGGTCGGCTGGATGTTCAACCGTAAGGGCGACATCGTTGTTCCCAAGGATCTCGCCGACGAAGACAAGATGATGAGTATCGTCCTCGACGCAGGTGCCGAGGATCTGCGCGACGACGGCTCCGCCTGGGAGGTCGTCTCTCCACCAGAGGCCATGGAAAAAGTTCGCGAAGCGCTCGTCGGAGCTGGGATTAATCCGTCCTCCGCAGAAGTTTCCTGGCTGCCGCAGAATTACGTGAAGCTTACTGGCTCACAAGCGCAGCAAATGTTGCGCATGGTCGAAGCGCTCGAAGAGCATGATGATGTCCAGCACGTGTACGCCAACTTCGATATAGACGAAAAGGAAATCCAGGCCGCTGTCGCCAGTTAAGGCTGATGGCCGTTAGTTCCTTTCGAGTAGCGCAAGGATCAAAATTTTCTACCTTCTGTTTCGGTCGAGCGCGTACACTTGCGCGGTCGATGATTTCTCGTCCCGAGCATTCGCCCAATAATCACAAGCTGCGCGTCCTCGGAGTGGATCCCGCTGTGGTTGGTGCTATTGGCTACGGCGTGATTCAAATCGATGGGTCGCGCGCCACCTGTATGCGTTTCGGTGCGCTCACGCTCCCTCGCCGGCTTACCTTCGCTTTCCGCCTGCGCGAAATACACTGCCTTATCGCCGGGCTTGTCGAGCAGTTCCAGCCCGACGCCGTCGCAGTCGAATCGGTTTTCACTTCGCTCAACATGCGCACGGCGCTCAAACTCGCCGAGATGCGTGGCGTTGTCTTGCTGGCCGCCGCGCAGGCGCAAATTCCAGCGCATAGCTATTCGCCGCGGGAAATCAAGGCCAGCGTCACGGGTTTCGGAGCCGCCTCCAAGCAGCAAATTCAGCAGATGGTCCGTTCGCTGCTCGATCTCGAGGTGATTCCCGAGCCCGCTGACGCTTCCGACGCCCTCGCCGTCGCTCTGTGCCACGCTCACGCGGCGCGATCCCGCGCACGTCTCGCCGCCGTTCTCCCCTTGTCGCCGGCGCGAAGCGCGGTTCGCCCAGCCGCGATGTCGGCTCGCCCCTCGGTTGGCCGGGACTAGCGCGGTCCGCTCGAAGCCTCGCAAATATTAGAAGATTAGTTCAGGACGTCGTTCGGCGGTTTCGAAACCATTCCCGGCAAATTCAATCCGGCGGCCGCTGCGGTTACTTTCTGCCGGAACACCTCGAATTCTTCCGGTGAAATCGCTCCCTCTTTTTCCAACCACTCGAATTTCCGCAGTTCCGCCTCCGGAGCATTCGCGACGTTGATCTTCGCCAGCTTGCGCAGCTCTCGCCGGCGGTGTGATTCCATCTCTTGCAACACTTGGTAGTGCTGTTTGTTTCGCGGCACCAGCAGTTTTCCCTTGGCTGTCGGAATTGTGGTGTATTCGTTTCGAAATCTCCAGCGCACCAAGATCGAACCGGCGAATATCGCCACGCAGGCGCCGATCACCAATGCGAACTCCCACCTCGGAACCTCTGCGTATGACGACGAGACCAGCAGTATCACCGCCGCGAAAAGAACGATTTGCGGCCCCGTGACCGGTCGTTGCCCGGCCCGGTACGCTCCGTACTCCCTTTTCCCGGGCAGCGCGGCATATGTCACGGTGAAGCAGTTCAGCGCCCCGTTCCGGTCGCGGATCGTATACTCCACGTAATCCTCGAAGAACCGATAGTCCACCCTGGTGCGGAAGGCCCTCTGCTGCAGCTCCATTTCAGGAGTTCCGGTCGAGTTTCGCTCTGTTTTGGTTGCCGCCTGAGCGGTGCTGGATTCGTCAGTCATTTTCAGCCGAGCGGCTTTCGTCAGTGTGGCCTGCGATCATAGCACTACTGCCGCCTCGCGGAGATCCTCCGAGTTTCCCTTGTGCGAAATCTCCTCTGCGCTTGTGCCGCTCTTCGCCATTTGCGGTAAGCTGTTTCTTTGCGAATGAAGCTCCGCTTCCATTTCGTCACCACCTGCGTGGTTTTAATTTGTGCCCCGGTGCTTATGGCCCAGCCGCCCGCTAGTGCCGGAGCCACCATCACCTTCCGCAAAATTTTTAAATCCAGCTATCCCGAGTACGTCGAAATCAAAGTTCCCGAAAACGGCTCTTGCACTGCCGACATTCGCCAACTGTCGGAGGACCCTAGCCCACAGCCGTTTCAGCTCAGCCAGTCTGTCGTCCAGCGCGTCTTCGAACTCGCGAACGACCTTCACGATTTCAACGGCGTGAATCTCGAAATTCATCGCCGCGTCGCCGATCTCGGAGAAAAAACTTTCATCTACCAGAACGGCCCGCAGGTCTATCAGACCAGCTTCAATTACTCCACCAACTCCTCCGCTCAGCAGCTTCTCGATCTATTCGAGAATCTCACGCGCGAGCAGCTCGATTTGTCCGATCTCCAGCGCACTATGCAATACGACCACCTCGGCGTGTACGATGTCGTCCAGCGCATCGAAAAAGACTATAATGACCAGCTCCTCCCCGACCCTTCTGCGCTGTTACCCACCCTCGATAAGCTGGCTCTCAACAACACGTATCTGGACATCGCTCGCGGCGTTGCCCGCACCCTCGCCGGTCGCATCCGCACCGGTCGCTAACCCACTCTTCGCGCCTGTTGCGGCTGCCGCGAATATGGCAACCAGCCGCCTGCCACCTTCGTAGCGCCCTCCAAGGCGTTCGATGTGACGGGCTGTTCCGAACAGTACACTTTCTTGATTCCGGGGAGCGCGTCGAATACACTAGTGGTTTCACTCAGGGCCGTGGCACGAAACGTGTGCGCGGAGAAAGCCGCAGCAGAGCGGGCCGTTCTTTCCGGAGACGCGAAGCAGCCGGTTGAGGCGCAAAAGGCCGCCACAAGCAGTAGGGCATAACCCCGAGGACATCACAGAGGAGACGATCCGTTGCCGAAACGCACGTTTCAGCCGCATGTGCGCGCCAGACATAAGAAGCATGGATTCCGCTCACGCATGAAGAGCCAAGGTGGACGCAAAGTCCTTGCGCGACGCCGCAAAAAGGGACGCCACAGCCTCACACGTGTCTGATCCGCCAGGCCGTTTCGATCCCGGCGGGCAAACACGCTCCGTTGGGAGGCCCGGCGGCCTTCCGCCAGCGTACCGGCTCGCGCGTAAAGCCGATTTTGACGCTGTCTATCGCGAAGGCCGCAAGCGGACCAGCCGCGAATTTGCGGTTTTTCTCCGCCCTAACGGATTGCCGGTCAGCCGCTTTGGTTGGAGTATCAAGAAGACGTTGGGTACAGCTGTGCGGCGCAATCGAATCCGGCGCCGGGTGCGCGAAATCGTCAGGCTGCATCGAAGCGAAATGGCCACGGGATGGGACGTCGTGATCCATCCGCGCGCTTCAGTCGCAAGCGCTGATTTCGTCGCACTGAGGGATCAATTGTTGAAGCTGCTTCCCCGTGGGAAAGTGGCGCACGAGTCGAAGGAGTAAGTTTGCACCAGCTGAACGCAATCCAATCGCAGCCAAACGTCGAGCCAGCCGCGAAAGCCGTGAGTGCGCGGAAAATTTCCACGCCTGTCATGATTCTTCCAACTGGTAGCGCTTCGCGGCGCGAGCGTTCGATTGGATCGTGGGTGCTTTTATTTCTCGTGCGCTTGTATATCGTTTTTCTCTCTCCGTTCTTCGGAGGCGCTTGCAAGTTCTACCCCTCCTGTTCCAATTACGCGCGAGAGGCAATTGAGCGCCACGGCACGCTCCGCGGGACGCTATTGGCGCTGAAGCGGTTGCTGCGCTGCCATCCCTTTACGCCTGGCGGCATTGACTTCGTTCCGGACGAATTGCCGTCCGAGTCTCGCGCTCCACGTGGCGCTCACGCACACTTCGCTGCTGGCGGCCAAGGCAAAGCCCAGTGAACGAGATGTCGGAGCAAACACGCGTCATCATTTTCATTTTTCTTGCCCTGGCGGTGTTCCTCTTCTGGTCGAAATACTTTTCGCCGCCTCCGGCGAATAAGCCGCAGCATCCGCAGACGGCGCAAACCGCCCATGCCCCCGAAAAGCTGAAGGCGTCGCCTCCCAAACAGGCGATTCCAGCGGTCCAGGCCTCGGCGGAAAAAACAATCGTGGTATCGAGCAACGAGTACCGCGTGGAGCTCTCGAATCAAGGTGCGGTTGCAAAAAGCTGGAAGCTTCAAAAGTATTCGAATGAGGATACGCCGCCGCAGCCTCTCGACTTGGTTCATGCCGACTCCGCGGCCCAGCTTGGATGGCCGCTTTCGCTCGTGCTTCAAAACCAGCAGGATGAGCAGAAGGTGAACACGGCCTTATACGAGGTCGAGCCTGCTACAGCGGAGCTGAAGGCTCCCGCCCAAGTCACGTTTCGCTGGAGCGATGGCCACCTCGCAGTCACGAAAACGCTGAAGTTCGGCTCGGATTATCAGGTCTCGATGGATGTTTCCGTCACGAAGGACGGCGAGCCAGTCCCGGTCGCCGTCGCCTGGCGCGGCGGCTTCGGAGATGCTTCCGTGGGCGGCTGGGCAACGCACATCAACGCCTTCTACAACCAAACAGGGAGCATCGAACTCGAATCGTACAAAAAGCTGGGCGTTTCCGGAAGCCAAAGTCAGCCACGGGAGACCGCCGGGCCGATGCAATTTCTCGGCGTCGAAGACCAGTTTTTTACGGCGGCATTTCTGCCCGAGAAGCAAAGCCTCTCACTCTGGGATTGGACTCAGTATTACGCCGGGACGAGCGGCGGTAAGCCGATGCCGATTGCGTCGGTCGCTGCCGGCAGCGAGACGGCGGAGCCGCTGCATATGCGGTTGTTCGTGGGGCCGAAAGATATCGGAGTGCTGGGCAGCGTACATCCTTCGCTTTCGGGCCTGATCGACTTTGGTTGGACGAGTATTATCGCCAAGCCCCTCCTCTATGCGCTCCAATGGACCCAGAAATACATCCCGAACTGGGGCTGGGCCATTGTCGTACTCACCCTGCTCATCAACCTGCCTCTCTTTCCCTTACGTCTGATGAGCCAAAAGTCGATGCGCAAGATGCAGAAACTGGCGCCCGAAATGCGGGCCATCCAGGATCGTTACAAGAAATACTCCATGCGCGATCCGCGCCGGCGCAAGATGCAGGAAGAGATCATGGAGATGTATCAGAAGCACGGCGTCAATCCCATCCCCATCGGCGCCTGCCTGCCGATGCTGATTCAACTGCCGATCTGGTGGGCTTTGGACCGGGTGCTGGAAATGTCGATCGAATTGCGCCACGCGCCGTGGACTTTGTGGATTCACGATCTTTCGGTCAAGGATCCTTATTACGTTCTGCCTATCGCCATGGCCATTGCCATGTATTTCTCGACGGCGATGACGCCCCAGGCAGCCACTGTGGACCCGGCGCAGCAAAAAATGATGAAATGGATGCCGATCTTCATGGCAGTCCTTTTCATCGATTTGTCAAGCGGGCTGAATCTTTATATCCTCACCAGCAGCCTGGTGGGTGCGGGACAGCAAGTTTATTTGAACCGCACTCAGCCAATGCCGGCGGCGAAAGGCCGCTTTAAGAAGAAGAAAACAGCATGAGCGAAGCTCGAATGTCTTCCGGAAAGAGGCCGTTCAAGAAGCCAGTTCCAACCGAGTTGCCGCGTCTCGATTCCGGGCGCGCCGCCGAGGAACTGCGCCGTTTCGTGGACCTGGCGATCCGCGAAATGGCGCTTGAGATCCAATACGAAATTACCGCGCCAGCGCAGTCGGGTGATGCCGCGGACGAATCCATTGTCGTCGTCAAGTTTCGCGGAGCCGATGAAGAATTGCTGCTTGCCAACAATGCCGAGTTGCTGCTTGCGCTTGAACACATCGCGCACCGCTGGCTTCGGCTCGATCCGCGCCTGCACGATCGCGTGCGCTTCGATTGCGGCGATTACCGTGCCACTCATCTCGACGAGCTGAAGCTATCCGCCCGTGTTGCGGCGCAGCGAGTGCGTGAGACCGGTCAGGCTTTTCGCTTTAATCCCATGTCCGCCCGCGAGCGCCGCATCATTCATCTGGAGCTGACCGGCGCGCTTGGTGTGCGCACCGTCAGCGAAGGCATGGGTGATCGCCGCCAGCTCGTAATTTATCCGGTTAAAGGTAACTCTCCAGACCGGCGCTGAAACTGCGGCTACGAGTACAGGAGAATTGACGATTGGATTCTTTGCGGTTACCCGTTAAATCTCCATCATGTAACCATATTTACCCACATTGATGCACTTTGTCGCGCCGAGTATCTCCGATTTTCCGGCCGTTTCGTGGATATGCCCGCAAAAAAGGTAAGCCGGTTTGGCGCGTTCCACCCACGCGCGTAGCGTAGGACTCCCGGCATGTTTGCCTGGAGCGAATTCGTCAAGCGCCGTGTTGTAGGGCGGGAAATGCACCACGAGATATAGCTTCTCGACGCCGTTGAACGCAGAAAGCGCTTCAGCGATCTGCTCCTCGGAATATTCGCCGGGGGTTTTGAATGGAGTGATGTTGCTGTACCCGAGCCCAGCCCATGTGGTCGCACCATCTGTCGATTTAAGTGCTCGCACCTGGCGATGAAAATCGACGAAGCCATACTGTGCACACAGCTCGCGCGTCGCGTCGTGCGTTTCATGATTGCCCGGCAGCACCCATAGACGCTCGCCGAGCCGAGCGAGCACTTCGCCGCACCGTTCCAGGCCGCGCCCAAAGGTCGTCAAATCTCCCGCGCAAATGTACAAATCAGTCGGCTGGGAGACGATCCCCTGCAATGCTTTCAGATCGCCATGAATGTCGCTAAAGATCAGGATTTTCACTCAGCGGCTTTCCGTGATTCCACGCTAGCGGCGCTCGGCGGAACGCGCTGCAAATTGCGTTCTCTCAAGCCATTCCTCAACCAGCCCTCGGCTCTCAGATTGCCGTCCGAATCGAAAACCAGTTCATAAGTGAATGGCTGCGCTCCGTTGCGTTGTCCGTCCGAATAGCGGTTCTCGCCGATTTCCACGATGTGATCCCCATGCGCGGCGAAACTTACGATCGACGGAAACCGCGCGAAATTCCAGAAAAGCCGCACTTCCGGTCTGTCGAAGGCCCGAGCGATAAACGGATCCGGTGGCGAATCGGGAACGAACCGGAAATCAGGCGGCTGAGCATTCCGTATGTCGAATTGCGCTTCGTAAACGCCGTTGTTCGATCGGATGGCATCGTCCCAATCGAGAAACGATGGCGGAATCGGCAGCGCGCCAATGCGATCGACCTCCACCCGGTTCTGAGTAGCAAACTTTTTCGCGCGTGCGAGCGCCGAGTGATGAAGCAATCCGGCGCCAATCAAATATGCGACCATCACGACGATTCCAGCCTGGCACCATCTCGCTCGCGACACGCGGAATCCGAATCCACCGGCCGCCGGTGCGAAAAATAGCAGCGCGAAAATCGCGCTGGCGAGGAACGCAATCCAGAGATGAAATCCGTATCCTACCGGCCATGCGATGGCCCATAGCAAAAACGCACCGATAGTGAACAGCACCCAATTGCGTACCGCGCGCCGGTGCGTACGCCTCGGATCGCTGTAAGTCCACGCGGCCACCTGCGGCGCCAGGATGATCGAGGTGAAAACGAAATCGACGATAAACAGCATGTCCCACGCAACGCGCTTGCTGGAAATTGGCCACCACATGCGCGTGCCGAAGGAGGTCATTCCGTCCAGAATGATGTGACTCGCGATGCCAACCATATAGATCAACGTCAGCTTCCAGAATCGCGGCGCCTCCCAGTCGTGCAGCGAGGGATATCTACGCTTCAGCCAGTTCAGCATGGGAGGCGTGAGCGCGGCGAACAGCACGGCGAAAAACGGCATGGCTACGAACGAATGCGTTAGCGAGCGGTGATATTTCACGATCGATAGCGGATCGCGCGTTACCGCATCCGCGATGATGTCGATGTCCGGAAAAACCGCGCCGAGCGTGGCAGCGAAAATCGCAACTTTTGCCTCGCGCTTGGAGAAAAATCCTTTGCCGATCAGCGCACCCGCAATGCCGTGGGTTATGGTATCCATGCCGGTTTCAGTGATGTCCTGAGGCAGCCAAGAGTGTACGCAATGGGGGAAAACTCAAATGACGTCGATCAGCGGAGACTGCTTCGCGCTGGCTTCGCCGATCGTCCGAGCCGGAATCCCACGGCGCTCAAATGCGAAAATCGCGGCGTCGCTAGCATCCGGCGCGACGGCAACCAGCAGCCCACCGGAAGTTTGCGGATCGTAGAGCAGAGCTTCGTATTCCGCCGCAACCGAAGGAGCCACGCTCACGCAGCCCGCCAGAAATTCCCGGTTATTAGTCATGCCTCCCGAGAAAAATTTCCCGCGCGACGCTTCCACCGCTCCGGACATGTACTCGACGCGCGCGTGGTCGATGCGTAGCGAAACGTTGCTGCCAATGGCCATTTCTCTCGCGTGCCCCAACAATCCGAATCCGGTCACATCCGTCACCGCATGAACTGGTTTCGCGCCGTCAGACGCATCGTCGATTTCGTGCAAAGCTTCGGCCGCATCGCGGCTCAACCGCGTCATCGATTCCGTCGCGGAGACGACCCACCCCGGCTCCGCTTTACCCTGCTTGAGCGCCGTGGCGATCACTCCGGTCCCAAGGGGCTTTGTCAGAATCAGTTTATCGTTAGGCCGCGCGCCCACATTGCGCCAAATCTTCTGCGGATCGATCAGCCCTGTTACGGCGTACCCAAACTTCAAATCGTCGTCGCGAATCGAGTGCCCGCCCACCACCGAGCAATTCGCTTCCGTCATTTTCTCCAGGCCGCCGCGCAAAATTTGCTCCAGCACCTCCGCCGGTTGCGACGCCGGAAACGCTACAATTGAAAGCGCAGTCAGCGGACGCCCACCCATCGCATAAATATCGCTCAACGAATTAGCTGCGGTTATTTGTCCGAAAACCACGGGATCGTCCACGATCGGCGTAAAGAAATCGACGGTCTGCACGATCGCGATTTGATCGCTCAGTCGATACACAGCCGCGTCGTCCGCTGTCTCGAATCCGACCAGCAGATTGGGGTCATGCCTTTGCGGCAGCCTCTTTAAGACGAGCTCCAGCACGCTGGGGCTGAGCTTCGACGCTCAACCCGCGGCTTTGGCTGTCGCGGTCAGGCGCACCGTTTCCGTCTCGGCCAAGTGGATCGACCTCCTGAGCTGAATCCATTATTATAGCGCCGCGCTGCCCGCCTCGCTCAAAGCCATCTCTTTGCGTATGAGCCAGCAGAGTTTTTCTTGATTGTGCCACAGGAAATCGAATTCGAACTCACCCATTACCTGACCTCTCGCGCCCACCGTCTGCTGGACCGGTTCGCATTGAATTAAAATATGCGCTCGACCGTACAATAGAGGCGAACGCTCGCACACGTATGCCGATCATAGGAAATCGAATACCGCCTGGGCCGAAGGGCCTACCCATCGTCGGCTCGGCGTTTGATCTGCGCGACGACACGCTCAACTCCATGCGCCGCATGGGGCGCGAGTACGGCGATATCGTCCTATTTCGCGTAATGAATCGCGAACGTGTCCTGCTGAATAGTCCCGAGCTGATTCATCAAGTGCTCGTGATGCAGCACTCGAAATTTCACAAAAGCGAGCTGACCCGCCGCATCACCGTCCGTATGCTCGGACAGGGCCTGCTGATCAGCGAAGGCGATTTCTGGCGTCGGCAGCGGCGCCTGGTGCAGCCTGCGTTCCATCGCATGCGCGTCAACGACTACGCTGCCGCGATGCTCGAACTCGCGGAAGCGCATATCCGCGGCTGGTGCGATGGCGACCGTCGTAATATGTCCGAAGAAATGATGGCGCTTACGCTCGGCATCGCCGTGCGGACGCTTTTCGGCTCCGCGCTGCCGGTCGATCCCGCCGAGGTCGGCCGTGCCATGACCTTCCTCATGCGCTACTCGCTGCGCCGCCAGCGCGCGCCTGTTCGCATCCCTGAAACCTGGCCCACGCCGAAAAATCGCCGCGCCAATCGCGAGCTCGCGTTCGTGGATTCGCTCGTCTATCGCATCATTTCTGAAAGACGAGCTTCCGGCAATGGCAATCACAACGATCTTCTTGCCCTGCTCATGAGCGCCATGGATGAAGATGGCTCTCAAATGAGCCGCCAGCAACTGCATGACGAAGCCATGACGCTCTTCATCGCTGGCCACGAAACCACTGCGCAGATGCTTTCCTGGACCTGGTTCGCGCTCAGCGAAAATCCCGCCGCCGAAACGCGCTTGCACGAAGACCTTTGCGCAGCGCTGAATCAGCGAGCGTTCGCGCCCGCCGATCTTGGGCAGTTGCCCTACTTGCGAGCTGTAATGAACGAAGTTCTGCGGCTTTTCCCTCCCGCATACATCATGGCCCGTGAGAATGTCGAGCCGGTCGAATTGGGCGGCTACGAATTCGCGCCGGGAACCACGATTCTATTCTCGCAATGGGTCACGCATCGCGATCCGCGATTTTTCGAAGATCCTGATGCGTTCCGTCCCGAACGCTGGCTAGACGGTCTGGAAGACCGCCTGCCTCGCTGCGCCTATTTCCCCTTCGGCGCTGGTCCACGCCGCTGCCTGGGCGAAGGCTTCGCGCTTCTCGAAGCTGCTACCGTGATCGCCACCATCGCGCGCCGCTTCTCATTCCGCCTGCTTCCCGGCGATCCGGTCATTCCCGAGCCGCTTGTCACCCTCCGCCAGCGCAACGGAATCCACATGCAGCTCCACGCCCGGAATTAAATTTGTGAATCTCGGTTTTTGTCGTGTGGAAGTAGCGCTGACAGCACCAGCGCATCACGAAAAGCGCATTCAATTGAAGCGGTGGCGTTTTACCGAAATCGTCCCTTCGCGAAGCGAAGGACCCTCTCCGGTGGAACCGAAACTGCCAAATCCATCCGCGCTAAACGCTTGGGAAGCGTCGCGGCCGTTTAGTGCACGAATTCTCCGTGTCCACCATGCGCCCATGGATCGTATGTCAGCGCGAAACGAATCCGCTCGGGCAGTGACGGATGATCGTAGGTCAAAATGATCTGGACGCGGCTCGGCCGCGGACCGGCCAAATCGACGATGCCAATCGTTTCAAACGACCGCGCTGCCACTTCGCCAGAGTCCGCCGTCAGCCCGTGGGTTATTTCAAGCCCATATTGATCCGCCTGATGCTCGAAATGGCGGCTCACCGCGTTGGCAATCGGATCGCTAATAAACGACAAAATTCCGAGCAAAAGTAACAACACCGGAAGAGAAGCCCAATCATCCACGCCGCGAATCCGCCAGCCTTCGCCCCATCGCCGCAACATCGATCCGATGCAGCCATACACAATAAAAAACGCTGCCAGCGAACCACCCGCCAGAATCGCCGCGTCTTTCGGAACGTGGTGCAGCACGTAATGCCCCATCTCGTGTCCCACCACGAACACGATCTGCGGCGTCGTCATCTTTGTGATCGTCGTGTCCCACACCACGATGCGCTTTGAACCACCCATGCCAGTTACGTACGCGTTCAATTCTGTTGATTTTGCGGACGCGCCCATCCAATATATGCGGCTCGGCGGAATGTTCACTCCGGCATGCTGCGCCATCTTTTCAAGCTGAGCCGTCAGTGCCGGATCCTTCTGCTGCAGCGGCTCGAACTTATGGAAGAGCGGATCTACTGCAACCGGCTGTAGAAAAATCAGAAAGGCCGCGATCGGCAGAACGATCAGCCAAAAATAAAGCCACCATCTTCGCGGGCTCTTGCGAATGATGGCGTAGAGAATCGCTGTCAGAATCGTTCCAAGGATCAGCGTCAAAATCTCTTGCTTACCCCAATCCGCGCCCCAAGACGCCCAGCTCTGGATCGAAAGCCCGTATTTGCGCAGCTCCCATTGTTCGAAACCTCCCACGGGTAATTCGAACACATCAACCGTCAGCAGCAGTAGCGGCGCGAAAATCACCGCTTGCATTGCGTGCCAACGGAACCACCGTTCAGCCCAATCGCGATACTTCGGCCCAATTTTCCAATGCAGAATCAGCCACAAGACCAGTAGAGCGTACAGTCCTTCGATCAGGTCAAAGGCGAAGAAAATCTGGCCTAGTTCGCGCGCCTCGCGATAGAGCCTTGGCGGCAGCGTATACGACGTCACCACGGCGTTCGCCGGCGTCACCGGACCGCTCTGGTGAGTGGTTGTAGTCTCAGCGGCGCTAGGATTTGCTTGATCGGCGGCTTCGTTGCCGGACCCTTGCTGCGCCCGCACTCTCGCCGCGAAGAGCAGCAGCGTAAATCCCGCGCAAATCAGAGCGATTGAAAGCCGCCGTTTCGTCTTCTTAGCCATCTCTCCATCGGATCGTGCTCGCGGTGGCGCGCCGCGTTCTACCCAGCGCTCCGCGTCTCTGGCATAATGCGCTTCATTATGACAGCCACAACAGCAAAACCTCATCCCAGCACGAATCGCAAGTTTGTCCTGGCCGCGCGTCCCGTCGGAATGCCCAAGGAGTCGGACTTCGATCTCGTCTCAGAGCCGCTTCCGCCGCTCCAAGACGGACAAATTCTGCTCCGCACGCAATATCTCTCCGTTGATCCCTACATGCGCGGCCGCATGACCGGCGTGCGCACCTACGCCGATCCCGTCGATATCGGCCAGCTGATGGTCGGCGGCACCGTAGGCGAAGTGATCGAATCGCGCAATCCGGATTTCAGGCCCGGACAGATCGTCGTGGGCTTCTGGGGCTGGCAGGAATTTGCCATTTCCGATGGCGACGGCCTGCGCCTGCTCGATCCCAAGCTCGCGCCCGTTTCCACGGCTTTGGGCGTTCTCGGCATGCCGGGCATGACCGCCTATTTCGGTCTCCTCGAAATTTGCCAGCCAAGATCTGGAGAAACCGTGGTCGTTTCCGGCGCGGCTGGCGCGGTTGGCTCGCTCGTTGGACAAATCGCGCGCATCAAAGACTGCGAAGTCGTCGGTGTCACTGGCAGCGACGAAAAGGTCGCCTGGCTCATCGGCGAACTCGGGTTCAGCGCCGCTTTCAATTACAAGACCGCCACCGACTACGGCGCGCGCCTCCAGGATCTCTGTCCCAATGGCGTGGACTGCTACTTCGACAATGTCGGCGGCGCGCTCAGCGACGCGATGCTTTCCGTCATCAACACCAAGGCCCGCATCGCCATCTGCGGCCAAATTTCGCAGTACAACTTGGCTAAACCCGAGCCGGGCCCGCGCGTCTTTCGCTATCTGCTTACCAAGAGCGCTCGCGCCGAAGGCTTCCTCGTTTACAACTTCGCCCAGCGCTTCTCCGAAGGCATCGCGCAAATGGCCAAATGGATGAAAGAAGGAAAAATAAAGTACCGCGAAACAATCGTCGAAGGTTTTGAGAGCGCGCCCCGCGCCCTGATCGGCATCCTCAGCGGTCACAACACTGGCAAAATGCTCGTGAAGTTCAACTGACCTGCGGGAGCGGTCTGGACTCTCTATCGAAACAATTGGGCCACTGTTCCCATTGGCAGTAGCAACCGTCGCCCAAACTTCAGCAGATCGAGAAAACCGTATTTTTTATAGAACGACTGCGCCTCACTGTCCTTCGCGTCAACAATTACTCCGGCGGAAGCAAATTCCCGGTTGTGCCGGAAAGCTCGATAAAGTGCGTCCATCAACAGTGTGGCGCCGAGCCCCCGGCCTCGAAATGAAGTGCTGACCGCCAGCCGTCCCAACAGTGTGGCCGGCACAACCGGATATCTCGGTAGTTTTTTCGCGATCTCAGCCGGTACCGCATCCAGTTGAACCGCCAATCGGGACAGCGTGTAATAGTCGGCTATCGTTTTTCCGTCCGGCGTAGCCACAAACGGGACCGCCGCGCGTTTCTTGAAATCTTGGCTCGCCTGTTTCTGGAGATAATTGTCCAGAGCCTCGACGCCGCAGGAAAACGCCGCCCGGTCGTGTACTCGACCGAGCGGCTCAATCGTGAAGATCGGCTTTTCGAACTCGCTCGCCAATTAACGTCCGAATTGTTTCAGATACCGCCGAACGGCTGCTCGCGCCGCTGCGTTAGGTGCCGGAGGATGTAAAACCGCATTCACGAAAGCATCGCGCGCCTCGTCGCGAAGAGTCATCACTTCGAATTCCTTGATTGTTTCTGCGGCAGCTTGCTGCGCGCTTGCAATGATGAACTCGGTAACCGACGAGCCGCGTAGCGCCGCCGCACGCGCGATTATTTGCTTTTGCTCGGGAGTGACGCGCGCCTCCAAGCGATCTGCTTTCGGTGGCCGGCGAGCAACTTTCGCCGTGCGTGCCATATTTGCCTCTGCTCGTCAGCGTACGGCGATTCGCCGTACGTTTCAAGAGATGCCCGGAGTGCCCCGTACCAACGTCACAAAACAAGAGCGGCGGCCCTCGCGAGCCGCCGCCTCGTTCCTTCAGACCCTGCGGTTAAATCTTTACGTCCACTTGTCGATCGACGTCGTCACTGTGTACCGGAAATCGCCGCCGAGCCAGTACGTGTTCGTCTGGCCACCCATCACGATCATCTCGATCGTATTGGGCAGAGGCGTGTCTGTCGGCATTCCCGGGAAGCGCCGCGGCACGAAGCGCGACACCGGAATGTCCGCGTCCGGTCCCATCTTCAGATAAGACGCGTACGGTTCCACTCCCTGCTTCGCCTGGTCCATTTCCTTGTCGCGACGCTGCCAGTAGAGCCACGCTGGCGTCTTCGAGTTCTTCACCAAGTAGTCCCGGAAGGCATCTTGCGAATCGAAACCGTGCCTCTTGACGTCCGCCGCCACCGTCGGATCGAGTACCAGCGTCACCGACCCGTTGTTCGTCGAGAAATAGTGGGTCAGCCAGTGCGTGATCATCTCATGGTACGGTAGCCCGAAGTAGCAGACGTTCGTCAGGCTCCATCCCGTGAAGATGGTGATCGTGCTGTCGGTCGGCTTGAATCCGTGCCGCACATGCAACGGCTGCCACCCGGCTGGTAACGCGTCTTCAGTTTCCGCGCAGCACATATTGTTGTAGTTAAAGTTTGTTCCGGTAGTGCCCATGTACGTCATGCCCGGCAGCCCCGCCCCAGCTAGGTTCTTCGTCAAGATCGTCCATGCCCGACCGATCGTCGCGTTGGCATCGTTAAACGGCCCTAGCGCGCCGATCCCGTAGTTCATCTTGATTTTGTCGCGGAACGGCCCGTTCACCACAGCCATCCGCGCGAACGACGAAGTCGAGCTGAATAGCGCCGGCTGTCCCGTTGATGCGAGCGCCAAAATCGCCGGGAAAAAATCCGGCTGAGCTCCGGCCATGACGGCGTTGATCGCCACTTGGCGTACGTTGTAGCTCCACTCTGGAAAGGCTCCGTGAGCGGCGCTCATCTTGCCGACGATCTCATCCGGACTGTGGCTCGTGCCCTTGAGCATCGCTTCCACCTTGTCTTCGGTGGGCAGGATGATGGGCTGGAAATCCGTCATGTTGTTGTCGGCGAAGAAGCGCTGCAGCTTTTCCGGCGTGTCGGAAAACGTCGCTGGTCCTGTGCTCGGCCGCGTTTCGCCAGTTCGCTTCTCGTCCGGGGTCAAGGGTTTGGTGAGCGCGTCAATCACTTCCGGCATGAAGGGCTTGCCTGTGACGGGATCGTTTCCTAGCAGGACCTGATACATTTGCGCATCCGTCTTGTCGGTCATCGGATGCGGCGTGAAGCAGATTCTCTCGTCAGGCATGCCGCGTTGCGCGGCATTGGTCTTCGCCAGTTGTTCGAATGCGATCGTGACGATCGGTGCGGTCGGTATTCCCATTTCCTCCACTTCCATGCAGTGACCGACGGTCGCTGGCGTGCACGTGCTTCAATGGCCGTAGGCCATAATCATGGCCGAGCCCTGGGCCTTGATCTCCGCCCACAGCTTCGGATCATCTCCCGCCAGTCCGCCAGCCTTCAGACGATAAATCGTCTTCACGCTCCGCATGTTCTTCTGGAACCAGATGGCGATCTGGTTCAGAAATCGGTCCGCGCCCTCGAAACCATCGGACACCAGCCACACCGTCTTACCATCCAGGCTCGGTACCCGTGGTGCCATCGGGATCAACTTAATGGCCGGAGGGAAGCCTCTTGGGTTCACCACTTCTACTTTTCCGGGAATCATGCTGGCCTTCCCCGCATGTTTCCGGGCAGGTTCTGCGAATGTTGGCATGCCCGCCAGTACCGCAGGCGAAATTCCCATCAGCGACAGCAGCTTTCGTCTATTGATCTTCATGGGCTTTCCCTCGCTCATTCCCGAAACTTCGACCGCCTAACGAGTCGGCCGCCACCCACACTAAAATAGCCATGTCCTATGACGCATACTGTTACTGTATCCCTTGGTTTCGTTCTAGGGCAACGCAAAAACGTAAATGGCGTTACTCCTCTCGGGCGTGAACAGCGCCGGTGCCTCCGCGCTCAATTCCGGCACTTTCAGGTTGTACCCCGTCATCACGCAGATGTACTGCTTCCCGTTCACCGCGTACGTGATCGTGCTTACGGACACGTTCCCGCCCAGTATCGCCTCCCATACCTTCCTGCCCGTCCGCGCGTCGTAAGCCTTGAAGCGCCGGCTCATGTCTCCGTGGAAGATCAGTCCTCCGGCCGTGGCCAGCACCGCGCCGTTGCTCGGCGCGCGTCCGATGTCGAACTTCATCTGATCGCCGGTCGAGAGGTTGATCTTCTCCATCCCTGTCAACTTGTTCGGGTCGCTTCCCGGTTGTGGAATCACTCTCCATCCACCGCGCGTTCCCGGTCCTGAAAGCGTCAAATCGCGGCAATTGTCCGTGTAGGGCACGTACAACGAGTTCGTGTCCGGATCGTACGCCGTCGGCCAATAGCTTCGCGTGTTCCAATAGCAGATCACGTGATGGTCGCCGGGATGTTTGAACACGATGTTCCAATTCAACGTCGTAGCGCCCGTTTTGCCGTCGATGTTCGACAGGTAAAAGTGCGCCGGATCGTCGTACGGAAACGGCGTGGCCCACAAAAATTTCCCGTTCGTGCGGTCCAGGACGAATATCCCTCCGCCCTCCGAAACCATCGCCGCGATCTCGTGCTTTGACCCGCGCGGCACATCCGGATTGAACCATTTCACCTGCTTCGGATCGGGATTGTACGTCGTCGTCAGCAGAGTGCGTTCATGCGTATGGTCCGTGTCCCAATCGTCTCCGGGCAGATGCTGGTAATACCAGATCAGCTTTCCCGTCTCCGGATCGATCGCCAGCGTGCAGTTGCTATAGAGGTCCGCGGGCGCTGTCCTCGACGTCCCATCCGGATTTCCGCCGTGCCGCAGCATCCGCTGGTCCGGCATCGGATTGGCCACGCCCCAATACAGCACGTTGCTGGCCGGGTCGAAGCTTCCCGGCAATCCCCACGTGGACGCCGTCACCAGCTTCATATCCGCGCCGTTCCACGACGCGTTTCCCGGATCGCCCGGCATCGCCACAGTATGAAAACGCCACACTTCTTTCCCCGTCTTCGCGTCGTCCGCTTCGATGAAGCAATTTTCCGCGCCGCCCATGCACGTCCCGCCGGAAATCACCTTCCCGTCCACCACTAGCGCGCCCGACGTGTTCGCCGTTCCCGGCTTGAACGTCTCCCATCGCTCTTTGCCCGTCTTCGCGTCCAGCGCCACCACGTATCCGTCCGGCGCTGTGAAATAGATCATGTCGTCGTAGATCGCGAGTGCCTTGGTGCGCTCCGTCGCGCCCAGCGCCTTGTTCTTGTACGCGCGCTTGTACTCCCAGATCAGATCGCCCGTCGTCGCGTTCAGCGCGTCCACGTCTCCGCCCGGCACGATCACGTACAGCACGCCGTTGTACTCGATCGGAATCGTTTCCGTCACGCCGTCCGGCAAGCCGCGTTCCCACGCCAGCCCCAGATCCTTCACGTTTTTCTCGTTGATCTGCTTCAGGGGACTGTACCGCCACGCGTTGTACGTCCGGCTGTACATCAGCCAATCGTTCGGACTCGGATTCGTCAGCATCTCCGTCGTCACGGGCTTGAAATTCTCCACCACGCCGGACGCCGGCGGTATCGGCGCGATCAGCAACGGCCCTTCGCTAACAAACGGCCGCGGCCGCCTCGCTCCCGCCGGAGGTCCGCCCTGCGGTGCCTGTGTCCCTTGCGCATCCGCTGCCGGCGCGCCCTGCGGATTTGCCGCTGCGGGCGGAGGACTCGATTGCGGCGCATCCTGCCCCCGCGCCACCCTGGGCACCATCAACACTATCGCAACGGCGAGCGCCAATGACGATCCAGCCAGGATCGTCATCGGGAGTGAGCGAAAGACCCCTCTTCTATTTTTCGCGCACCCTGATGCAACATTGTCATCCCGAACCCGGTCGCCGAATTCCGGCGAACGGGGGTGAGGGATCTGCTTTTCGGCCTGCTCTTCGCCTATCGTCCTCCACTGCTCTTGGCCCCACTTCCTCATCCCGTTTTCCCCTTCTGACGATCCGGTCAGGTCCGTTGTTCGGACTCCAGGCGCCGTAAATCGTCACCCTGCTTGCTCCGAGTGCTCGTAACGAGAGGAACACGAAGTAACCTGCTTCCTCTTCCTCGACTCGCCGCAAAATCGCGCCCGCATCGTACAGCACCCGCGACGTTTCGCCAACGTGAATCACTCGGCCGTGCCTGTCCGGCTTGTTCTAACGTCGCTAATTCCTGTTCGCTATCGCGCCATCTCGAAAAATATCGGCGCTACCGCTGCGCTATCCTGCATCGGCCACCTGCCGCCAATTCGGACTTGACAGGGGCGCGAGTCCGGTAGTATTTAAGCTCCCCGTATGGCGAGTGTGGCAGGGTACCTAGGCTCCATATAAGTAGTTAAGTATGTAATTAGATACCTAGGGCTAGTTGTCTCCAGGGAAGTCACCCGCCTTTGCTGTCGAGTTGTCACTCGCTGGAATCGCGTCGGCGAACTCGTGTGGGGGCCGCCGGCGAATCGTGCGTTGAAACAGCGTGGCATCGCGGATAACGGGCGCGCAAGCGGCGCTCGGATCTCAACGGGGGAGTGTGTCCGATGGCTGATTTGTTCAAGAAAGCAAAGGTCTGGTCTGCGCCGCTGGTTTTTGTGGCGGCGATTTTCATGTGCATCGCGCCGGTCGCTTTGGCGCAAACATCGGCTACCGGCGCGCTGACGGGTACCGTCACCGATCCATCCGGCGCTGTAATTGCGGGCGCTACCGTCACCGCCACCAACACAGGCACCGGCCAAACACGCACCGTGACCACCGATGCGAATGGCGCCTACAAATTTTCGTTGTTGCCGCCCGGCACTTACGACGTGAAATTTTCGGCGGGGGGATTCAAAACCGCGGAAGTGCCGTCGATTACCGTGAACGTCACGGAAACCCCCGTTCTTAATCGCGGCCTGGAGATCGGCTCGCAGGCGCAGCAGGTCACCGTCCAATCTAACGCGGAGACAATTCAAACCCAGAGTCCTACCGTCGGCCAACTGGTTGGATCGCACGAAATCACCGCTCTTCCACTCAGCTCGCGCAATTACACGCAGATCATAAATCTCTCGCCCGGAGTGGTTAACAACGTGGCAAGCGCCAGCGCTTTCGGCACCGGCACTCAAGACGTAAACGTAAACGGCTCTGACTCACAGCAGAACAACTATCAAATGGATGGAGCCTCTATCGTCAACTATTCCAGCGGTGAGGCGGCCACGCAGAACACTTATGGATCGATAGCGATTCCGAATCCGGATTCCATTCAGGAGTTCAAGGTACAGACCGCCCAATACGACGCGTCGTACGGGCGCAATCCTGGCGCGAACGTCAACGTCGTCACCAAAGGAGGCACGAACAGTTTTCACGGCGATGCTTGGGAATTCAACCGCAACAATTTCTTCAATGCGAACGAGTTTTTCCTGAAGCGTCAGGAGTTGAACCCCGCCGGAGGAAGTGGGGTAAATGCGCCGCAGGTCCTCAAGCAGAATCAGTTTGGATTTACTTTTGGCGGCCCGATCGAAAAAGATAAATTGTTCTTCTTTACCTCATATCAGGGCACGCGCCAGATCAACGGAATTGTTCCTCAAGGCTATTCCGTCGGCGTCAGCTTGCCCGCCATTAACGATTACGCGGACCTCGCGAGCGGCCTTTGCGCCGATCTTCGCTGCACGAATAACACCGCTGCATACCAGGCTTATTTGGGCCGTACTTTCGGCGTGGGAGGACCCGAGCCACAGGGCACGATCTTAGGTACGGGACCCGCGATTGCGGCCGACGGCTCCAACATTAGTCCCATCGCGATTGCCATTCTCCAGGCCAAGGGATTGAAAGGAGGATTGAATCAGGGCTTCTTCGTCGCCGGCGCGCCGGCATCATGCGCCGCTCCTTGCCTGCAAAACTTGGAAGATCCCGCCACCGCGAATGAAAACCAGTTCATGATTAATACCGACTATGTGCTTTCGAGCAAGAACACCTTCAGCGAGCGCTACTTTCATTCCTTCGCACCCACGACTTCACCTTTCGGTGCTTCGCTGCCGGGTTCCCCTTGGACTCAAAATTTTGGAAACGATAATGCCACGTTGAGGCTGACCTCCGTTCTGACCAGCAATCTCGTGAATGAGCTCCGCTTCTCTTTGAATCGAATGACAACGGTCGGCAGGGACGACTGGAACTTGGATGCGTGTTCCGTGGGCGTAATCCCCTCCATTAATAATGGTGCTCCTTGTCCGGCCGTGCCAGGCGCGAATCCGGATCTTTATAAGTTGCCCGCCATCAGCATCAGCGGGATTGCTTATCCCGGCTATTTCAGTGCCGGTGCCTTCTCGTTTGCCGGCAGCGCGTATGGTACGAATATGAATAGCGCAACGAATACGTTTGAAAGCGCCGATCAAATTTCCTGGAACCACGGAAAGCAATCGATTCGCGCGGGTTTCGAATTTGATCGGACGCAGTTCAATTACGCCGTGACATCAGTTAATAGAAGCGGGGTCAGCTTCGGGACGCTCGGCGATTTCCTATACGGCGGTCCCGGCAGCATTCTGAGTACCGGCTTTGCCGCGGTGCGCAGCGGTCTGCAAGGGGAGAATCAGGATGACCGTGCCACAAGTTCTAGTGCCTACGTTCAGGATGACATCAAGGCGACCAGTCGGCTGACCCTGAATATCGGTGTTCGATGGGAATACGACGGAGTGCCCACGCAGCCGGCCGGAGTAATGACCAACGTGTGGCCAAGCCTGCTTTCCACCGTGAACACGGGTTCTTACTTCTTGGCCAATCCGCAAGGCACGCTGGCGGGCTTTGTAGTCCCATCCAATTATCCCTCGCAGCCCTACGGATTTATCTCTCCCACCGGGGCGACTGGTATTTTCGTCAATTCAAACCAGACATTGTTTCCTCATGGTGCTCCCTGGGACGTGTTTTCCCCGCGTTTTGGATTTGCGTGGCAGCCAATCGGCAGTCGGTGGGTCATCCGTGGTGGTTACGGATGGTTTCATGACAGCGTGTTCGCCAGCGACCTAACCACCGCAATCGAAACGAATCCGCCCAAAATCGCAACGTATCCTGCCAATCAATTGCCTTTCCAAACGCTGGCCGACCCTTTTCCCCAGTCATATCAAGGTACATCGTGCGTAGCCACGAACGGAGTGTGCCCCGCGCTTGGCTGGGTGCCACGGACTTTAGCTGCCCCCAGCCGGGTCAACGCCATCACGCCAGACTACGTGGTTCCGCTTGTACAGGAATACAACCTGGATGTTCAGTATCAGCTTCCCGCAAACTGGATAGTCTCTGTCGGCTATGTGGGGTCGCACGGTATTCATCTTTTTGACACCCAGCGCCAATTGAACCCAGACTACATCATTGCTGGGGCGCCGAATACGCCGCCTGGTTTATTCGGAGAGGTCTCGGCAAGCGTTCTTCCATACAACGATCCGCTCAATCCTACCGCTAATTGGGTGACGACCAACGATGGGCCTGGCCCGTCCGCTGCAAGCGTCAATCAGAACGAGCGCGTGCCATATCTCGGACTAAATCCCGGCACCGGATATGTTGTTACCGGCATGGATGGAGACAGTCTGTACGACAGCCTCCAAGCCGTCATTCGCCATCAGTTCTCCCATGGACTCCTGTTTCAAGGGGCTTACACGTGGAGCAAGCTCATGACGGACGACAATGGTGCAGTGAGCGCCACCGGCTCTCTTGCCGGCAACATTCTCGATGCGAATATGAGCAGCGGCTACACGCTCAACGCCGCCCAACAGTATGGGCTGGCGTCATACAATCGCGCCCAGCGGCTTGTCCTGAGCTATAGCTACGACCTGCCGTGGAAGAGCCAAGGCTGGACGGAAAAGGCCCTAGGCGGATGGACGCTCTCCGGTGTCACCACACTGCAAAGCGGCGAACCCTTCACCATTAACGATCCCGCTGGAGGCAGTATCTACGGTTATACGGCTACCGGTGGCACGTCGCGCGCGGAGCTGGCTCATCCAATCAATTGCAATGCCGCCACCGGCAACTGCCAATCGGCGGTACCTTTTGCTACTCCAGGTGGCGTTGAGGCGCGTCTCAATTGCTATATTGCGATTGTGTCCGCGCGATGCTCGGGGATCACGGCTGCTACAGCCGCGATTGCACCTTCCAAGAGCGAGCCATTGGTCGGAGGCGAGCCGAATTCCAATCCAGGTCCCTACACCGGCACTTGCACCACCAGCACCACAGGCAATTATGAGTTCCTTAGTTGTGGCACAGTCTATGGGAACTCGGGAATCGGAGTGATCACCGGTCCGGGGCAATGGAACTGGGATATGGCTCTCGAAAAGACTCTGCCCATCAACGAACGCATGCATCTTGAGTTCCGGGCGGAAGCCTTCAACATCTGGAACCACACGCAGTTCAACGAGCCTGCAAGCGTCTCCGCGAACAGCTCGACTTTCGGAGTAATCACCAGCACTTCGGTTCCTCCGCGCATCATCCAGTTCGCCCTTAAATTCT
>JASHPG010000068.1 GCA_030038275.1 Candidatus Acidiferrales bacterium | reverse complement strand
TCTTCGAGGCCGTGAATCGTGGCGATATTGGGATGATTGAGCGACGCGAGCAGCTTGGCCTCGCGCTCGAACCGCGCCATGCGTTCGGCATCGCGCGCAAACAGCGACGGGAGCACTTTGATGGCTACGTCGCGGCCCAGCTTTGTATCGCGCGCGCGATACACCTCTCCCATTCCGCCTTTGCCGATCTCGGCGAGAATTTCGTACGGCCCGATTTTCGTACCAGCATTCAGCATAAGATCCTTCGCTTCTCCATCCCATTACACCGAAGGCGTTGCGCGTTAGGGACCCTGAATTTCCCTCAACTGCGCTCGGGGCAAGCGGGGTTTCGTCCCACACACCCGTCCGGGAAGCAAAAAGCGCGCCTGGAGGTCCCAGAGGCTCAACGCTGACGGCAGATTATAACCTCTTGGAGTATTCACGTATCAGATTAGTATCGCGATCCGGCGATTTCGCCCTGCACCGTACGAAACGGGTCCCAGCCGCGAGGTTGAAGAGGCTGCGCGCGGCCGTTGCGATCGAGCAGCAGGATTTTTCGTTCGCGCGTGATTTCGCCGACGGCCGTCAACTGCGAAAATCCCGGCGCACGGCGTAGTATCGCCATATTCCGCCGCGGCACAGTCAAAAGCAGTTCGTAATCCTCGCCACCATCAAGGGCGAGTTGCAGCGGATTAAGCTGGACTCGGCGCAGGCCGCTCGCGGCACGCGGTGGAATTTCGACGCACGGTATCCGTTGCGAATCGATCCGCGCGCCAACACCGCTGGCGCGGCAAAGGCGCGGAAGATCGGTCGAAAGCCCGTCGGAAAGGTCCATCATCGCCGAGGGGATTCGCCGCTGAGCGAGCCACGCGCCCAATTCCACGCGAATCGCCGGGTAAAGATGTTGCCGCAGCGCCGCTCGTAATGCGCGATCGCGGCTCGGGCGTTTCGCAACGCCGTGCCGGAGCAACTCCAAGCCGAGCTGCGCGTGGCCCAGGCGTCCACTGACGTAAATCAAGTCGCCGGGACGGGCGCCGGAGCGCAGCAAGGCTCGTCCGCGCTGCGTCTGGCCAAGCACGGTAATGCTGATGAAGACTTGCCGCGATTGGGTGGTATCGCCGCCGATGAGTTGCGCGCCTAAGTTGCGCGCAGCGCGCTTCATGCCCGATAGAAAATGGCAGAGCCAGCGGCCGGTGAGCGCTTGGGGCAGAGCCAATGTGAGAAGGAATGCGCGGGGAATGCCGCCCATGGCGGCGATATCGCTTGCAGCGCGGGCCAGCGCTTTGTAGCCGACTGAATCCGCCGGGTGCAGGTCGCGCAAAAAATGGACGCCTTCGATGAAGGCGTCGCAGGTGAGAATGCAGTCGCTCTCTCCACTGGGCGAAAGCAACGCAGTATCGTCGCCGATGCCGAACTTTACAAGCGAACCAGCTCCGCCCCGCTCCTTTGCCCTGCCGTTCCCGGAAGATAACGAGCGGGCAATCCTGTCAATCAGTTGATCCTCTGCTTCCATCCTGTCCTTTCGTACAGTTGTCGCGGGCTGCCGATTTACGCTAAGGTTTTAAGTGTCCAGCCACGCCGGTGAGGATTATAGGTTCCCGTCGAGCGAGAAGCGAGGACGGGCATCCGAGCCGGGCAGATTGGAGTTGACGGTGTAGCGACCGGCCGCTACAATGCCGCGAGTCTCGAACCAGAGCTCTCGGTTCAGACCCGCAGTTGCTTTAGTTTTCCCGGATTGCAGTTCGCGATGGGGCGCTTGATGGGGCGGGCGTTCTCATCCCAGCCGTTGTCAGCATTTCGGTCACGAATTCATGACGAAGGGAAAATCGTACACGTTTTTCATTGCTTCGAGCGCCTCGGGCGATATGAGACGCGTGCGCGTTCCCGCGTACTTCCTGCATCTGCTTGTGTTGCTTGCGGTTGTGGGCGGGGTGACGATTGTTGCGGGCATGGGATCTTACTCGCGGCTGCTGTGGAAAGCGGCCAATTACAACTCGCTCCGCCGCGAACAGGAAGATTTGAGGAAGCAGTACACGGCCCTGCAAACGCAAGTGAAAGACACTAATCAGCGGCTCGATTCGTTGCAGTCGCTTGCCAGCGAAGTGGCCATGGCCTACGGCATCACGCGATTCCACGCGACGCCGTTCAACATCGACACCGGCCAGCCCGATCCCAACAGCAATTATCAGGACTCGGTTGACGAGTTCAGCTATCTAGAAAAGAATGCTACGGCAGTCGCGATGTCCAACGACGGCGAGCGCCTGCTGCCAGCGTCGCAACTTAGCGCGCTGGGTATCGTGCCCACGCTCTGGCCCGTTGTGGGCCGAATCACGGGCCATTTTGGCGAGCGCATGGACCCGTTCAGCGGTGAGGGTGCGTTCCATTCGGGAATCGATATCGCATCCACCTACGGCGCGCCAGTTCACGCCACGGCGGATGGCATTGTGACCGAAGTGGGGCGCGATGGCGGCTACGGGCGTCTGATCGTGATCGATCATGGCTTCGGCGTGAGCACCTGGTACGGCCACCTTTCGGGATTTAACGTCCAGGCGGGCGAGCACGTGAAGGCTGGCGACGTGATCGGCTACGAAGGCGACAGCGGCCGCTCAACCGGACCGCACCTGCACTATGAAATCCGTATCTACAACACCCCTGTAAACCCCTGGCCTTATCTGCGGCGCATCAGTCCTGCTGGAACTTCCAACGGAGACTAGCTCATCCCAGCAGTCGGTGATAGCTGGCACAGCTGCTGTGTCCCTACGCTGAAAGCTTGGCCGTCTCTGCCGGGAAGCGCGGCGATATTCAACTTTCTATGATTTGGAGCGATTTGTGGATCGAGAGAGTACTCGCTAGCGCGTAAAGCGGCCTGGCTTTTCGTCGTCTTCGTACTCGTCAGGGACGTCGCCTTCGGGAACTTCGCGGGTTTTCACTTCGGACTCGTCGGGATCGGGCGCGCCTTCAACGGCGTCAACAATTTCGGCTTCGAAATCCTGCCCTTCCGCGGCCAATTCCTCGACGCTCTCCGAATCCACCGTTGCCGTGTCGCGCAGGTCTTCGATGTCTCCCGATTGCCCGCCAGCCGTGGGGCCGAATCCAGGACGAGCCGGCAGCGTGATTTCGCCGACGTTTCCTCCAACGCCTGGCCGCGCGCGCGATCCGCGGAAACGAGCCGACGCTCGCCGCGCCGGGCGCCGATTGCCGCGCGAGGATGCTTTGGCAGGGGCAGATCTTTTGAGCGCGCTTTTCTTCGACGCAGCGGCCTTGCTCTTTGCGGTAGGTTTCTTCTTCGCCTTGGCGGATGATTTTGAGTTTTTCGCGCGAGATGCTTTACGTTTCGCCATGAATCGAGTCTAGCACCCGGCAAATGCCACTACAACTTGGGCCGGGGTATGCGGATAGGGACGGCAAAAAGGGACCACCCCTGGTAAAAGGGTCGGTTCAATTTTCAATTTCCGACTGGCGCACACGCGATCACTGTGAAGGAGCAGCATGCTACCGGAGATTGGCGCTGAGGACAATCTCAACAATGAACGCGAGTTGTTTGCGCTGCGCGCACGAGATGATTTATTTTTTTTTGCGCGAACAAGAAAAAGAAAGGTTTTCCTTTGCCACTTATGGTAGGGATCCGCCCGGGTTTTATGGGCTTGTAAATTCAGACAAGAATGCCTTCAGCTCCGCAAACCGAGAACTTCCGATTGGGACGGGACAGTCTCGCTGCGACCACATCGTATTCGCGGAAGCCCATGGGTTTCCCTGACATGAAGCTGCGACAATAGCCGAAAGTCGCATCTTAGCTCGCTGATTGTTGGTCCAATGCCTCACTCTCTTCGTGCAGCCAGAGAACTGATCAACGCAAGTCAAAAGGACGGGACGCTTCTTTATTGCTGCGTCAAACAATAGATGGTCTAGCGTCCCTCGTTTCCCTTTGCCGGGAATGATATAGACTGCGATTCTCATCATTTTGTTATAAACCTTGAAGGGAGAAGCTGGCGTTGGGAAAGCAGCATCTCCGAGTGCCTTTCTTATCGTCTTGAATTTCTTCTTTGCAGTCTGATCGGCATCAAAGATCACAATGAGCCCTTTAAGCTGCACTCGGCCTTTTATGACTGCCTGAATACCAGCGAGGTAAGGAGGAAGAGCGTCAAAACCTTGCCCGCCAGCGAACTTTGGACCGGGACATCCGACGCAGACAGTGTCTACACCGATGTGACGCAGGAGACGAGCGACAAATGTGGCATCACTCATTCCCTCGCAAACTGCAAGAAAGGGTTTGTCTATGTGAGACGCATTGAGACCTTCATCAGGAAGGACAAGGCTCATCGAACATCAAATCCGTGCTGTAATGCGCTTTCGAACATATTCCCGGCTATTGGGGTGACCCCGCACGTCCCGTTTATCCTATCCGTTCGTAACAAGGTAAAGTCCTGTTCGTGTTTATTGACTGTAGGCAGTGCTGCTTTGAGGCATTCAATACTG
Source organism: Candidatus Acidiferrales bacterium (assembly GCA_030038275.1). Taxonomy (GTDB): domain Bacteria; phylum Acidobacteriota; class Terriglobia; order Acidiferrales; family UBA7541; genus Palsa-295. The sequence continues at coordinate 6,390 of JASHPG010000068.1, read as the reverse complement.
TGTGTAGAAACGAACAACTGCGTATCCTGCTGCTTAGCTAAATCAAAAAGAGTTTCCCAAACTCCCACATATCGGTCGTGATAGATACCATTCTCGACCTCATCTATCATTATTACGCCCTTGCGGACCATCGCTATCGCGAGGATGAATGTAAGCAGTCGATTGAACCCCCATGAGACGTATGTCGCTGGTAACTTTCGATCAAGGGCCGCGATGTCTACGTAGACCGCTGTAACACCCGGAAGGAAATTCTCCGAACTTAGGTCGCGAACGAACCGGAAATGGCTTTGGATTATAGAAAGGACTCTTTCGCTCCTCTTTTCAACGCTTAATTTCGACCACCAAGTAGCATTCTCTGCTGGATTGGTTGAGTACGCGCTCGAAAAATACGCGGAAGTGACACCTAACTCTGGTCCAGGTTGCAGCAGAATTTGGCCGTTTTGGACGGTAGCATATAGCTTACTGGTATCACCACCGAATCCCCTGCGATCAAAAGCCAGAGGAATGATCGTAGACACTGCTGGACCACCGGCGGTCTCTGGTGTACTGGGCTGAAATCCAACGGGCGACGGGACAGCCTGCGCCTGCTGTGTAGTGACAGCATGCTTGGGATCAAAATAAATCCGTACATTACTACTCCGATTGTTTGAATCGACCGTCGAAATTGTAATCGGATTTTGATCGTCAAAATTATGAAACAAATCAACAAAATACGAACGAAATAGATCTGGAACAGGATTGGGAATTAAGATAGGTTGAAAGCCCCTTAGTTGGTTCAGAAATCCCCAGACGGCAGGGCCCGCACCCAACCCCAATTTGATGCCTTCAAGTAATACGGTCTTTCCACTGGCGTTGGCACCGACGACCACATTAACTCGCTTCAGACCGTGCAGTTCGAGACTCTTGAAGCATCTAAAATTTTCGATGTGCAGTGACTCGATCATCCTGTATCCATCCTGTTCAGTCGAGATACTTTCAAGGATTCTTGGTAGACGTATAGATACCCGTTTCTGACGGTGCTATACGCACCGCAAAAGCCATTTCATCCGGCCAAGAATGAGGCTGGCTATTTTCGGCAAATTCACGGAATTGATGAAACGTCTAGTCTCCGTTCCGCATGCGAAGATCAAAGAAAAGCCAGAGAACAAAAAAGCGAAGACGCGTTGACGTCTTGGCCTCCCGCGCTTCTCGCGCCAAGCGTTAATTCGTCGCCGTTTCTCCCCACTTGCTTGTCATTTCCTAGCTCAGTTTCTTCCCGACGATCTGCCAGGAGGCCCTTTCGAATCTCTCGCATCGCTAGCTTTGCGCCATTGGTGTCTTTCCGATTGTTGTACCGGAATGCGGCTCTGGAATCAATGAGGAAGCTGGGATGCGTGATGCCGTTTGACAGCAATTGAAGTGTTAGGGCTACCCCGACTTTTGGAATGTTTTTCGGGCATGAACCTCTGTGGTTTCCGAACTCGGAAATCCTACAAGTTCGTCCAGTGTTCTCCAGTGGCGTTGATGCGGGACGCGCCTTCCCTTGCGAATGTCAATCGCATAAGGCATCGATACACCAAGCGCTGATTTGAGCTTGCCTGGAGAAATATCCTTGAGCCGAGGCTGAATATCTTTGATGTAAACTTCGCGACTCAGCCAAGCCGGGAGATCGGATTCCTTCCACGCCCATATCGCGGTTGTATGTTTGCGCTGGGTTTCAGAACGGCGGCTCTGGGCTAGTTCTGACTGCGCCACTATACGACCTTTTTTCGCTACCTCGGGTAAATCAACAGCATTCCGGGCGAGACGGCAAGTCCGACAGAAACGACTCCCCTGGGCAACCGCCACGCCGCATTCCTCGCAAGCGCTCTCGGGTCGGGGTGGCCGAGCCGCTGGCAGTTCCGCCAGTACTCCCTTTGCTTCGCGTCGATGGCTCTGGGTAAGGTGTGTCGGCGGTCGCTTCTGTTTCGGTTGCGTCTGAATGGTTGACCAAAACTTTCGGTAAACCCATTCAGCAGTTGGTGCAACCGCGTTTGCCCAGGTCGTAGCCGTCTCGGAGAGCTTCACAGCCAATGATCCCATCAACCGGCAGGAGCCGTCGCGCTGCTCGAAAAACCACTCCCGCCGCAATGTCTCTCGACTGATCCAGTCGAGAAGATAGGCATCGATTTGGGGCCGAATCGCCTCCATCACATCGCAAGCGAGAGCGTCCCTCTTTGGTGAATCGACATGCAAAACGCCTAATCCGGGATCGAGCCCGAGAGCAGCGATTGCGAGACGCGTCTCGGATTCCAATATTGCGTACAAGTAGTTCAACATGGCATTGGCCGGATTCGTTGCAAGACGAGGTGATCCCGTCAGAAGCGACACGCGTGTTCCGAAAATTCGCCAATGCTCAGGGACGCGTACGAGGTCACGGTTCGGGAAATTGACGGGCAGCGTCCGCCACGCTCCCCAGTATTCGTGAGCAGCCCATGATTCAAGTGAGCGTACGTCGTCAATGGTTCGAGTTTTCGCGAGCTTGTCGCGCATACCGCAAATCAGCCCTGCGGCCGAGGAATTCATCAAGCGCTCTCGCGCAACATCCGCTTGTCCTTCGAGTTTTCGGCGAATTAGCTCTCGCGAGATTTCTAGAGCTGTGCCTGACTGATGGGCAAGAGCCTGAGCGCGGCGAAGTCGGGCATCGGACGGGAGAACAGGGCCGGTAGTGGCGAGCACCGAACCGTCGCGTTCAAGCATCACGAAAGATGCTTCCTGATCGGCAAGCCAGCGGAGCGCCGAGAGCGAAACGAAACCGTCGGAGCCGATCAGCACTAACCGTCGCAAGCCATGCCCAACGCGGGGAAGGCGAGCTTTGCGGCGGTCCGCGCCGATTCCGTCTTCAATCGTCAGATGGCCGCGTTCGACGTATATTCGTATGCCGTAGCCGAAAATTGTAAGAACGCCGTGTCGCGGACTGATTGACCCGGGAGATTTGCGGTCGTGCAGAAGTTCAGATACGGTCTGATGAGCTGCCATGGAGACTAACCTCCATCGGTGGTTAGGGCTTGTCATCTGCTTCCGACAGGCGACAGGCCCGCTTTTTTTGGAGATAGGCCTAATCTTTATTTCCTCGGTTGTGCCTCTTGGCTGGCTTTCGAATCGGCTTGGCCGCGCGCGACTCTTCAAACATCTGTTCCGGTCGTTTCGATCCAACCAAGTTAATCGCCGTTCTGACCTCTACCCCGTGTAGAGCGCCTGACAAAGCGCGCGATAAAAACCACAACTGCTTTAGTAGAGTTGATGGACGCTCCGAACGGGGGTACCTTTCGTCATTTTTCGCAGCGACAAATTGAGCGGCGTATTCAGACAAATACATCGGAAGAACGCTGCCTACTGAAATCGGCCAGTTGGGCCACATGACTTCTCTTTTAGTCCCATCTGGTCTCTCAACGGTTCGGGCGATGAATGCGTCCTCGCAGATCGATCTGACCTGATCGGCAGTCTTGGCCTTCAGCAACATTCCTATGATTTCAGGCTTGCCAGGAATTCTGACCTGTTGTGTGGCCTCGTCCGTCGCTAGATAACGGAGAAAATGGCGCGTTGCGTCGATATTATCTTTCTTTGCTGCTCTAAGACGATTGGGTCGATCTTCCCGCTTTATTCCCTCTCGCTTCGCAAAGTCAATAAAGGCCTTTACGAGGGCGACTTCTTGCCCGCAGTCGAGCTTAATGTCCGTCTTGTCGATCTCATCGACTAGCCGTTTGTATTTGTCTTCATCGAGCCGCGAGACCAAACGACCCTCGGCAAGCTTTCGAAAATCCCAATAGAACTGTTCAGCAAAAACCCACAGCTCGCCAGGGTGCGCCTTTTGTGGTCTCCCTACAGCAGTCATAATTAAAGGGCAAAGACTAATTCTATTTGACGTGTTGAGCCTATTTCATGCATAAAGCGATTGTAACACGGAGAGGCAATAAATGGAGGGCATCAAGATGCATTCAGCTGAATCGGTAGTTGCCGTCGGGATAGTTGAAGCTGCTCGTCGATTGGGTCTTTCAGCTCGCACCGTCGCGAAGCTGATCGCCCGGCGAGAACTACCCAGTCGCAAAGTCGGTCGCCGGAGGATCATACCCGTCGCGGCGCTCGAAGCCTTCGCGCGGGTTCAAAAATGAGGCACCGGACTAAAACGGCGAAGGGCGCCAAGGCCAAGTTACGCACCAAGGAGACACCCCCCGAAGCCGCCAAGAAATTTCGAAGCCCAGCGAGACGTCGTGCTCTGTCCGTGCTAATGCGGATGCGCAACCGTGGAGAATCACTTTCGAAAGCCGCGCGCGCTGCGCACACGACTCCGCGAACGGTCCAAAGCCTTGTTGGAGACCAACTTCGACGTTCCGCGTCCGGGCACTACACGGCAACAAGTAGCGACCGATTGAAACGGGAAATCAACGTATTCGGGGCTGATGGCTATGAACCTATGACGGTCGGCTCATCGAAGCAAGCGCGGTTGGCCTCTGAACATTTGATAGCGATCAATAGGTTTCTGAGAACGGGCGATACCAAGCAGCTAAAGCGTTTCCGGGGCAAGCGCATCGGAGGCATCGGACTTCTCACCGACCCGAAACGCATACGCGAATTCGCTGAGGCTGATTTGGTCAAACTCGACGGCCTCTACCGGAATCAGCACGGTCATGGATACCGCAAATAGTCGCGCACGAGTTTGGACGTCTGGCGATCAACGCACGGTCGTTCCACGTAACAAGAAAGGAAGGAACATGAAGACGGGGTTAATTCGCAAGCCTGAAAAAAGTGAAAGCAGTACCGACTACCACCCATGGCTGACACCGGAAGCGTTCGGCAAGTCGGGCAAGGGTACGGTCAATCTGTTGGGAACGATGCGCGCTAGCAACTCGCAATTCGGCGAAGGCATTGTTCTCGACGTGAAGGTGAACGGTTCGACGTTTTCATGGACCGTCAAATATTCGAGCCCAAACTATTCAAGGCTTCACAAGCGGTTTGGGGCCTCGGAGAAGAATTGGAAAGGCCCGGTCAAGGTCGAAGTAAAGGAATACCGGGGAAAGGAGTACATCGCGGTCGTCTGATCGTACGCCATCTCTGCTTCGTCTGCGGATAGCGCTCGATTTTGCATCCTCTGCGGACGAAGCAGAAAGGGACGAACAACCACCATGAAGCGCCCACGAAATCCGGCCCGTGCCGCCCGACGACAAGCGGAGGCATTTGAGCAATACGGCACCGAAGAAATCCGCTGCATCTACTGCGGGAATACAGATCCGCTCGTCGTGCGCCGTCGTCGAATTGAAGATCACCACTTTCTTAGTCGGGAGCGAGATTCAATTACAGAGCCGGTTTGTTTGAATTGCCACGCGGTTGCGCACGAGCATCTCCGCGACGCAGACATAGCAATGAAATGCGAGAGCGACCCCATAGCATTTGCTCGCGCGATCTTTGGATTGTTAGCCGTTCATTTTTCATTGCTTGCGGACGCTTGCTGGCGATTCTCGAAAAAGATGGGCAAGAAATGACGTGCTGCATGATCTCCACCTCAGAGCGCATGTCGTCGTTTCGGGTAGCAGGAGAAAGCACGCGCGGAAATCAGGAGGCAAGCCCTCGCGCCCACCCAAGTTGTGGCCCGAGTACGCACTTGTCTGGGACACGGAAACCACGCTCGATCTCGAACAGAAACTCAATTTCGGTGTTTGGCGTTTCTGCAAACAGGAAGACGGCGAGTACGTCTCTCTCCAAGAAGGTATCTTCTACCGCGACGAATTGCCTCCGGCAGGTGTTCAAAGACTTCTTCGATACGCCAAAAACAAGTTAGCCGACGGAATAGTGACGGAAGCAGACCGCGAGCTGGTCGTGCTTACGCGGGCAGAATTCGTCGAGCGAGTATTCTGGGAGTCCGTGCGCGCGGGCGCACTGGTCGTCGGTTTCAACCTGCCTTTTGATATTTCGCGCATTGCGGTTCGTTGGACGACGGCGCGTAACGGTGGCTTTTCGTTCGTTCTCAGCCAGCTGAGCAAGCGGAACATTGAGAATCATCATCGCCCACGTATTCGGATTGCGCCTCTCAACGGAGTGGCCGAGAAGATTGAACTTACTGCTGTACGCCGAACCGATGAGCAACATCGATGGCGTCGTGATCGTTTCCTTGATCTGCACACACTGGCGTTCGCGCTGACAGACAAGAGTTATTCGCTATCGAGCGCGATTGATGCGTTCGGCTCGAAAGCCACAAAGACAGGGCACGAACCAACCGGAAAGATATCCGATAAGGAGATCAGCTACGCGCGTCAGGATGTTCGCGCTACGCTCGGTCTGCTTAACGCTCTTAAACATGAGTACGAGTTACATCCCATTCGTCTAGCTCCGTATCGTGCCTACAGTCCCGCTTCGATTGGGAAAGCGTACCTTCGT
>JASHPG010000067.1 GCA_030038275.1 Candidatus Acidiferrales bacterium | reverse complement strand
GGCCGCTCGTTCAACGAATACATCCGCATGTTCGATCTTGATGAACGAGACCTCGGCCGACGGATTCTCGATTGCGCGGGCGGTCCTGCGAGCTTCAATTGCGAAATGCATCTCGGAAGGCACCGCGCGACATCGGCCGATCCGATTTACGCGTTTTCGGCCCCTGCAATTGCGCGGCGTATCGAGGACACGCGCGAGATGATCCTGCGCAAAACCGCCGAGGCTCGACAGAATTTCGTGTGGGATGAAATGGTATCGATCGAACGTCTCGCCGAAGTTCGAATGCAAGCCATAAAACGGTTCTTGGACGATTTTCCAGGTGGTTTGGCGGAAGGACGTTACCTGCCAGCGGAATTGCCGGGACTCCCTTTTGGCAACCATGAATTCGATTTAGCCGTTTGCTCTCATTTCCTATTCACGTATTCGCACCTTCTGCCGCTGGAATTCCATCTCGCATCAGTTCGGGAACTATGCCGGGTCGCAGGCGAGGTTCGAGTTTTCCCGGTCCTACCGAATTTCGGAGAGATTCGCTCGCAGCATCTGGCGCCGCTCGTCGCACAACTCAGTTCTGAAGGCTTTCGCTGCGAGGTCCGCCGCGTGCCATACGAATTTCAGCGTGGTGGCAATGAAATGCTCGTGGTGATCCGGTCATAAGAGCTACGCCAAGCGCCAAATATCTAGCCCGATAAGCCCGCGGCTGCCGGATTAAAGATCGCCGCGTACACCAGCACCAGCGTCAAGCCGATCATGATGATGCTGATCGCCCAGGCGATCACGTTGAAAGTGAGGCTGTTGGTGTGCTGCCCCATCAAATCGCGGCGGTTAATCAGCAGCAAAATAAAGATCAGCACCACGGGCAGCCAAAACCCGTTGCCCACTTGCGAATAGATCAGGATTTTCCAAAGCGGCGCCTTGGGAATCAGGATGATTCCCGCTCCAACCACGATCAGCATGGTGTAGAGCGAATAGAACGAGGGCGCTTCCTTGAATTTGCGGTCGAGGCCCGCTTCGAAGCCGAGCCCTTCGCAGATGACGTGCGCCGTGGAAAGCGGCAGAATCGACGCCGCAAAAAGAGACGCGTTCAGCAAACCGAACGCGAATAGCCAACCAGCCCATTTTCCCGCCAAAGGAATCAAAGCTTGCGCCGCCTCACCGGCGCTGGAAATGCTCTTCATCCCGTGAACGTTCAGCGTCGCCGCGCAGCACACGATGATGAAAAACACGATCACCATGCACGAGATGCTGCCGACCAGCACGTCCGTTCGCGCGTGCTTGTATTGCCGTTGGCTGACGCGCTTTTCCACGAATCCTGCTTGCAGGTAGAAAAATTGCCACGGCGCGATCGTTGTCCCAATCAGGCCGATCAGCATCAGCAGATACGGCGCGGTCATATGGACCGAGGGCAGCAGCGTCTGATGCGCCGCCACCATCCAGTTTGGCTTCGCCAAGAATGATGACAATATGTACGACAGATAAAATCCGCACGCCACCAGGAAGATTTTTTCCACCGCGCGATACGTCCCATAGATCACCAGCAGCCACACCGCAATCGCCGCCAGCGGTACCGAGACGTATTTGCTGATGTGCATCACCTGCGATGCTTCGGCCACGCCGGAAAACTCCGCAACGGTGTTGGCCAGATCCACAAACAGCGCCGCGACCATCACAAAAAAAGTGGACCGGAACCCAAACTCCTCGCGAATCAAGTCCGAGAGCCCTTTGCCGGTCACCACGCCCATGCGGGCGCACATTTCTTCGCTGACGTACAGCGCGATGGCCATCGGAATCAGCGACCAGAGCAACGTGTAGCCAAACTGCGCGCCCGCCGATGTGTACGTGCTGATCCCGCCCGCGTCGTTATCGACGTTCGAAGTAATCAGCCCGGGTCCGACGACCGCCAGGAAAATGGCAATGCGGCGCCGCCACGAACGCGTGCGGCGGTTAAATTGCCGGCTGCGGTCCGCCAGTCCTGAAAACTTCGTCGTGAATGCTTCCCGGGCGCTCAACTCTCTTTCCTATCTCTCCAAATCGCGCTACAGCTTCGCTCTCATGCGGCTCACCACGTCGTCTACCGTGATCGCGCCGATCGGGCAGTGCTCGCCGTTCACCACCACCAGGGTCCGCAAGTTATATTTGTCGAATAGCTCGAACACATCTTTCTCATTCGCATCCGGCAGCACGGACAGCAGCGGCTCCGACGCAATCTCTCCCATGCGCTGCTCGCCATCGGCCAGCAGAAGACGTGCGATCGGGACCGTCCCGGCGAGTTCCGCGTCGCGATTGATCAGCACCACGTTATCCAGTTGATCCGCGGGAATTTCGTGAAAGCGGATATGATCGACCACCTCTCCGCGCGTGGCGTCTTCGCCCACCACCACGATTTCCGTGGTCATCATTCCGCCGGCGGTGTTTTCGCCGAAGCGCAGCAGCGCTTCCACTTCGTTTGCTTCTCGGTGGTCCATTTCCTCCAGCACTTCCCGCGAAGTTTCCGGCTCCAGGTTCTGGATCAGGTCGGCGGCCGCGTCGGGACTCATTTCCTCGATAATATCCGCCGCCTTTTCCGGATCTAGCTTCTCAACGATCTGCGTTTGGAGGCGCTTATCGAGCTCCGCGAGGGTTTCGGCTGCCGTCTCTTCGTCCAGTGACGCGATGATCGACTGCCGCTCGTCCGGCGACAGCTCTTCCGCGATATCTGCCAGGTCAGCGGGGTGCAGCTTCGCCAGCTTATCGCTCGAAAGACGCAGCTTAACGCGCCGCAGCGGGTTCGGCTCGATCAGGTTCACGAACTCCCAGCGGATGTTGCGCGGCGGCAGCTTTGACTGGATGCGCCGTATCGTCATGGGAGGCACCACGCCCTGCAGCATCCGCCGGACCGCGGCTGGCAAGCCCACATCTACCTGCATCACCCGCAGCTCGGTGTTTCCGTTCGCGCGCTGATCTGCCAGATCGACGTCATTTATGCGGACTACCTTCCGCCCGTTCGTGTCGATGATCTGCTGGTCGAGCAGGTCTTTGCGCACCGCCAGCCACGCCTCGTTCGGCTGGTAAAGCTCCAGCGCGGACTCGTCCGTCGTAAGCTTCACCTTCCCCGGCGCGACCGACTCAATCTGGTCGTAGCGGGCGATGAGCGGACGGTACTTGCCGCGCCCGAGCATCAGCCGGGCAACGCGGTTCGGCTGCTCGGCCGGTACGATGAACATCTCCTTCACCCGGCCCACGAAGTGGCCGAGCGAGTCATACGTCTTGGCTCCAAATATTTCCGTGGCATGCAGCATGGGGCACTCCTCGCGGCATCCTTCGGAGTTTGGAAGCTTTGGACTGCGGAAGCTTGCTCCCCACGGGCTTGAGCAAGCCCACTCACGCGCGTCTGGGCATAAAAAAAGCCCGCGACCGGCGACGCATCCGGCCACGGGCAGAAAGGTCACCGCCCCGTTGCTATTTCAGGCCGGGCCTCGCCTCCCGATCCCCGCTAGCGGGGCGGGACAACCCTTGAACCACGCGCGGAAACGCACCCGGCCCCGGCTGAAAATACCTCATGCTTTCGCCAGGGCGACCGCTTCCAGGCTCCGAATTGGACGAACGCTCCATTCCCTTGTTTGCGCTTGTCCTCAGATTTGACTAGTAAATGGACATGCGATTTTTGTCAAGCAAAGACTGCTTCGTTAGCGAATTTTTACGCGCGAAAGAGCAAATGGCGCGGTCTTTGGCCGCGCCGCGCGCAATTGGCCGCGTACAGGTCCCAATACGTGGCGCGAATGTAGTCGCTCGGGCAATAGCCAAGCCGCCGCGCGGCCCGGTCAATGGCTGCCGGACCGCCTTCCAGTTCGAGGAAATCTCCTATCGGGGTTTCATCCAGGCACACCTGGACGCCCGACAGCCGGAACGAACTGCGGTACTTCTCGTATTCAAATCCAGGCTTGAATCCCAGTGACCGAAGCTGCCGCACCCATTCCTCCGGATGCTCGATGGGCGCTTCCCATTCGAGCTTCTCTTTATAGCGGGTGTTCGGCTTTCCCGGCGCTGGCGCCTTGAACGTCACCACAGCGGCCTGTTTGCCCGTCCGAATGCCGCCGGAACCGGCCGGTGTTTCGATTCGGACGCGAAGCAGCCTTCCCCTGCGCTGGAAAAACGAATCCGGGGAGTCGTATAGCGTATTCTGTTCGCGCACGCGGCCCTCCGAAGTCGCCCCAAGCGCCACGACCCTGCGTGCCATCGCTAAAACGTCCTTGACTCGCAGCTTCACTTCGATCTCCCGCCCCTCATGCCATGACTTCGCCATCCGCCGAGTATAGAGCCCCCTCCAAAGCCACGCCCTCCAACCCACGAACTCTGTTGCCAATCCTTGCGCCAGTCCGCATAATCGTTTCCCTGCCGCCCGTTTTGCGCGCGTTCCATGGACGAACCTGCTACACCGCTGATGCAGCAGTATCACGCCGTCAAGAAGCAGCATCCCACGGCTCTACTATTGTTCCGCTTGGGCGACTTCTATGAGCTTTTCTACGACGATGCAGTGGTCGCCTCGCGGATCCTGCAAATCACTCTCACCGCGCGCAATAAAGAAAAGGGCCAAGCCGTGCCCATGTGCGGCGTGCCCTACCACGCCGCCGAAAACTACATCGCTCGCCTGATTCGCGCCGGCCACAAAGTGGCTATCTGCGAGCAGATGGAAGTGCCAGGCTCCGGCAAAAAGCTGGTCCGCCGCGAAGTGATCCGCGTGATCACCCCCGGAACGGCTACGGGGGCATCGCTCGTCGAGCCGAAGGAGAACAATTTCCTCGCCGCAGTGGCTCGCGGCAAGGTCGCCCGCCGCGGTGGAAGCAGTGGCGAATCACCCGAATCAATCGGATCAGCCGTAGGGCTCGCTTATGTCGATCTATCTACCGGCGAATTTCGCGCCACAGAATTCCGCGGCGAAAAAGCCGAAGCGCGCCTGCGCGACGAGATGGAAATCCTTCGTCCGCGCGAAATCCTGCTTCCGCGCCCGGCCACGCTCTTTCCCGATGCCGCGCCTTCCGAAATCGATACCACCGGCGCGGTGGAAACGCGCATGGATGATTGGATCTTTGAAGCCACCTACGCCGCGCGAAAGCTCGAACAGCAATTCCGCGTGGCCGCACTCGATGGCTTCGGTCTTGCCGGTCATCCGCTGGCCATCGCTGCTGCGGGCGCAATCGTTCATTACCTCAACGAGACGTCCGCCATCGGCGCGCGCCGTCCTGAAGATGCCGCTGCGCAGCCGAGCCTGCGCCCCGCAGGTGCCGGTCTCGAGCATCTCGACCGCCTTGCCTACTACGATCAGCAGCACGCGATGCTGCTCGACCAGGTCACCGTTCGCAACCTGGAGCTGATCGAGCCGGCCTCGGGCGACGATGAATCCGCCACTCTTCTGCAAGCGCTCGACGAAACTCGCACCGGCATGGGCGCGCGCCTGCTGCGCTCGTGGATTTTGCGTCCGGAAATCGCCCTCGACGAAATCGAAGCCCGCCTCGACGCCGTTGCGGCTTTCAAGTCGCAAACCATCGCGCGCGAGGAGATCCGCAAGCAACTTGAAGCCATTCTCGATTTGGAGCGCCTCACCAGCCGGATCACGCTCGGCGCCGCCATGCCGCGCGATCTGCTCGCCCTTCGACAAACGCTCGAACAAATCCCGGTCATTCGTTCCCTGCTGCCTGCGTGCATGAGCGCCGCCGCTGCCGCTGGTGGTTCCGAAACATCCTTGGCAACATCGCCAGCGCGAGCCTCCTCCGCGCGCATCGCCGCTCTTCGCGAGGAAATGGACGAACTCGCCGACGTCCGCGACCTGATCGTTCGCACCATTTCGGACGAACCGCCTGCCGTCTTAAATGAACCGGGCGCGATCCGCCGTGGTTTTAACGCCGAACTCGACGAACTGCGCGACTTGCTGAAAAACGGTCGGCAGATGATTGCTGCCATGGAGGACCGCGAACGCAAGCGCACCGGTATAGCCTCGCTGAAAATCCGCTACAACCAGGTCTTCGGCTATTACATGGAAGTGTCCAAGCCCAATCTGCCCCTCGTTCCCGCCGATTACGAACGCAAGCAGACGCTTGCCAATGCCGAGCGCTTCACCACTCCCGAACTTCGCGAACACGAGCGAAAGGTGCTTTCCGCCGAGGAGCGTGTCCTCGAAATCGAGCGTCGCCTATACATCGAGACGCGCGAGTCAATCGCGCGCGAAGCGGCTCGCTTGCGCCGTACCGCTTCGGCCGTTGCGCAAGTCGATGTTCTCGCGAATTTCGCCCATCTCGCCGCTTCCCGCAATTACGTTCGCCCGAGCTTCACCGAAAAACCTCCCGCGCTCGCTGCGCCACGCGGCGATCTGCTCGTCGCCGGCGGACGCCATCCCGTGATCGAAAAGCTCGTCGAACAGCGCGGCGAGCGCTTCGTGCCCAACGATCTTTGCTTCAGCGACGAATCGCAATTCTTGCTGCTGATCACCGGCCCGAATATGGGCGGCAAATCCACCTATCTTCGCCAGGCGGCCTTGATCTGCGTGATGGCGCAGATGGGCTCGTTCGTCCCCGCGGCGCAGGCGCGATTGCCGCTGATCGACCGCATCTTCACGCGCATCGGAGCGTCGGACAATCTCGCGCGCGGCCGTTCCACTTTCCTCGTCGAAATGAGCGAAGTCGCCGCCATCCTCAATACGGCTACGCCCGCGAGTCTTGTCCTGCTGGACGAAGTCGGCCGGGGCACGGCTACTTTCGACGGTCTCTCGATTGCCTGGGCCGTCGTGGAAGCGTTGCACTCCGGCGCGCGCCCGCGCACGCTTTTCGCCACGCATTATCACGAGATCACCGAACTCGATCAATTGCTTCCCGGCGTGAAAAACGTCCACGTCGCGGTGCATGAAAGTGGAGGCGAAATCGTCTTTCTCCGCCGCGTCGAATCCGGCAGCGCCAGCAAAAGTTACGGAATCGAAGTGGCGCGCCTCGCGGGATTGCCCGGCGCGGTGATCGCGCGCGCCAGGGAAATCCTTCGCCGTCACGAACGCAGCGAGGAAAATCTGACCAAGGAACTTTCGCCCGGCGCGATCCCGCCCGCGCCCGAGCAGACCAGCTTCACCGCCCTGGACCAATCCGTCCTGGAAGCCCTGCGCGGCGCCGATCTGAACGCGCTGACGCCGCTCGAAGCCCTCAACCTTCTTGCCGCTCTGCAGAAACAGCTCCAGTGAGCACCGAGTGAGCGACCGTCGAATGGCTGCGGCGAAAAAGCGCGAAAATCCGATGCGCGTCCTCGGCATGATGTCTGGCACGTCCGTTGACGGCATCGATGTGGCATCGGTCCTGATATCGGGTGCGCCTCCCAATTTATCCGCGCGGCTCGAAGCGCATCATCACGTCCCCTTTCCCGCGTACCTGCGCGAACGAATCCTCCACGTTGCCGGCGGTGAGGCGACAACCGCCGCGGACCTGAGCGAACTCAATTTTCTTCTCGGCGAGCAATACGCCCGTGCCGCGCTCGAAGCTTGCAAAAAATGGCGCATCCGGGTGAACGACGTCGCGCTCATCGGCTCGCACGGTCAAACGATTTTTCATCTCGGCGCGGCCGCGCGCATCGCCGGAAAACTGCGCAATCGATCCACCCTGCAAACCGGCGATATTAGCGTCATCGCCCAGCGCACCGGCATCACCACCGTCGGCGATTTTCGCCCCGCGGACATGGCCGCCGGCGGACAAGGCGCTCCGCTCGTTCCTTTTGTCGATTATCTGCTGTACCGCGACGAGCGCCTCGGCCGCGTGCCCCTCAACATCGGCGGCATCGCCAACGTCACGGTTATCCCCGCCGGTGCGCGCCCGCGCGATGTCTTCGCCTTCGACACCGGTCCTGGCAATATGGTCGTCGATGCGTTGGTGAGCCGCATCACTCGCGGCAAGGAAACCTTCGACCGCGACGCAAAGATCGCTCTCAGCGGGCGCACCATTCCGGACCTCCTTGCCCGTCTCATGCGCGACCCCTACCTCCTCAAAAAGCCGCCCAAATCCGCTGGCCGCGAACAATTCGGTCCCGCATACGTGCATGATCTGCTCGCCTGGGGCAAGCAGCACCACGCTGGCCCCGCCGACCTCGTTCGCACCGCTACTGTGTTCACGTCGCTCTCCATCGCCGACGCATTTCGACGCTTCATCGTGCCCCGCGCAAAAATTAACGAACTCGTTGTCACCGGCGGCGGCGCGCGCAATCCGCTCATGATCGCGCAGCTCGCCGCTGCCCTTCCCGGCATCGAAGTCGTCTCAGCCGATCGCTTCGGTGTCCCTGTCGAAGCCAAGGAAGCGTTCGCTTTCGCGGTATTGGCGTACGAAACCTATCACCGCCGAGCGAACAATTTGCCCTCTGCCACCGGCGCCAAACGCCCGGTCGTCCTAGGCAAAATCGCCTACGCCCAGCCGTTGCACGTGTAGCTTGTCAGCATCGCTTCGATCAGGAAATCGAGAGCGCTGCACTCGGCAAGTTCAATTGAAAGGTGTCGCGAAAACGAAAAGCGGCAGGTTGCGCGCTTATTTCAACGCGTGCTTGATCTCTTCGCTCGGAATGGCGCCTTCGCGCGCGACGCTCCATGTGTCGCCTTCGATGCGCACGATGGTTGACGCAAGCGTCCCGCCGGTATCGCCGCT
The DNA here is from genome assembly GCA_030038275.1 of Candidatus Acidiferrales bacterium. Classification (GTDB taxonomy): domain Bacteria; phylum Acidobacteriota; class Terriglobia; order Acidiferrales; family UBA7541; genus Palsa-295. The sequence goes on along the minus strand of JASHPG010000067.1, from coordinate 15,971 downwards.
ATCCAGGATCAGCGGCAGGCGGTCGTTCAGTTGCGCCACGATCTGCTGGGCGCTGCTGCACGAAGGATGCCCCGAAAGATTCGCACTCGTGCCCGTGATCGGCCCTTCGGCCGATTCGATCAGCGCGGTAGCGATGTTCGACTTCGGCCAGCGCAGCGCCACGCGCCCCGTGTTTCCCGTCACTTTCAGCGGCAGCCGGTGCGTCGCTTCCACGATCAACGTCAGCGCGCCCGGCCAGAATCTGTGCGCCAGTGTCAGAAACGGATCGGGCATGTCGCGAATCAACGTCACAGCCTGCTCGATCGAGTTCACCAGGATCGGCAGCGCCTGCGATTCCGGCCGTCCCTTCACGCGAAACACGCGCTCCACGGCCATCAGATTAAACGGATCGGCGGAAAGCCCATAAAACGTGTCGGTGGGAATCGCCACCACCCGGCCTCGCTTGATAAACGTGGCCGCGTAGTCTATTAAATGACGCTCCGGCGCGTCCGGCGAGATCTTGAGGACTTCGACAGGCAAATGTTCGGCCGCGGCGGCAGACTCAGCCGCGTTCCAGCGCAAAGTACCATACCTTCAGCACCATAGCAATACTCGTGCCACAACCTGGGTCAGTTTGAATTTTCTTGATCGCACACAAGCGATCAAAATCCAAAGTAACCCACCACCGCCACAACCGCGCAGTTTTTCTCAGCGCTCTTGCTCCTCCACCTCTGCCCGTTTACGCAACCTCCACTGTTTGATAGCCTTGCGGAAGGGATTTTCGCCCGAGCGAAACTTTTTCGCCTCCAATGAACGCTATCACCAGTCGCGACAACAAATGGCTGAAGCTCTTTCGCGCCGCTCTGCGCGGCTCTGGCCCAAAGGCGAATGAGCCTATCGGCGTCGAAGGACCTAAACTCATCGAAGACGCTCTGCGTTCCGGCCTCGAAGCCGAGGCTCTGCTCGTCAGCGAATCGACCGAACGCCAAGCCGAGTCGATCCTTCGCGCCGCCGGTGAAACCGAATCCGGCATCTCTCGCTCGCACATCCTCCGCACCACGGACAAGCTCTTTGAAAGCGTCGCCGGCACCGAAGCGCCCCAAGGCGTCGCCGCGTTGTTCCGCCAGCGCATCTGGAATCTCGAAGACGTTCTGCGCGGTCCCGGCGGCGTCCGGGAATCTTCGCCGCTAGCGATCGTCCTCGCCGAAATCCAAGACCCAGGAAACGTCGGCACGATTCTGCGCTCCGCCGAAGCGTTCGGCGCAACAGGCGTCGTCTCCACGCGTGGCACGGCCGATCCGTGGTCGCCGAAGGCTCTGCGCGCTTCGGCGGGCGCTGCGCTTCGCTTGCCGGTCTTGCGCGGTATGGCGATTCCCGTCTTGCTCGCGCAATTGCGCATCGCCGGTGTCAGGATTTACGCCACAAGCGCCGCATCAACAGACGCACCGGCTAATTTCGATCTTTCGGCCGAAGCCGATCTCCGCGAACCCGCCGCTATTTTCATCGGCAACGAGGGCTCCGGCCTTTCCGCCGAAGTAAAGCGCGCCGCGGACGCAATGATCGCAATTCCAATCCATTCGCGCGTCGAATCGCTGAACGCCGCCGTCGCCGCCTCCATTGTTCTTTACGAAGTGGCCAAGCAGCGCCATTCCGAGGCCCGCGTTTCAGCGTGATGCCGCGCGCCGGGTAACGCGTAGAACGAACATGAGCCTATTCCACGCCATCGAGCCGCAAGACGAATCCTCCGCCGGCCGTCCGCTCGCCGACCGCATGCGCCCGCAAACCCTCGACGAATTTGTCGGCCAGGAAGACCTGCTCGGCGCCGGCAAGCCTCTCCGCGTGCAGATCGAGCGCGACGATCTCGGCTCCATGCTCTTCTGGGGCCCTCCCGGCTGCGGCAAAACCACCCTCGCGCGCGTCATCGCCAAGCGAACCAAATCTGACTTTGTCCCCTTCAGCGCCGTGCTCTCCGGCATCAAGGAAATTAAGGACACCATGTCCAAGGCCGAAGCCGCGCACCGTTACGGCCGCCGCACCATCGTCTTCGTGGACGAAGTCCACCGCTTCAATCGCGCCCAGCAGGACGCCTTCCTTCCGCACGTCGAAGCCGGAAACATTCTCCTGATCGGCGCCACCACCGAAAATCCCTCCTTTGAAGTCAATGCTCCGCTTCTCTCGCGCATGAAGGTTTACATTCTTCGCCCGCTCTCCACCGAACAAATCGTCGCGCTTCTGCAAAAAGCGCTCGCCGATCCCGTTCGCGGCCTCGGCAACGAACATGTCGAAGCCGGCGCCGCAATTCTCGACCGCATCGCCGTGCTCGCCAATGGAGACGCCCGCTCCGCCTACAACACCCTCGAAGCGCTCGTCCTCGGCACTCCGCCCGATTCCGCCGGGCGCCGTGTCCTTTCCAGCGAGCGCCTCGAAGACGTCCTGCAAAAAAAGCTCCTGCCCTACGGCAAAGCCGGCGAAGAGCATTTCAACCTCATCTCCGCTTTGCATAAATCTGTCCGCAATTCCGATCCAGACGCCACTCTCTACTGGCTCGCCCGCATGCTTGAATCCGGCGAAGATCCGCTCTACCTCGCTCGCCGCATGGTTCGCATGGCCAGCGAAGACGTTGGCCTCGCCGAACCCGGCGCCTTGGCCGTCGCCATCGCCGCCAAGGAAGCCTTCGAGTTCATCGGCCCCCCCGAGGGCTATCTCGCGCTCGCGCAAGCCGCCGTCTATCTCGCGCTCGCGCCGAAATCCAATGCCCTTTACACTGGATACGGAGCGGTTCAGGAAGATTTGCAGCGAACCATCGCGGAACCCGTTCCGCTGCATCTTAGGAATGCGGTCACCGGGCTGATGCGCCACGTCGGCTACGGCAAAGGCTATCAATACGCGCACGACGCGGAAGAAAAAGTAACCGACATGACCTGCCTGCCCGAGAGCCTGCTTGGCCGAACCTATTACCATCCTACCGACCAGGGTTTTGAAGCTCGCATCCGCCGGCGCCTGGAAGAAATCCGCCGAATCCAAAAGAAACATCCTCGGACCCCGCAGACTGATGACCGCTGACGCTTCACATTTTCCGCTGCGCGGCTACGTGAGCCGTCCGCTGCAAACTGTCCGGCGTCCGAGCGCCGCGCGTTTCCTGCTCGCCGCGGCTGTAACCGCATTGCTTCTCGTTCCCACCCTTCGCGCGCAGAACGTCCCCAAAGCGATCATCGACCAGGATTGCAGCGCCTTCGCCATCTCGCCGCAAAACGACATCGTCTATTCCGTCCCGCACCTGAAATTCATCAAGAAATACATCCTCGAACGCGACGACATTTTCATCGCCACATCCAACGGCAAGATCAATCGCATTGTCGATTCGGACCATTTCATCCCCGCGCCGCCGCTCGAGGGCTATACCGTCCGCTCCTTTTCCTGGTCTCCCGATGGAAAGCGCATCGCCGTCAATCTCACGCTCCAACCGCTCCCTCCGCGTTTAGAAGAGGAGATCGAAGAAAAAAAGCAGCACAAGAAAGTCAAGAAGCGCGACGATTCCGACGACGATAATCAAGATGACGACGATTACTCGCCGCCGCCCAAGTCGGCTCCCGGCGGCAACGCCGTGGCCCTGTTCGATTCCGATGGCCGCCTGATTCAAGTCTCCGGCGCCAAGTCGCAATTCATCGATCGCGCTACCAACGCCGTTTGGCTCGCCGGCGATCAAACTGTTGCGTACACTGACGGCGCGCAGCTTATGAGCGTCCGTCCATCCGATGGCGTCACAACGAAACTCTTCGAAGGCCACTCATTCCAGGCCGTCGCCTGGGACGCGCCTCGCAGCCGCGCCTTCGCCGTCGGCGAAGACATCACCGTTCAGGGTGGCCTCTACCTCGTCGAACTCGATCTGCTCAAGCAGACCGTCACGCCTCTCGCCCCGCTCGATGGCTACCAGAGCTCGCTCACCGTTTCGCCCTCCGGCCAGAAAGTCGGATTTTTCGAGAATGGCGACACCATCGAGATCGTTAACGTCAACAACCCCTCGAAGCTCCTGCGCGTCAACGCCGGCCTCGGATTTTTTCAGTTCGATCACGATGAAGAGCGCATCCTGCTGAAGCGCGGAAAACTAGAGGAATCGAACGATCTCGTCTGGATCGGCTTGGAAGACGGCAGATTCACTCCCGCCCTGCATGACCTGGAATATCACGCCTTCCAAATCTCTCCTGACGGCTACTCCCTCGCCGTCACCGAACCCGGCAAGCGCATCCTCAAAATCTTCCCCCTCGAATAGCGAAGACCGCTCGTGGACGATTCTCCGAGCACGATGGTAAGCTGTCGAATCCTTGATTCTTATGCGGCAGGCGGCGTCCGCAAAGCGGATTCTTATAGCAACGCGACGACAATACGAACGATGACATCCAGTTCAATCAACGCTCAGCCTTCGGCAGCTGCTGGCGCCATCACTTCACAGCCGGTATCCTTGCCGCTCACGCGCGCCGCCATTTTTCTCGTCGTTACCATCAACTCGTCTGACGAGAATCGCTCCACCGTCCTTTCTCTTTGCGCCGATTTATCCGCTCTGGTGCGCTCCGTCGGCTTTCGCGACATTGAAGCAGGCCTCTCCTGCATCATGGGCATCGGTTCAGGTGCATGGGACTGCCTCTTCGGATTGCCGCGTCCCGCGGAGTTGCATCCCTTCCGGGAGATTCGCTCCGGCCCACGCCACGCCGTTTCTACGCCTGGCGACCTGCTCTTCCACATCCGGGCCAAGCGCATGGACTTCTGCTTTGAGCTTGGCGCTCAGATCATGGCGCGGCTCGCGGGCGCCGTCTCCACAGCCGATGAAGTCCACGGCTTCCGCTACATTGATAATCGCGACCTCCTCGGTTTTGTGGACGGCACCGAAAATCCGGCCGGCAGCACGGAGGCGGACGCCGTCTTTATCGGCGAAGAGGACCCATCGTTCGCGGGCGGCAGCTACGTCATCGTCCAAAAGTATCTCCACGATCTCAACGCCTGGAACCGATTGCCCGTCGAAGCCCAGGAAAAAATCATCGGCCGCACGAAGCTCTCCGATATCGAACTCGACGATTCCGTCAAGCCTTCCTCCGCGCACAACGCGCTCACCACCATCGAAGAGAACGGCAAAGAGATTAAAATCGTCCGCGATAATATGCCCTTCGGCCGCCCCGGCCACGCGGAGTTCGGCACCTATTTCATCGGCTATAGCCGCTCGCCCCGCACCATCGAACAGATGCTTGAAAATATGTTTGTCGGCCGTCCGCCCGGCAATTACGACCGCATCCTCGACTTCAGCACCGCGGTCACCGGAAATCTGTTTTTCGTGCCGACCGCCACTTTCCTTGATAGTGTCGCTCCTGACCAGCCTGCGTCCGCCTCCTCAAACGCGCGGACGTTGGCCTCGGATTCGCTTCCTGTTAAAACTAGTAGCGCGCCATCGAAAGATGGTTCGCTCGGCATCGGTTCCCTGAAAGGAGAAAACTCCTGTGAATAACCTGCATCGCGAGCTGGCGCCCGTTTCCGATGCTGCATGGGCTCAAATTGAGGAAGAAACCACGCGGACGCTCAAGCGCTATCTCGCTGGCCGCCGTGTCGCCGACGTCCACGGCCCCGCTGGATCGGCGCTCTCCGCCGTCGGCACCGGCCACCTGCGCGGGATCGCATCCGCCGGAGAAGGCGTCATCTCCCATCAGCGTGAAGCCAAGGCGCTTGTCGAACTGCGCGTTCCATTCGATCTCGAACGCCAAATGATCGACGACGTGGAGCGCGGCGCCAACGATTCCGACTGGCAGCCCGCGAAAGACGCCGCCCAAAAATTCGCCTTCGCCGAAGATCGTGCGATTTTCGAAGGCTACAGCGCCGCCGGAATTACCGGCGTTCGCCAGGGCACCAGCAATCCCAGGAAATCTCTCCCCGAAGACGTCCGCAAATATCCGGAAGCCTTTGCGCAGGCCCTAAGCCAGTTGCGCCTCGTCGGCGTTAATGGCCCCTATTCCATTCTGCTCGGAGCACAAGCCTATACGGAGCTCGCCGAAACCAGCGACTACGGCTATCCCGTCCTCGAACACGTCAAGCGCCTCGTCGAAGGCAAAATCATTTGGGCGCCGGCCATTGACGGCGCTTTTGTGGTCACCACCCGCGGCGGCGACCTCGATCTTCACATCGGCCAGGACGCATCCATCGGCTATTTGAGCCACACCGACACCCACGTCCGCCTCTACCTCCAGGAAACCTTTACGTTCCTGTACCTCACCTCCGAATCGGCCGTGGCCCTCGCCGCTCCTTCCAGGCCGCGCTCATCCTAACGCAAGCGGCTGCAACCCATATCGCGACCGCGCTTCTACTGCCGCTGGGTGTGCTGCGTCGCACGTCGCCCGTGTGGAGTGCGGGAGCTTGCTCCCGCTATTTCTTCGCGAAGCTCGCTTCAGCGCGGCACGCGAACGCGGATTCTCGCAATGTCGTCGCTCACTCTCCCGCACCGTATCGCCGAGCCCACGTAGGGGCACAGCATGCTGTGGTCCGTAGTCGCTCTCTTTCGGCGTCCCGCCTCCAGTCCGATTTATGAGACGGTTGTGTAGCGGCGCCCTTTAGGGCGGCAGGTTTGCGGAGCCTACTGAACGGTAAACTCTGCCGAACTCCAAGAAGTGCTCTCGCCTGCGGAATCGGTCGCTTTGGTTTCGATCTCATAGGATCCTTTCGCAAGCGAGCTGATATCGATCCCGCCACCGGCGAGACTAACTGTGCGTCGCGTTTCGAGTGGCTGCGACATGGCGTGATTCTAATGCGAATCGCGGAATAGCGAGGAAATTCGAGCCCCGGTTATGCCCTATTGCAAACGAAATCTCTTGATGTGCTCCTTCAAAATGCACGCGTCCATCACCACGAACAATCCCGCCCGCCGCGCGCGTTCCGCCGCTTCCGTGTGCATCACGCCTTCCTGCATCCACACCGCCCGCGCTCCGATTCGAATCGCCGCTTCCACGATTTCCGGAACGAATTCCGAGCGCCGGAAAATATCCACAATGTCCACGCGCTCGGGAACGTCCTCTAGCCGCGTGTAACATTTCTCGCCCAGCACTTCCGTCTCGGACGGATTCACGGGAATGACCCGGTAGCCTGCCGTCTGCAAGTATTCCGCCACGCCGTAGCTCGGACGAAACTTCCGGCTCGAAAGTCCTACCACCGCGATCGTCTGGCTGGTCTTCAGAATCTCGCTCACAGGGTCGCCAACTGGCGTTGCGCCTCGATCGGAATTCGTACCGCGGCCTTCAGTGGAATTTTCCATCGCGTCCTTTCTCTCGCAGCCTCGCCTGCGCCTGGAAATTTACCGCGTCGCTAATTCCCATCGTAGGGGCACAGCATGCTGTGCCCGGCCTTTTTGGTCCGAGAGCGCGTACACGCCGCTACTCCCTTACGCCCATCGGCCAAACGCCCTCCTCTGCGCGGAACGCCGCGTTCCCGGTGGAACCAGCTTAGGGGTGAAGCTCTCTGGGTTTAGCCCCAGCCCAGCCCCGCTCCTGTCACACCCACCAACGCAGCGTCCGGTGCTACTCGTTTTACGCGCAGGGGCAGAGCATGCTGTGCCCAGCCCTTTGGGCCGAGAGCACCTAAACGCCGATACTCCTGTCGCCCGCACGCTTCAACGCGTCCGCGCAAAGCGCCTCCTCAAAATCACATCTTGCGAACGAATCCCCATAGCCAAGGCAGGTGTTTGGCGGTCCAGCGTTACCCGTTCGTGGACGCCGCTGGCCACGCATTCTATCCGAATCCGAGCGAATGGAAAGCGGAATGAAGGTGCGGGTTTCCGTCACCCCTTCAATTATTCCTCACGGCAAATTCGCCTCTCGCTGAACTTGCGCGGTGCGAATGGGTGCTATACTTCGCTTTTGACCTCCGACCTGCCCAAAGGAGCGCCGGGATGGGAGTCGAGTTGCGGGAACTTTGGAGTTGGGCGAGACGCCGCAAGGTCGTCGCCGGTTTCCTGGTCGGCTGCACGCTGGGCATCGGCATTCTCATCGGAACGATCATTCCTGGCCACACTTTGGCCACTCGCGCGCAAGCCTCAAGCGGCGCGGCGTTGCTCACCATCCCCGAGCCGGTCACGCTTTCGAACGTCTTCTCCAGCATTTCAAAAAATCTTGAGCCGGCCGTCGTCAACATCTCCACCACGCAAGTGATCGAACGGCCCAAGGGCGAAAAGAATCCTGACGACTTTGATGGCGGCACTCCTTTCAGCAATTTCTTCGACCGCTTTTTCAACTCGCCCGATAATGCTCCCGACGCGGAAAAAAGCCTCGGCTCCGGTGTGATCGTTGATCGCAAAGGCTTCATCCTGACCAACGATCATGTGATCGATGGCGCCACCAAAATCCGCGTTAGCCTCGACGGCGATGAAATGCATTACGGCGCCCGCGTCATCGGCTTCGATAAGGACACCGATCTCGCTGTCATTAAAATCGACGCGGGACGCGATCTGCCCATCGCCAAGCTCGGCAATTCCGAAAGCGTGCAGGTCGGCGATTGGGTTCTCGCCTTCGGCAGCCCCTTCGGCCTGAATTCCACCGTTACCGCGGGAATCGTCAGCGCAAAAGACCGCGCCGCGGGCACGCAGTTCCAGCGTTTCATCCAAACCGACGCGGCCATTAATCCGGGCAACTCCGGCGGTCCGCTCGTCAGCATGAATGGCGAGGTGATCGGCATCAACACCGCCATTTACACCGGCAGGGGTAGCTTTGAAGGTGTCGGCTTCGCCCTGCCCTCCAACACCGCGATCAACATTTACAACCAGCTCGTTACCCACGGCAAAGTAACGCGCGGCTCCATCGGCGTCACGTTCCAGGACGAAAACAGCGAAAATCCCATCCTGATGAAGGAGTTGGGCGCGCCGTATGGAATCGTGATCGAAAAGATCGAACCGGGCAGCCCCGCCGATAAAGCCGGCCTCAAGCCAGGCGATGTGATTACCAACGTGGACGGAAAGCCCGTGCACAACGGCAACGAACTGGTCGGTCCCATCGCGCAGACTCCCATCGGCCGCTCCGTCACCATTCAGTTCGTGCGCAATAAGCAGGCCAGGGAAGTTTCCGTTTCCGTCGCCGACCGCGACAAGCTCTTCCCGGAGGCCGCGCAGGATTCCGATTCGCAGCCCGGTCAGCCGCAAGAGCCCGGCCAATTCGGGCTCCACGTCGAGCAACTCACTCCCGATCTCTCCTCAAAGCTCGGCATCGGCAAGCTCACCGGCGTCCTGGTGACGGAAGTCGAACCCGCCACCTTCGCGGAAGATACCGGCTTCCAGCGCGGAGACGTGATCGTCGAAATCAATCATGCGCCAATCGCTTCGATAGCCGCTTACCACGCGCAAATGTCCAAGCTGAAAGCCGGCGACGACGTGCTCTTCAAGGTCGAGCACCGCGATCCCAGTTCCGGCAGTTGGCTCACTCTGTTTCTTGCGGGCCAGATTCCGTCGCCCCAGTAAAGAATTTGCTGGCCGCGGCTTTTTACCCCGAGCGAAGCCGAAGACCGCGACGTATGGGATCAGAGAGTCGGCCCAGTCTTTGGAGCGCGCCCCGGTTGCCTGTTACGTTCCGCTGCTCCACTCGCGGCTTGAGTTGAGAACCCGGGCGCGGATAATGAAGTCAACAGCTGTTCTCGCGGGCTTAAAATCCGAAGGGCGAGCGTCGCTTGCGGCGCTGGACGACTGATATGACAAACCCGGTTCGCTGGATCGCAATCATCGCATCGTTGTTGGTAGCCTGCGCCGCGCACGCCACCACCACGAAACCTAAGATTCGCCGCCCGCGCGAACGCAGCGCTCACGCCAGCTATCGCACCGTGCGATACGCGCGCCAAACGACGCAATCCGCGCCCGCGCATACCGCAAAGCCTGCCGCGCATACGACTCATGCCACTCACACAACGCACGCATCGCGATCGAGAACGCATCATTACACCCATCGCCGCTACGCGCGCCGCAGCCGTTATCACCACCGCGTCGTTCTTCCGAAAGGTCCGACGCCCGAGCGCATCACTCAAATCCAGACCGCGCTCGCCCGCGGCGGCTACTACCAGGGCGATCCCAGCGGCAAATGGGATTCGGACACGGTAGCAGCGGTCCAGAAATTCCAGTCCGCCAACAACATCGACGCCACCGGAAAACTCGATGCGCCCACGCTGCAAAAATTGGGATTGGGTTCTGATATCGCGGGAGTCGCCGCGCCGAGGCCCGTGGTTCCAAAGGTTTCTACGGGAGCGCCCGCCGGGGCGCCATCTTCCATGCCGCCGGTAACCGCCAAACCGGAAAAGCCATCTAGCTCCGCGAATCCGGCCGGCGCTGCCGCTCCAATGCAATCCGCCGCCACTACTTCAACCAGCGCGCAACCCGCCTCAGCGACATCTACAGTAGCGGCCGCGAGCAGCGCAAATTCCAGCGGCGGAGAAGGTGCATCCGGAGCCTCGGCCATCGCTCCTTCCACCGCTTCCGGCCCGGCATCCGCCTCAAAGCCCGCCGCCGCTCAGCACTAATCCTAAGCCGCGCTGCCGGAATCAAACTCTCGCGAACGAACCACTCGACGAATCACTCGCGCGCTACACCGCCTGCGCGTCCTGCCGGTTCTTTTCGCCCATCCTGAAAAGAAACCACAAGCCGCCGCCGACTACCACGATCGTGATCGCGCCGCAAATCGCTAACACCCGGAAAATCAGCGCGTGATATCTTCCCGTGTCCGGATCGTACGTGCAGCAAAATAGCAGCACCTGATCGACCACCGACCCGATCTTCTCCTGCGACGATTGCACCAGCGCCAGCCGCAAATCCTCCGGCCGGTACTTGATGCCGTAAAAATATTGCGCCACTTTCCCTTGCGGCGTCAGCACCACGATTCCCGCCGCGTGCGCGAACTGATCGAGCTGCGGAATGTATTTGTAATGGAAGCCCACCGCGCCCGCCACGCGCTTGATTTCCGGCTGCGTGCCCGTCAAGAAATGCCACCCCGACGCCGCCTCCGGGTCGCCGTACACTCCGACGTACAATTTCTTTTCTTTCGCCGCCAGGTCCGGCCCTTCCTTCGGATTGATGCTGATGGTCACCACGTTGTACTGCGCGCCGATACGAAAGCTGATCTTCTTGAACGATTCCGCCGCGCCGTGCAGCACTTCCGGGCAAAGCAGCGGGCACTTGTAATACGCCAGGATCAAAACGACCGGCTTCTTGCCGAAATAATCGCCTAGGGTCACCGCTTTGCCGCTCGCATCCACGAATTTCGCGTCCAGCGGCACCTGCGCGCCAAGATCTTGGTCGAAATTCACGCCCTTCAAAATGTTTGGTAACTGGCCGAGGTTCGCCGAACTGCCGGCGTTGTCGATCGTGCCTCCAACGCCCTCCTGCGCGCGCCCCGGCGCCGCAAACGCCATCGCCGCCACAATCAACGCGCAAACCACTGGCAGCCTGCGAACCTCAGCTAAGGACCTTTGCATCTAAAACTCCTTCCCTAGGATTTCCGACCAAGCAGTCTAACAATTCCCCGCCCCTCCGGCGCCGCGAACTTGAAAATTGTCCCGCGCGCCAGGTCCGAATGCGGCTGTGGAGTGCGGGAGCTTGCTCCCGCCGTTGGCCATCTCCGCTTGCGTTCCATTGACCCGCTCTCTCCGCGCTTGCTACGCTTGTTTTGCTCGCCACGGCGCGTACGTCCGCCGGACGGATTCCACGCGTCATCAGCAGTCTGCAGGAGGTTTCGCCATGGCCACCGCTTTCGCTCCTCGCGTTTACAAAAATTTCATCAACGGCGAATGGGTGGAATCGTGCGGTGGCAAGGGCATGGAAAACCGCAACCCCGCGAATCGCGACGAACTCGTCGGCACCTTCCCCGCCTCGAACTCCGGAGACGTCTCCGCCGCCGTCGATGCCGCCCGCGCCGCTTTCCGCGGCTGGAGCCTGACGCCCGCTCCCAAGCGCGCCGAAATTCTGTTTCGCGCCGCCGAAATTCTGGTCCGCCGCAAGGAAGAATTCGCGCGCGACATGACCCGCGAAATGGGCAAAGTACTCGCCGAAACGCGCGGCGACGTGCAAGAAGCCATCGACATGACCTACCTGATGGCCGGCGAAGGCCGACGCATGTTCGGCCACACCACGCCTTCCGAGCTGCCCAACAAAACCGCTAGCTCGGTCCGCGTGCCCGCCGGAGTCGCCGGCCTGATCACGCCGTGGAATTTCCCGATGGCGATTCCTTCGTGGAAGTGCATGCCCGCCCTGGTCTGCGGCAATACCGCCGTGCTGAAGCCCGCCGAAGACACGCCGCTTTCCACCTTCAATCTGACGCAGGCGCTCGACGAAGCCGGCCTCCCCGCCGGCGTGCTCAACGTCGTCTTCGGCGACGGCCCCGATGCCGGCGCGCCCATTCTGAAAAATCTCCAAGTCGATCTCGTCAGCTTCACCGGTTCCACGGAAATCGGCCGCATCGTCAGCGAAGCCTGCGCGCCCACCTTCAAGAAATGCCATCTGGAAATGGGCGGCAAGAACATCATCGTCGTCATGGACGACGCCAACCTCGATCTCGCCATCGACGGCGCGCTCTGGGGCGGCTTCGGCACCACCGGGCAGCGCTGCACCGCCGCCAGCCGCGTCGCCGTGCAAAAAGGTGTCTATCGCCACTTCGCCGAAAAATTCATCGCCCGCGCCAAATCGCTGAAAGTCGGCGACGGCCTCGATCCCGATACGCAAATGGGCCCGTGCATCAACGAGCAGCAGCTCTCGACCGTGATGAAATACGTCCAGATCGGCATCGACGAGCGCGCCAAGCTCGCGACCGGCGGCCATCGCCTCGAAGACGCCGCGCACGCCAAGGGCTGGTTCCACGAGCCGACCGTCTTCACCGACTGCGATCCGCAAATGCGCATCTGCCAGGAAGAAATTTTCGGCCCAGTCGTCTCGCTGATCCCCTTCGACACATTCGACGATGCGCTCTCCATCGCCAACAACGTGAGGTACGGCCTTTCCGCGTCGATCTACACGCGCAATATCAACCACGCGCTCCAGGCCCAGCGCGATCTGGAAACCGGCATCGTGTACGTCAACGCGCCTACCATCGGCGCCGAAGTTCATCTCCCCTTCGGCGGCACCAAAAACACCGGCAACGGCCATCGCGAATCCGGCACCGCCGCCCTCGACTTTTACTCCGACTGGAAAACCCTCTACATCGACTTCTCCGACCGCTTGCAGCGCGCCCAGATCGACTAGAACGCATCGTCAGCATCTCCGAGCCGGATCGGCCGGATCCACCGCCTTACACGGTCGGAGAAATCCGGGACTCTTCGCGACATGCGCGAAGAGTCCTTTCCTTTGCCGAGGTAAACGGTACCCGGAAAAGCTCTCGAAAATGGCACCCGAATCCGAGACGAGAAGTGTCTCGGGTAGAGGTGTGCGCCGGTGAGTGTTTTCAACGAGTTGCATCGATTTCTACTCGATTGGTGTCTCGGGTAGCATCGCGCGATGGCGTATCGACGGGTGCAGGCAAAGCGGCGTTCCCCGAAAGGTCGCGTACGCTCCCGAGGACGGGTGAATCGAGCGAGATGGCGATGGGCCTGCGCGCGGGAGGAGCAGAAGCTTCGCGGCGAACGCCTCCGGAAGAGACGATCACATGGGCGGGCGGCTCGATCCATTCGCCGTCATCATTGATGCGAGCCAAGGCGTGTATGGCGCGCACGATAGAGTCGGCGGTGGGCTGGACGGAATCCACGCACTCAATTACGCGGCTCAACGCGAAGCTCAGATTGCGTCTCCGACGGGCAAAGAGGCCGACGGCGCGTGCATGACGGTAGATCGAGGCACGGCTGATGTTGTATTCACGGGCGATGTCGCAGGGTTGGGCCCACTCGATGAAATCGGCTTCGATGTGGGCGCGGTCAGGGTGAGAGCAGATATTGCAGTGGCACTGGTGATGGCTTGCCTCGAGGGTCTGCTGCGCACGAGTGGGCTGCGGTCGCGCTGAGGCGGCACGCTGTTTCGTGCGCTTGCGGTTGCGCGATGGTGCGGGTTTATTCCCTTGGATGCGAGGAGGCTTGGGCGTGGTCGAAGCAGGTTTCGGGGCGGCCATCGGCTCGTTTGAATCGTCCACGGTGTTAAGAAACTCGATGGCTTTTTCCAAAGCGGGTGGCACGACCAGAGCCGCCGCATCTGGGAAGCTGGGTATCGAGGAAGTGACTTCCGCGACGGCTTTCGGCAATGGCACGGCAGGCGGTGCTTGCGACGATTCTTGAGCTGGCGTGGACTGAGTGATCTGGGCCGCCGGCTGCCGTTCAGTCATACCGCTGCACGGGGGCGGCAATCCTGGCCGGATGGCCGGACGGGTGAACTGGGCCTCGATATTGGCGGTGGGATCACCAGCTGCAAAAAAATGGAAGTCCTGATACTGACCCCGGTGGCGGGGCGGATAGCGTCTGATCATGTTTTATCTCCGTTGATTTGGGAGGCGAAGAGTTGGAGGAAACTTCGGGCAGGACGCGATATGTGGGATAGTTCGCTCGCTTATGGTTTCCTCGGATGGGCTGTTCTAGTCTCCTTGTCTCCTTTCTTGGCCAAGCGCCTAGCTTGACCTACTAGTATCGAAGCATAAGAGACGTTGAGAGTCGAGGTACAAAATGGTGATAGTACCTAAATTCCCGTTTTGGGAATCTCGCGATTAGGGAACAGTTCTTGCTCAGGCTTTTCGCAAAGGGAGCAGGCGACAAAGCTCGTATGTCCAGCAACGTTATCCCGGAGGCTTTGCGGACAGCGAATCGGGCACGCTTTTACCGGTCGGATCGACGGACATCTCTGGCGGGGAAGCTTCGTCGCCGCCCAGCCTTCGCCACCGGCTTCTCATAATTAGGAAAAGCATCAGCACACCGGTCGAAAAAAAGACAGCACCTGCCAGTAGAAGCGACGTTGCCGATGTGTCGGAAAAGCTCTCGTAAACCAAGGCCGCCCCGACCGAGAGGAGCAGAAAACCAGCTACAAAGCCCAAGCCGTCCAACATGAATGGTCTCTGGCTGTTTTGCGTGAACTGACGTAATGGTTGCGAATTATTGGTGATTCCGCGGCTTCGCGATTTCGGTTATTTTTCATCTTCTAGTTTTTGCTTGAGAAGTGCGATGATTTCCGGCGTCGGTGTAACCCTGCGGACGGCCGGCGGTTCGTAGGCTCTCTTCATTTCCGCGCCGCAGCAGCAGATGGGACTCGTGAAGCCGTCGATCGATTCCCTTTCGACGCGAACCTCAGCACGGCAGCGCGGATTTTGACAAACGTACACGTCTCCTTTCACCAAGAGCATGCTTGACCTCCCGTGATAAATTACAGGTCGCCGCCATCGGAAAGCGCGCAAATAGGCTTTTTGCTTGCAATACGAAGCAGCGCAAAAACGTGGTTGCGGGCCGGTAGAGTACCGATACTGATACCGAGGCGTTACGGCCGCAATCAGGTATACACCTGGTATCTTTAGGTACGTCTTTGCTGTTTCGCACAATGTTGGCGAGCCGCAGGGTTGGGGTTGATAACGAAACAAAATCGCGGCGGGAGATTCGCGGAAATCCTGAGCGGGATCGGCGCGATGGCATCCGCACGCGAGTGCATTTCCGGGCGATTTTTATGCGAAGTCGAAGAACGATCTTGGTGTTTGCGCGATTGAGCGGGGCGGGCCGCCCGCCACGCTGAAGCGTGGCGCTACATGAAGCATCAGCGGGAGCGCGATTGACATGCTCGCGCCCGCCACTCAGAATGTCCCGCAGCCGTACCCGGCACGGCTCAGGCGCGAGCGCCAAGCGGAATTCGTTACCAAATTGCCGGGCGGATTCACAACTCGTTCGAGCGAGGACTCGATACATGACTTCCTTCATTCGCGGTCGGAAAGACAAGATTAGCCGCGGGAGGCTTTTCGCGGCGGGCGGTTCCCTGCTGCTGGCGATTGCGGCGGTGGTGCTGTGGCCGGCGCCGGCGCGGGCGCAATCGGCCGCGGCGCGAAGCG
>JASHPG010000066.1 GCA_030038275.1 Candidatus Acidiferrales bacterium | reverse complement strand
TCTTCGAGGCCGTGAATCGTGGCGATATTGGGATGATTGAGCGACGCGAGCAGCTTGGCCTCGCGCTCGAACCGCGCCATGCGTTCGGCATCGCGCGCAAACAGCGACGGGAGCACTTTGATGGCTACGTCGCGGCCCAGCTTTGTATCGCGCGCGCGATACACCTCTCCCATTCCGCCTTTGCCGATCTCGGCGAGGATTTCGTACGGCCCGATTTTTGTGCCAGAGGCCAGCAATGGATCTCTCGGTTTCGCCTAGGATTTTGCCCGGCGGCTCAGAAGTCCACCAAAACGGCTCGAATTATATCCCGCTGGGGCACTTACGGATAAGATTACTTTCGATGCGATTTGCGATCCCAAAGAACTGGCGCTTACGCGCCCTTGGCGCTGCTCTTCAACTTTGATTCGAGGAATTTTTGAAGGACGAGGGCGCTGTTGCGCTCCGTGTCGCGGGCGGCGTAAAGCAGCGTAACTGGGCCTCGGCGCGTGGCTTCGAGAATCGGTTTCCAGGATTCTGGATTCGCGCGTAACTCCGAAAGATAGCGCTTCTGAAATTCGGGCCAGCGTTCGGGTTGATGGTTAAACCATTTGCGCAGCTCGGCGCTCGGAGCGACATCCTTCAGCCAAGCATCCAGATGGAGCGCGTCCTTCTTCACGCCGCGCGGCCAAAGGCGTTCGACGAGAAAGCGCGTGCCATCTGATTTTCCCGGTTTTTCATAGGCGCGCTGAATGCGAATCGAGTTTGCGGATGTAGCCATGGGCGTCGTCACTCCCTCTGATGAGTCTGCCGGATACGTAATGGAATCGCCGTTGACGCGCGCAAAGGGCGTGAGCGAATGCGGCTTCGGCGGGGCCTTGCTGGTGATGTGCAGGACGCGCACGCCGCGGACGAGCAGCGCGTCGGCAACGAGCGAACGATGGCAGCGCCACGGGACCGCTTCGGCGCACATCAGCGCGCTCGGGCGCTGCTCCGCGAGCTTGATGGCGCGATTGAGCGCGGCAGCAAATTCCGGAGTCTGCATGTAATCGGCGAAGCCGCGGAAACTCGCGTTGTACCAGCCGAGATTCAGGGAGTCCTTGCGCGCGTGACGCAACCCGCCGAGCGCTTTCAAGTGAACGTAGCGAATTCCCGCGGATCGGAGTGACGACGCCAGAGCATCGCCATTGAATTGCGGATTGTGGCGCGATTTGGGAATCGTGCGAATATCGATGAGCTGCTTGATTCCGTGCGCTTGCAAGAGTCCGATGAATTCCGCGGCCGTCCGCGTGGAATGGCCGATCGTAAACACCGTGAGCTCGCTTCGAGCGCTTCGCATCCGCCGGCTCCGCGGCTTCATCTTACTTCGCGAGCGTGGCCGCGCGCGAGAATTCCGCTTCTACGCCGCGAGCCGCGCGAGGATAATGGAAAGCGCCACTCGCGCGGGCGGCTCTGCCAGAAGCTCGATGATTTTGCGGGATTCGGAGGCGTCAAGGGACACTTCATGACGGACGTGAATACGTTGTTTTGGGACAACGGCGGCGTGATTCTTACGAATGGCTGGGATCGCGCGTCGCGCCGCGAAGCGGTGGAGAAGTTTCACCTCGACTGGGCGGATTTTGAGGATCGTCACGAGCTGATGCTCGACGCATTCGAGCGCGGCCATGCCTCGCTCGACGATTATCTGAAACGCACGGTTTTCTACCGCGAACGGGCGTACACAATCGAGGAATTCAAGGATTTCATGTTCGCGCAGTCGCAGCCGTTTTCCGAGTCGCTGGACTTCTTGGGCAAACTCGCCGCGACGCGGCGCTGGATCGTGGCCGCGCTCAACAACGAATCCACGGAAATCAACGAGTACCGGATCCATACGTTTCATCTACGCGATTATTTCGAGGCGTTTTTCAGTTCGTGTTACCTGGGCGTACGCAAACCGGGTCCGCAAATTTATAATTTGGCGCTGCGAATCACGCAGCGATCGCCGCGGGAGTGCATACTGATCGATGATCGCGAGCTCAATCTGGAATGCGCGCGCGAAATGGGCATGAATACGATTTTGTTTCAAAACGTCGCGCAGCTTCGCGACGATCTGGCGCGCTTCGGCGTCACGGCGGATCGCGCCATGCAGCGTTAAAAGTTCGTGTGAGATTTGGATCGTTCATGCGGGGAGGAAATTCATGGAACTCGGAATGATAGGTCTCGGCAAGATGGGCGCGTTCATGACGGAGCGGCTGGTGCGCGGCGGGCATCGCGTGATCGGGCTCGATCGCGATCCGGCGGCGGTGCAGCGCGTGGTGGAAAAAGGCGCGGGCAGCGCGGACACGCTCGAAAAGCTCGTTGGACAATTGAAGGCGCCGCGCGCGGTCTGGCTGATGGTTCCTTCGGGCGCTCCGGTCGATCAAACCATCGAGCAACTCGTGCTTCTGCTCGCGGCGGGCGACACGATCATCGACGGCGGTAATTCGTATTACAAGGATTCGCTGCGCCGCGCCGCGGCGCTCGCGCCAAAAAAAATTAACTTCGTCGATTGCGGCACCAGCGGCGGAGTCTGGGGGCTCACGGAAGGGTACAGCATGATGGTCGGCGGTGACGCCGACGTGGTGAAGCGGCTCTCGCCGATTTTTCAGACGCTCGCGCCCGGCCCTGAAAAAGGGTGGGGCCGCGTCGGTCCCGCTGGCGCCGGGCACTTCGTGAAGATGGTGCATAACGGAATCGAGTACGGGATCATGCAAGCGTACGCCGAAGGACTCGAGGTAATTCGCCACAAAAAAGAATTCGGCGTCGATTTGCTGCAAGTCGGGAAGATATGGCAGTTCGGCAGCGTGATTCGTTCGTGGCTGCTCGACTTGACGGTGGACGCGCTGTCGGGCAATCCGACGCTCGACGGAATCGAGGCGTACGTCACCGATTCGGGCGAGGGCCGCTGGACGGTGATCGAGAGCGTCGAGTTAGGGGTGCCCGCGCCGGTGATTTCCAGCGCGCTCGATGCGCGGTTCCGTTCGCAGGATCCCGAACCGTTTGCAAATAAGCTACTGGCCATGATGCGCCACGAGTTCGGCGGGCACGCGGTGAAGACGGCGGCGAACAAGTGATGGCGCCGCATGCGCGGGATCTTGGGACGCGCGCGGGCGGCGCAGTCGCATGAAAATGGACGAGCGGGTCTTCGATGATCTGGACGCGCTCAGTCGCGCGGCGCTCGCGGAATTGCAGCGCATAGCGCGAGAGGCCGTTCGCCAAGGCGGGCCTTTCACGATTGCGCTGGCAGGCGGGCGCACTCCCGCGAAACTGTATTCACTCTGGTCGCAAACGGACGCGAAAGCAGCCGGCGCGCCGTGGGACCGCGTGCATCTTTTCTGGGGCGACGAGCGTTACGTGGACCATCATGACTTGCTGAGTAATTACCGCATGGCGCGAGAGGCGCTCGTCTCTCACGTACCGATTCCGGCGGAGAATATTCACCCAATGCCGACAGATTGCGCAGCACCGGAGGACTGCGCGGCGGAATACGAGGCCAATCTGCGCAAGTTTTTCGGCGATAAGCCTCCAGCGTTTGATTTGCAACTCCTCGGCTTGGGTCCGGAGGGGCATACCGCCTCATTATTTCCCGGTTCTGCCGCGATCGAGGAGCGCATCCGCTGGGTTCTTGCCGTGGAGGCGGCTGCCACGCCCCACCAGCGCCTCACGCTTACCCCGGTTGTGTTGAATCAATGCCGCAATACATGGTTTTTAGTTGCTGGGGCGGATAAACGGCAAATTATCCAAGCCCTTCGCGGCCAGGATGAGAACACTCGCGATGCCAGTCCGTACCCGGCCGCGAGGCTTCAGCCGGCCGGGAGCGTTTTGTGGTTTCTGGACCGCGCTGCGGCGTTATAGGGAAGTCCTGCATCCGAAACCTGCTCTGACCCGGTACGTCTAATCTATTTGGCCGATAGATGGGCGGAAATAGGTGCCGTGTGCGCGTAAACGTGTATCCGGAGAATGGGCACGGAAATCAGATGAGGCGCGTCTCTCGGTAGCGCGGTATCATATTGGGTATCGCAGGGGACGACCGCGCCGGGTGAGCGAGATGTTTCTCGCGTTCCGCCAGCACGAGACCTCGATACGGAACCACTTGAAATATTCGTAGGGACACGATTACCGCGATGAGCAGCCATACCAGGTTAGCTGTCTTCGTAGTGGGCTTTTTTGCCGCGATTGCCGCGGCCGCCGGCTGCGCCACCAAAACCGCGCAGACCGCGCCGATGTTCGTCGTGCCGGTTGCGGTGGCGAAGGCCACGCAAAAGAATATTCCCGTTAATCTGACGGCGATCGGCTCCGCTTCGGCCTACTCGACCGTTTCCGTCGAGTCGCAAGTTAACGCCGAGCTGGAGGAAGTTCACATCAAGGAAGGGCAGTTCGTGAAGAAAGGCGACCTGCTCTTTACGCTCGATGCGCGGCCATTCCAGGCGGCGCTCGACCAAGCGCAAGCGAATCTCGCTAAGGATCAGGCCCAAGCGCAACTGGATGAAGTACAAGCGAATCGCTACGAACAGCTATATAAGGCCGGCGTCGGCACCAAGGAACAGTACGACCAGCAGCAATCCACCTATCAGGCTCAGGTGGCCGCCGTGCATGCCGATCAGGCCGCGGTCGTATCGGCGCAGCTTCAGGTGAGCTATTGCAAGATTTACGCGCCCGTCTCCGGGCGCACCGGCGCGCTGCAAGTCTATCCCGGAAACATCGTGAAGGCCGATAGCACGCCGGCGCTGATTGTCATTAACCAGGTGAATCCGATTTACATGAGCTTTTCCGTTCCGCAGCAATACCTGGGAGAGGTGCGGAAATTCATGGACCGCGGGCCGCTGCGCGTGGAAGCCACGCCGTATGGCGACACTAAGCCGGAGATTGGCTATCTAAGCTTTATAGACAACTCGGTGGACAACACCACCGGCACGGTCGCCCTGAAAGCCACGTTTCAAAACGCCGACTATCAATTGTGGCCAGGCCAGTTTTCCAACGTTCTGCTGCGCCTGGCGGAAGATGAGAACGCCACGGTCGTCCCCACTCAGGCCGTTCAAACCGGTCAAAACGGGGATTACATCTACGTTGTGAAACCGGACATGACGGTCGATCAGCGCACGGTGAAGGTGGGCCGCGCCGTCGGTGGCGAGACGGTTATTCTGAGCGGCATTCAGCCGGGCGACACCGTGGTCACCGATGGCCAGCTTCGTCTGATTCCGGGAGTCAAAGTGCAGTTCACCTCGCCTGTGACGCAGGGCTAAGTACGTCCAATGAGTATCACCGAGCCATTCATACGCCGTCCGATCATGACCACTCTGGTCATGGTTTCAATCGTGATCTTCGGAGTTATCGCTTACCGCTCTCTTGCCGTTAGCGACTTGCCGCCGATCGATTACCCGACGATTAACGTTTCCGCAAGCTTGCCGGGCGCTAATCCGGATACGATGGCCGCTGCCGTCGCTACGCCGCTTGAGAAGCAGTTTTCCACCATCGCCGGCATCAGCTCGATGACGTCCACCAGCTACACAGGTAGCACAAGCATCACTCTTCAGTTCGATCTGAGCCGCAACATCGACGCCGCCGCGCAAGATGTGCAGGCCGCCATCTCCCGCGTGGAAGGGCAATTGCCCCCCAACATGCCTAGCCCGCCGACATTTCAAAAGACCAATCCGGCGGACCAGGCCATTTTGTATCTAGCGTTGAGCTCGGCCACCGTCTCACCGCAGGTAGTGGACGAATACGCGGAAACAATGCTCGGAGAGCGAATTTCGATGGTCTCGGGAGTGTCGGAGGTCAATGTCTTCGGCTCCCAGAAATATGCCGTCAGAATTCAGCTCGATCCGCGCGCCATGGCTGCGTGGCAGATCGGCATCAACGATGTGGCGACGGCCGTCGAGAACCAGAACGTCAATCTCCCTACCGGCACGCTTTACGGCCCGCATAAGGCCTATACCGTCCAGGCCTCCGGGCAGCTTATGCGCGCGTCCCTCTACCGGCCGCTGATCGTGGCGTATCGCAATGGCGCGCCCATACGTCTGGACGAGATCGGAAACGTATTCGATAGCGTCCAGAACGACAAGGTCATCGGCTGGTACAACAACGAGAACGCCGTCATTCTGGCCGTCCAGCGCCAGCCGGGAACGAACACCGTCGATGTTGTTGACGGCGTGATGAAAATCCTTCCGCAGTTCCGCGCGATTCTGCCGCCATCGATCCACTTGATAACCGTGTACGACCGGTCGCAAGGCATCCGGGAATCCGTGAACGACGTCAAGTTCACGCTCTTTCTGGCCGTGTGCATGGTGGTGCTGGTGATTTTCCTGTTTCTCCGCAATGTTTCCGCCACGGTTATCCCGAGCATCGCGCTGCCGGTGTCCCTGATAGGCACTTTTGCCGTGATGTACATGTTCGACTACACGGTTGACAACTTATCGATGATGGCCATGGTGCTCTCGGTGGGCTTTGTGGTGGACGACGCTATAGTCATGCTCGAAAACATCGTCCGGCACATGGAAATGGGCGAATCGCCCATGAACGCGGCGCTGAAGGGCTCGAAAGAAATCGGCTTCACCATCGTTTCGATGACGCTGTCGCTGACCGCCGTCTTCATCCCCATATTTTTCATGAGCGGCATCATCGGTCGGCTGCTTCACGAATTCGCCGTCGTTATCATGGTGGCGGTGCTTGTCTCGGGATTGGTTTCTCTTACGCTCACGCCGATGCTCTGCAGCCGTTTCCTGCGAGCCCAGCATGAGGTGAAGCACGGCCGCGTTTACATCAAGCTCGAAAATTTTTTCGATTGGCTCCTTCGCAAATACGATGTGTCGCTGCAATGGTCGTTGCGGCACCGGGCGCTGGTGATCCTTTTCTCCGCCGTCATCCTAGCGATCACTGCCTGGCAATTCGTGATTATTCCCAAGGGCTTTCTGCCCGAGGCAGACCAGTCCGTTGTGCAAGGCGCCACTCTGGCGGCGCAGGGAATTTCCTACGACTCGATGGTGGCGCACCAGAAGGCCATCAATCGGATCTTGATTAAAGACCCAAATGTCAAAGGCTTCTTCTCCACGGTCGGGCTCACCGGTGGAGCGGGCAATTCGGGTTTCGTCTTCATGCACCTGAAGTCTCCCAACGATCGCCCCGAGGTGCCGAGTCAGACGATGCTCGCGCTCGATAAGAAATACGGCAGCGTGCCGGTGGTCGGCGCGTTATTGCGCGATGCCACGCCGCTTTTTGCCTTTCACCCCGGCGTCGATTACGTAATACAGGAGATGCGCGCGAAGCTTTCCGGCATTCCGGGGATTCAGATATTTCTGCGCAACCCGCCGCCCATCCAAATCGGCGGCGACGTTACCAACAGCCCGTACCAATTCACGCTGCAAAGTCCGGATACCGACCAGTTGTATCAAGTGGCCACGCAGTTCGAACAGAAGATGCAGGGCATCCCGGGCCTACAGGACGTGACCAGCGATTTGCAGATCTCCAATCCGCAGGTCAACGTCAATATCGACCGCGATAAAGCATCGGCTCTTGGCGTCACCGCGCAGCAGGTGGAGGACGCGCTATTCACCGCATATGGGCAGCGGCAGGTGTCCACGATCTACGCGCCCAACGACGAATATTGGGTAATCATGGAGCTGGAGGATCAATACCAAAAAGATCCGGCCGCGCTCTCCATGCTCTATATCCATTCGGGCACGGGCGCTTTGGTGCCGCTCAGCGCTGTTGCCAGCTTGACGACTAGTTTAGGTCCGCTGTCGGTCAATCACCTGGGGCAACTGCCTGCGGTCACCATTTCTTTTAACTTGAAGCCTGGAATCGCTATTGGAGATGCTGTAAATGCCATCGACGCCCTCGCGCAATCGTTGCCCGATTCCATTTCCTATCAGTTCCAGGGAACCGCCCAGGCGTTTCAATCTTCTCTGACCGGCCTTGGCATTCTGCTGCTGGTCGCCATCTTGGTGATCTATATTGTGCTGGGAATTTTGTACGAGAGCTTCATTCATCCCATCACGATTCTGTCGGGACTGCCCTCCGCTGCGTTCGGCGCGCTGCTGACGCTTCAGATTTTTCACTTAAGCCTCGACCTATACGGCTTCGTTGGCGTGATCATGCTGATCGGCATCGTGAAGAAAAATGCCATTATGATGGTGGACTTCGCCATCGCGAAGGAACGGGAGGAACACAAGCCTGCCGCCGAAGCCGCGTACGAAGGCAGCCTCGTCCGCTTCCGCCCAATCATGATGACCACCATGGCTGCGCTGTTCGGCACTTTGCCGATCGCCATCGGATCGGGCGCCGGCGCGAACTCCCGTAGGCCGCTTGGCTTGGCTGTTTGCGGCGGGCTGATCTTTTCTCAGCTCGTCACTCTGTACCTGACTCCCGTTTTCTACACGTACATGGACAACTTCCAGACTTGGCTGGAGCGCCGCTTCGGCCGAGTCTTCGGAATGACCAAGCCCCGCTTGGTGGACGAGTCCGTGCCCGCCGACTGATCCTCCATGAAACACAGCCGGCAGGATTCCGCGCCCGCCGGCTACACTGTCCTTTTGGAGCAGTCAAGCGAACAAAGGTACAGCTGTATCTTCGTACCATTGATGCGCTTCGTCGAACCGCTTAAGATCGCTCCGCACTCAGAAAACCTGGATCGCGGGGTCTGAGGGGCTCTTTCAGCGCTGTTCCACGGATCATTCGACCCATATGGCATTTGGCGAAGACCTTCCGAGAGATATACGAAACAGACACAAGCGCCGGGGATTACGGGTAAACTCCCGCGTTCCTTTGACGATTGAATGGAATGGGACCC
>JASHPG010000065.1 GCA_030038275.1 Candidatus Acidiferrales bacterium | reverse complement strand
CGGATCCTTAACGCAATTTCATTTGCCGCGCCAGTTTGCCGACTGCAATTCGAGGTGTCAATTGAAAGCGCGGCGCTTTCGTCGAGCGCTTTGGATGCTCAATGCATTGGTTTCTCCGAGGAAGCCGCAGCGAGATTCCCGGGCGAATTTGCCGGCGGAAGCTGAGAATTTGCGGCCCTGGGCTGCGATGAGGAATTCGCACCAACTGATTGCTCCGGCGGTTGCGCGTTTGGCGTCGAAGCAGTGGAGGCCGGCAGCGGCGCGGGATTCAGGTCGAAGAACCCGGTTAAATCGACGTGGCCCGCGAGAGTGTCTACTTCCTGGCCGTGAATCAGAATTTTCAAGCGGCGAAGCTGAGGAACGTTGGCCGCTAGAGTCCGCACGATCGAGTTTACGGCCATCGATTCGCTCAGGATTCCCGATGGAAGTTCGGACGCGAGCGAATCGGAAAAATCAGCCACGGCAGTTCCGTCTGGGAGGATGTAAAAGCCGAGCAGCGTGGTGCTGGCCGGAAGCGTCCGCTGATCCGGGGTCGGCGGATTCGCAATCAACGCCTGCAATAGCTGCCGCGAGCGCTCCACCGGATCGGCGGATAGAGGCAGTTCGATTTGGACCGGAGCCACATTGCCGGAGCCGGCAGCCCAGAAAATTTTCGCCTCGACGGGCTTGTCCGTTGGAGTGGATATCGGAGGTTCAAGGACAGCGCGGCGGGCCTGCTCTTCGGTGGATTGCGTGACGCTGAGGCCCTGCATGTGCTTGCGCAATCCGCCCAGGCTGATCAGGCCGACGATCACGGCCACGACCAGAATGCCGATGGCGACTTTGAGATTTCGCGGCATCAGGGCGCCTCCGGCACAGCCGTTTGGCGAAAATTCTGAACGGCTTTCTCGATTGCCACGGATAGCGGCCCAGAGAGTTCCAGCAACGCGTCCGCAGATGGCGCGGAAATATTGGAGATTTCGATGGCGACGGCCGGACCGGCCACGGAGCGCAGGTCGCGCAGCGGAACGGCTATGGATGTAACCGGCGAACCTGGAAACGACTGCGCGAATTGGAGCTGCAAAATGTCCGCCAAGCGATGGCTCTCGTCCAAGTACGGCTGCTGCGCCTGTTGCCAGGAGGTCAAAGTATTCGCGGGCAGACTAACGGCCGCAGCCGATTTTGCGGGCGGCGCCGGAGCCTGGGAGGACGACGGCATAACCTGCATGGGAGACCAGAACTGATCGTAATAGGCGCGCACGGTGCCCATTTTCCCCGTCGATCCGACGTGAATGGCGATGAAGATTGCGTTGCGATACGCGTTGGCGATGGCCGCGCGGTCGTCGTAGGAAGGATTCGAGTCGTCGGTGCGAGCGATCACCACATGATAGCCGTGGGTCAGGAGTTGCGCTTGGAGCGTGCGCGCGATTTGAAGGACCACATCTTTTTCAGCGAGGCCGTTTTCGCCGCGCGCTCCGGTATCCGTGCCGCCGTGCGCCGGATCGAGAACGATCATCGGCACGGAAGGAGCCGATGGCCGCGGAGCGGCGTTGGAAGGCGGCGCTTCGGGCGGCGTTCGCGGCTCGGGACGGGCCGTCTGGTTTTGGGAGGTATTTTGTTGCCCGGCCGCCTGAGCGATCAACGGCCGCGACGAAGAGGATGCTGGCGCGGCGGCAAGCGGCGGTGGAAGACACGCGACCGCAGCGAGGAAAACGATCAGCCCCAGAAACAATTTACGCACTGCGAAAAGGATAGCAGAAATGGCGCGCGGTGAAGCGGCGCGAAACACTCGCGGATTCGGGTCCGGCACGGCTATCGCGCCGATCAGAATGCCACGCCATGGCCGCATGGATTATTTCACCGGAGAAACGTCGAAGAGGTGAGCGCCAAAACGATCGCGGCGGACGAAGAGGCCGGCGCCGCGAAGCTCATCCGCATCACGGACGTAGCGGACGTCGTTGAGCTCGTCATAAAAAATGTATTGGGGAGCGGAAAGCTGCTGGCCGAAATGGATGCGCCCCTGCGACGCGCAGCCCGCCAAGTTCACCACGATCACCTTCCAAGCTTTTTCCGAGCGCCATTCGCAGGCAATCAGGTTGCCGCACGTATCGTCACAATCGGGCGTGACCGAGAGCGGCTTCCAGGAGCCATGGTGGAATACATCTTCTTCGGTGATGCGCAGAAGCTTTTCAAAAAATTGGGAGACGACAGGATCGGGCGGACGAGGCGCGGCCATTCGCAAAGTGATCGGCAGATAGGTGGACGCGCCTTCGAGTTCGCCCTGGTGATAGAAGCGCATGCCAGGCACGGTGCCCATCAGCATGCCGACGGAGACGATGCGATCTTTTCCGAAGACCTCGACGGCATGGTGCTCGTCGTGATTTTCGAAAAAACGGGCCGCGCGGCTTTGATAGGAGAGCGGGGCGGCGAGAGCGGCGTGGATGGCGGGCGCGTTGATGTCGCGGACGGAATCATAGAAGGTTTTGTCGTAGGTGAACGAGAAGCCGAGATCGAGCAGACGCTGCTCGGTGCCCCAGTAGGCTTCGGCAAGAAGAATCAGCCGCGGGATCTGGGCGTGGACGTCGGCCCAAAATTCGCGCGGCATCGGCTTCGCGCCCCGGAGAAACGGCGCCCAGATTTTTTCAAAAATGTCGCTCAAGTGGAGCATGGCCATGTCGCAGCGGACTCCATCGCAATGCGCGGCGATGGCGCGAAGCTCGCCGATCTCGGCGGCGCGCATGGCAGGCGAAAAGTGATTGAGCTGCACGGTATCGCGCCACGGAGGAAAGTACGGATCGCGGGCAAGAGCTAGAAAATGCGTGCCGGAGGGCGAGTCGATGGCGCAGAACGCATCCGGATTTTTCGAGTATTGCTCTTGGGTCGCCTGGACGTAGAACTCGGGATGCTCGCGCGTCCAGGCATGGTCGAGCGACGTGTGATTGCCGACGAAATCGAGAAACAGCGCCATCCCGCGCCTATGGAGCTTGTCGCGAACGAGGTCCAGATCGCGCCATGTGCCGATGCGCGGATCGGGAACATAGGCGGCGACCGAGTAGGGCGACGCAATCACGTCACCGGGAACCCAGCCGGGAAGAGCGCGATTGTAGAGCGGCGGATTATTCGGATCGGCGAGCGCGAGGCGGCGCGATTCGGGACTTCGTTGCCAGACGCCCATGAGCCAGATAACGTCGAAGCCGCGCTCGGCAAACGCATCCCATTCGGAATCAGGAACATCGGCAAGCTTGATGGCGGCGTGCAAACGCGAGGACAAAGTTTCGAGCCAGGCCCAAGTATTGATTTCGTAGAGATGTGGATGCGGACGCAGCGCAAAGGGGGCATGCGGCGGAGGAGTGGGCGCGGTCACGGGCGAACACCTTCGTGCGAGGAACCGAAAGCTCGGCGACAAAGCAGGTGACACTGAATGTCTCGGGTAGAGCGGCGCACGAGCGTTTGTTTTCTGTAAGTTACGAGCAATTCTACTCGATCGAGTGTCTCGGGTAGAACGCGCGTGAATCGTGATTCGTAATTCGCGATTCGTGACAGCAGAGCTTGAGTGCGCCGCGCTTCATGGTGTGTTTCGGAACAAGCGAAAAGCGGGATGTAAATTGCGAATTTCAAATGCACGGGGACGTTCCGCCCTTGGATTGGGATGTACTTTTGTTTTGTGCAACTTACATGTATGCAAGGTTGATTGGCTGTTCCGCCCTTTGCGCGGTGATTGGTAAGTGCTGAGTAGTGACTGGTGAAAGCCCAATGCCGAGGACGCGAACGAGCGGTGAGGCGGCCCCGCAGGCCGTGGGCGGCGAGTGGTTCGCTATTAGAAAACCGTATGTCGCTGAATAGCAGCCGCTTGCGAGAAGCGCAGCTCGAAGCATTTTCGCGATTAGCATCGGCTGGGAACGTTTCGCTTGACGGCAGGAAAAAAACAGGGCGGCGGCTGGCGGCAGATGATTTTTCGATTTCTCTTAATGCTCCCGGTTTGCTGTCCGAAGCAGGAATCCGAGCGGAAAGGGGCAACAGGCTGGAATCAGCGAACCCGGCGGCGAATTTTCTATTTCCATACAGCATTGCGAACTGACGTTAACAGATTGCAAAAGCTAAATTCCACTGGTCAATGGTACAGTTGAGGTACAGGTAGGATGTCCCTCCCCCGCTGCAATCAGCTTGCGGAAAAATTCAAATTTGGGCTTCTGGGTTAAAAGAGTCTGTGTGGTAACCGCAAGCATGCCCCTCAGCGGCCTGCCTGCGCAGGCAGGCTGAAGCCGCACTCGTGTTGAGCCGGTTACGGCGCGACTAAAGTCGTGCCCTGACGAAAACCAACGCTGTCACACAGGCTCTAAACTCCTGAAGAACAAATTGCGCTTACGACGGGGTTCCCTTCGCGTCCGCTCGGGACAGGAAAACCCCGCCCTTTCGGCCCAGCCAAGTTTTTCCGCCAACTGGCAATGGCGCATTGAGCTACAGCACCCGGTAGAAATCCTGCAAGAAAAGAACGGCAACACCGATGGCCAGCAACACGAAGGTGAAAGCCGCAAGTTTGCGAGTGAGAGGCGCATTTTTCCCGGCGCGATACACAATGGGCAAGTTCACCAAGGCGCTGGCAATCGACGCCAGCACAACGCCTTCGCCCGCGATCCTTGCTTGCAACTGGCGGTGAGCGACCATGTTGGCGGCAGCAGCGGAGGTGCTGGCGCTGCTGGCCAGCCCTCCAAGAAAGCTGACGCCAAAAAAGCCCGGCCTGCCCAGGTAGCGCGCGCCCAGATTGGCAATGACCTGAATGATTAGGAAGAGCACGGCGAAGCTCAGCACTCGCTTGAGCGAGACGGGAGATTCCAAGTGAATTTCCTGGATCGCTTCGTGGTTCCGGGAGTTTACGCGCCAGACGAAAAAGAGAGTTACGGCGGCCATGATCAGCAGGGGTCCCAGCGCAGCGGGAACGGCCGAAGGAGCGAATATCGCAAGGATGATCAGGTTGCGGGTGAACATCGCTACGATGGCCAAAAGAAGAGCGCTGAGCGCGATATCGGATGTAGCACCGTCCGCGGAAAGCGGCTTCGACAGCTCGACAGCCGCGGCGCTGCTGTTCACGAAGCCGGCGAGAAAGCCGCTCAAGGAGAGGCCCTTGGCGCCATACACCTTAAGGAGAACGTAATTCAGAAATCCGATGCCGGCGATGGCGATGACCAGAATCCAATCCTGACGGAGGTTGATCAGGGACCATGGATCGATAAAACGGTCGGGCAGGATCGGATACACGACCAATGCCAAAAGTCCGAGCAAGACGGCGCTGCGAATTTCGGTGGGCTGGAGTCCACCGGCAAAGTGGTGCAGCTCTTTTTTCCAGGCGAGGAGCAGCATCATCAGGATTGCGGCGGCGACCGGGGTAAAGATGTGTCCCTGGCCCGCCAGAACGCCGAGGACGAAAACGACGAGGAGGGCGGCAGAGGTGGTGGTTTCGAGCGAGCGGTCCACGAGCAGGCTGCGCAGGTTGGCGAAAATTACGATCAGAAAGACGCCGATAAAAGCCGCCACCGCCAAGCCAGGGCCGAATAGCGCGGCGACGGCGCCCAAGAGAGCGGTCAGGGCGAACGTTCGAGCGCCCAGGTCCTTGTTGGACCATTCTCTTTCGATGCCGACGAGCAGGCCGATGCCCAGAGAAACGCCAATTTTGGTGGCGACTTCAGGCGGTGGGAAACGAGTTGGAAGCACTAGCGCGCACGCTCCAGATCGAACCGCAGATTAGGTAATTGTAAATGGATTCATGAATGGCTCGGTTGGATTCTGCGCGGATTGTGTCTTGATGTACGAGGCTTAACGCGGAGAAAGACTGGCATTCGACGCACACAGCCCACGAAAAATTTGCACGTTTGCGGGGAGCGCAAAGCCCGGAAAGGCGCAAAAGCAGATCCCTGCCTGCGGCAGACAGGTCTCATCCCCATCCGCACAAGACACGGCTGGATTCCCTTCGCTTCGTTCAGGGCGGGCGGGATGACAGCGCGTTTTGAAATCCGCACCCTTTGCAGTGGCATAGCGACGAGGGCGCTCGTGCCTGAATGCGAGTGCACTCGCCTGCCGGGCATGAAGCCCGGCGCTACATAACCATCGCGGATTGTTGGACCCTTGCAAGCGGCACCCTCTATGACGTTGTTGGCACTATCCAGACACGCCTCGACCGTGCGAGTTCAAGGCTCGCGCCGCGAATCGAGCGGCAGAAACTGGTTCCACCAAGTGACGAAACTCGACGAGTGGATCAGTGCGGGGCGACTTGCGAGATGAAGGCGTGGACATTGGCGGAGAGCTTCGCGAGAGCCGGCGTGTAGAGGTACATCATGTGGCCAGCGTCGTAGTATTCGAAATGGATGCGGTCGTAGGCTTCCTTCGGTAGGAGGAGATGATCCATGGTGTATTCGGTGGCGAAAAACGGCGTAGAGAGATCGAAATAACCGTTTTCGACCTGCACTTGCAGAAAATGGTTCTCGACCAGATCTTGCACGAGACTCTGTTCGACGTTGGGGGCCGTGGGCCAACTCTCGCCGGTGTTTGTGGCGGATTTCCAGTTCCACTCGCGGCTTGGAGCATCCGGAAGAACTTTGTAGTCCATGTCGTTTCCGAATTTCAGCTCTTCGCGAACGTAATAATTGAAGGCGGCGGTGAAGGCGCCGACGAAAGCTTCGTAAGAAGGCTCTGATTCGGCGTTCTGCTCGAGCAGGTCGTAGGTGGGCGAATTATAGCGGCCGTCGTAATAGCCGATGGTGAGGCCACGGGCGCGAAGAAGTTCGGCGCGAAATTCAGGCCTGGTGACGCGCAAATTGGCTTTCACGATGTAGCTTTCGTCGAGGCCGGTGTAAGCGGCCATTTGCTGGGCGACGTTGGTTTTTTCCGCGTCGCTGAGACTGGCGCCTTTGAGGAGCGCGTCAGCGTAGTCCGTTTCGGCGAATTGGCGCACCCGATCGAGAAATTTCGGAAGATCGGCGGGCTTGTTCTTGACCAAGTCGTAGTGCCAGGCGATGGCGGCGTAGGTGGGCAGATAAAGAATGTAGGAATAATCCTCGCCCATGCTGAAGTTCAAAGTGCCGAGGTCAAGAACGCTGGATTGGAGGCCGATGCCGTTGAGGTAGATGCCGTCGTGATCCTGGAGGTAGTTCGCGAGCGCGACCGACCGGAACGTGCCGTAGCTTTCGCCGTAGAGCAGCTTGGGCGAGTTCCAGCGATTGTTGCGGCTGAGGTAGATGGAGATGAACTGGGCGAGAGATTTAACGTCGGTATCGACGCCCCAGAAGTCCTTGTCTTTGGATTTGCCTACGGCGTGGCTGAAACCCGTTCCGACCGGATCGATGAAGACGAGATCGGATGCGTCTAGGAGAGAATATTGGTTATCGACGATTTGGAACGGAGGGCCGGGAGTGGGCGCGGCGTTGCTGGTGACGACGCGGCGCGGCCCCCAAGCGCCCATGTGCAGCCAGAGAGAGGCGGAACCGGGACCGCCGTTGTAGAGAAATGTAATGGGGCGCTTGCTGAGATCCTTGACGCCATTTTCGGTGTAGGCGGTGGAGTACATGAGCGCTTCGGGCTGGCCCTGGTCGTTCTTCAGCAGCGTAGTGGAGGCTGTGGCGGTGTACGAGACGTTTTGGCCGTTGATGCGCGCGGTGTGCTGGGTGACGGAGGATTCCTCTTTGGGAACCGATTCGATGATGTTGGCTTGCCCTGCAGGCTTGCCTTCCGTGGCTTTCGCGGTAGCGGATTGCGACGCCTGGGCGTCGGAATCGGCGGTCTGTTGCGCGAGCGTGGGCGCGGACTGTGCGAAGAAGAATGACAGAGCGAGGGCGGCGAAGGTCAGATTGAGTTTCATTCGTGACTCCGAAAATCCTGAAAAAAGCAGAGCAAAACCGCCGGCCTATAGGCCGCCGCTACACAAAAGCGCGGCAACAGCTCGCATAAGAAAGCCGCCCTACTGCGAACTGGCTATTTTGCCACAGCCGAGGCTGGGAAAGGTGAGCGTGATTTGTTCGAGAGATGCGCCGGTGGCGGTGACGGCAACGGGCGGCGCGCTGAGGCGCGCGGGGACAGCGCATGAGGAACCACGGCGAGCGGCCCCGCCAAGGCGAGCGGGCATGTGCTGCGGCACGAGATCCTGCCATGCGGAGATGGTGTAGCGCGCAGATTCGAGCAGACTAAATTCGTAGAGGTTGGGCGCGATTCGGCGGGCAGCGGGATTATCGCCGTGATCCGCTTGCGCCATGACGGTGACGGCGCCGAGCGGGCGCGCGCCGCTCCATTTCACGCGGACGCGAAGGCGGCGCGTGGGAATGCCGCTCGAAAGCTTCAGCTTGAGGCCGAGGAGGCGTTCACCTTCGCGGAGCACGATCGGTTTTGCGTCGGCAAGATCGCGGACGCCGGGATAAAACGTGCGCGGGAAGGGCGAATTGGGATTGAGGCTGTTGGTGCGGTTGAAGACGATGATGTAGCGGCCGCGGCCAACATGGTCAAAAACGAAAGCGCCCTTAGAACCCTGGAAACTCCAGTAGCCGGGACGATCTGGCGTGTAATGGCCGACACGGAAAAGTTCGACGGACGCGAGCGGTAGAGGCTTGCCATCGGGACCAAGAACGCTGCCGCGAATTTCGCCGGTGGGAAGGGCGTCCACGTCGTATTCGTAGCAAGCGCCGACGGGAATGGTGAATGGCTTGAGGCCATCTGATAGGTTTCGTTCAGTAAGTTCCATGCGCGCGGGAACGCGGGCTGAAAATGCGTAGGTGCCGGCGTGAACGTCGTAGAGCGAGTACACGCCTTCGCCGTTGGTGCCGGTCTCGAAGCGGTCCCACCGAGAGCGGAGATGAATGCTGACGTGACCGAGCGGCGGATCGGGCGCGTCGGGCGGATCGAGAAAAGGCGGATCGACCTGGCGCACGATGCCGAAGACGGATGCGACGTGCTGGCCGTCGCGTATAGCGCGAAGCTGCGGGATTAGGGCGCGAGCGTCAGCGGCGGTGCGAGTGCCGTCGCAAATGGTGGAATAGAGGCGGCCGTCGGCGCCTTCGTGAGTGAAAACGAGATATTGGCCGCCACTTTTGAAACGGTAGCCGCAGTCGCCATCGTCGCCGCCGGTGAAGACGTCAATGGTGGACGTGACGGGACCGGCAAAGCGTTCATCGACGTGGAAGCGATAGCGGAAGATGGGTGTGGATGCGCCGTCCGATTGCGAATCGGCGGACGCGGACGCTTCGCCAGCGGAGGCGCCGGATGCGGGCGGTGAAGACGGAACGGCGTGGATAGCGGTGACGGTGCCAAGAAAGACGACGCCGTCCGTCGAAAGGCGCTGGCATTTCCCGGGAGCAGATTGCGAGCAGGTGCAGGCAAGGACGACGGCGGGAAGTGCGAATAAACACAAAAATACGGAAACACACCGACGGATCATCGACGAGTATCCTACATGCTTTCACCCGCGGAGCGAAACTAGAATTGGAGCAATCGGCGTGCCACGGCCAGCATTGGCTTCGTCCTAGATTTAACAGCTAAGTACTGCATTCCGGGCAAAGTCGGCTGGAGCTAAGGGCGCGCCAATTGAACATCGAGAAAGCGGCAGGAACATAAGCGCCACATCGTATAGAAGCCTTTTCGCCCGAGAGCAGAGTTAAGCAGCCGGCCTTGGCGACATTCGCGATTCGAAGCGCGCCTATCTGCGGCCACCGGAACCGCCAGCCCCACCTCCGCGCATCCCTCCTCCGCTACCACCGCCCCCTCCGCCTGAATAACCTCCGCCACCGCCGCCGTCACCATAGCTCCGTCCACCGCCGCCCGAGTAGCCTCTACCACCGCTCGATCCGCCTCCGCTATTGGCGTGGCCTCCTCCGCCGCTGTTTGCCCGGGTGCTTCCTTGACCGCGACCGGATCGATTTCCGCCGGAGCGCCCGACCGTCGCGGCGCCGCCATAGGAGCTTCCGGTCCGCGCGCGCAGGATGGCATTGGCGGCGCTCGAATTCGTTACTTTGAGTCCGCTCCAGACGGTCCAAGTCGACGGGCGCGGCCCTCGGTAGTCGAGCGTCGCAACAATTCCGGACTTGGGCACAGATTTCGGAGGCGTAGCGCCGGATGTTACGAAGCCGTTTTTTTTGTAATCGTAAGTGATTGCGGCTTTGACGCTCTTCGGTCCCGCGGCGGCTGCTATAGACTTTACGGGCGCGGTGTCCTCTGGTAGCGCGTGGGTCGCAATCACCGGCCGCTCTGCGGGGATAAGGCCGGAGGAAATCTGCGCAAAATTTTTCGGCGGCTGGCTCAGAAGTCGAACGTGCGTCGAAGAGCTCACATCCACGAGCTTGACAGGCTGATTGGCTTTGCCGCCGGGAACGAAGAGCCCATATTTTAGGTTGATCGGCGTATGGCCTGGCTTATCGCGCGGATCTCGCGGAACATACCCGGTCTCGTTGTTGACGTGCACCCAGCGAATCGGAGGATGGTGACGAGGGTGCTTCCGCTTAGACAAAACCAGGACATAGTTACCGCCATTGTTACTGGTCGTGCGTATCCACGCGCCAGCGCGACATGTCTCCCAGTCCCAATACTGGTCGTCCGTAATGGTTTGCTGGATCGGGATCCATTTGCGCGTTTGCGGATCCCACCTCTCGTACCCCTCTTCGGTGACGCATGGTTCAAGCGACAAGCTGAATGGCCGTACGAGCTGCTTCGGATTCGCGCCCGGGGAGACCTGGTTCCATTGAGATTGGGAAGTTGGAGAACCTTGCTGAAGCGTTTGCTGCGCTCCCGCTGAAACTTGCGGGGAGTTTTGCGCGTGACCTGCGGCTGACTGATTGGGCTGCCAGCAGGTTCCGTACGGCGCGCAAGGAGAGAAAGTGCCGGTCTTGTAAAGCTCGATAAGCCCCGGGACAGGGGCCGTGAGGCTGGAAGCTTTGAGGGCAGCCTGCATATCTTTTTGCCGGCCTGCCACCTGACTTTTGACCCATTGGTCCCAACTGTCGGGAGGCTTAGTTTCCGAGGCATCAACAGTGTGCGTGGAGGTAAGCGTATATGTGACGGATTGCCCAGCGCGAAGCGACGTCTGTTGGCCGCTACCTTCATTCTTTGTGGAGGCAACTTGTTGTGGCGTGACAACCATTCCGTTCACGTAGCTGTCCAACCGTAGAAAGGCGGCTTGCGGGTAGGCAATCGAGATCCAATTCGTGCTCGGGGTTTCGACGACCAAGGTACCACCGCCCGGCAGCGGGTGAGCGTCGAGCGTTGCAGTGCCGCTGACCAACTCAACAGTGGTGTGAGGCGCGCCGTTGAACGAGATAAGATTTTCGAAAAGAAGCGTGGAATCGTCGGCGAGATAAATTACGGAGTTATCCTCCAGCTCGATTTCGGCACGGCCGACGCCCGTTGCGACCGTGTATCCTTGCTCGATGGGAACGCCCGGCTGCGCCTCCACCCACCTCTGACCAATGGCTCCCTTACCATCAGATGGCGCGAGGCGAACATCGCCTTGAACGTACGTAATGCGAACGATCTCTGGCTCAAGATAGCTGGGTGTGGCGGCGGTCTTCACCGTAGCAGGCGGTTGTGGTGTGGGATTTGATGTTTGGGTGGCGGAAGCGCCGTTCGCGGCGGGAAGCAACAAGCCAAACACGAGGGACACAGCACCCAATAGCAAGCGAGCACTCATCAAAAGCCTCCGCAACGAGGTTTGGGTCCCACCACTACGACGTATCGGAATGTTTACGGGTTTCCAAATGCCGCTGGGCTACATACGGGGCGGTCTGTTTGGGCGACTGCCGCACAGCTCTGGAGCGTTCGGCGCGCCGATAACCATGGAGGTGTTCACGGACTACCAGTGCCCGACGTGCCGCGTGTTTTATGAAAATACGTTGCGACAGGTAATCGCAGATTACGTTGCGAGCGGAAAAGTTTATCTGATTCATCACGATTTTCCGCTCGATATGCACAGGTACTCTGGCGAAGCAGCGCGCTGGGCCAATGCTTGCGCGGAAGTCGGCCAATTTGGACCGGCGGAGGCGGCTCTCTACGACAATCAGGACGCGTGGGCTTCGGACGGAAACATGGGCAAATTCATCGAGGCAGCTATCCCGGCCTCGGACTTCAAACGCGTCGAGGCAATCATGAAGAACAGCGAAATGCCGGCTCCGCAAGCGCACGGCTTGTCGGGCGACCCGATGGCCGGGGTGGTTCGCCCCCGCCCGGTGGATCGCTACATCGCGGACGACATCAGGCTCGCTTACGAAGCGCGACTTCCCGGCACTCCCGATTTCATTATTACGTATAAGGGTCATCGCTTCGGGCCGGTTTCGACGGCAGTTTCCTGGTCGATTTTGAAGCAGTTTTTTGATTCCCTACTGCAGCAATGAGGCGGCCCCGTCACTAATCCCGCCTGCTGAACGCCCGGTCCCGCGGTGGTGGACGTCCGGAGCTGCGGCCAATGCCGAGGTAGCGAGCAAATATTTCTATTTGCGGGCATTGCGGGCGTTGCATCATTGACAGGGGCGGAGATGCGATGCTATCGTTTTTTTCTCAGCTTTCCGGCGACGTCCCCGAAAACCTTAGAGAGCAGGTAATAAGGGCGATCGGCTTCAAACTTCAGCAGCAAGTCATGCGGTTGCGTACCTAACACGGTTTCGGCGGTGTGCGCGGGACCGGAGGAGAGCGCTTTTGCGACGAGAAACAAGCAACTCGCCGCGTGGTCTGACGGTCTGGCTCACGGGGCTGCCATCTTCCGGCAAAACCACACTCGGGCGAAAAATCGCACAGCGGCTGCTGGACGATGACGAGGCCGTGGAACTGCTCGACGGCGATTCGATCCGGGCAAAGATAGGCAGGAATTTGGGTTTCTCGCGCGAAGACCGCGAGGACAATCTCCGCAGGATCAGCTTCGTAGCAGACTTGCTGGCCCGCAACGGCATTCACGTGGTGGTCGCGGCCATTTCGCCTTACGCGGCGCTCCGGCAGGAAATTCGCAACCAACTTGACCCATTCGTCGAGGTGTTTGTGAACGCGCCCCTGGCGGTATGCGAGCAACGCGATGTGAAGGGGCTTTACAGGCGTTGCCGAAACGGCGAAATCAGGGGACTCACAGGGGTGGACGATATCTACGAGGCGCCAACTTCGCCTGAAGTCGAGTGCCACACGGACATCGAGACCGTGGAAGAGAGCGTCGAGAAGGTGCTGGCGGCAGTTCGCGTTCGACGAGCGCACGATCTAGCCGAATCGAAATGTTCGTAATGACGAGCCGTTTTAGTTCAGGGTTCAATTCTCTGCATTCACGGTCCGGTTCGCATCAACCTCCATCATCCGAAAACTTAAAAGGCGGATACATTGCGGCAACGCGAGGAAGGCTTGCCGCCGAACAGAGACGATGTTTTTCACGGTAACCAGATGGGTCCTGCTCGGAGTGGCAGCTCTTCCGTTCGTCTACTATTTATTGGTCCTCTACAGCTCTTGGCGATTTTTCCACCGGCCAATCCTTAAGGAATGCTCGAAATCGAATTTCACGCCGCCTGCCAGCATCTTAAAACCCGTCCGTGGACTCGATCCTGAGGCATACGAGAACTTCGCCAGCTACTGCAGGCAGGATTATCCCGAGTACGAAATCGTGTTCTGTGTGGATGAGGGCGATCCCGCAATTCCGCTGATCGAGCGGTTGAAGCGCGAATTCCCAACGTGTGCGATTCGCACCATTTCTCCCGCAACCAGCAGTGCCTCGAACGACAAAGTCACCAAATTGGATCAACTGGCGCACCAAGCCAGGTACGAATATCTGGTCATCAACGACAGCGACGTTCGAGTTACGCCCGACTATATGCGGACGGTCGTCGCTCCCTTGGCACGTGCCGGCGTAGGAGCGGTAACCACACTTTATACCTCAGTTGAGGACAAGACGGTCGTTGACCACATTCAATCGATCGGCATGATTTCCGACATGTACGCCGGGATTTTAGTGGCTCGCCAGCTGGATGGCGTGAAGTTCGCGCTTGGGGAAACCATCGCGACTACGAAGACGCTGCTCGATGAATTCGGCGGTTACCGCGCATTGGAAAATCGTCCGGCGGACGATCTGTTGATTGGCCGCATGATCGCAGAACAAGGCCATGAAGTTGAGATGCTTCCGTATGCGGTGCAAACCGTACCAGATTACGGATCGATGGGCGACCTATTCCGAAAGCGACTGCGATGGATGGTGGTGATGCGACACATGCGGCCGTGGGGCCATCTGGGACTACTGCTGACGCTGGGTTTGCCATGGTCGATCGCGGCGGTGGCGATACATCCGTCGGCCGGTGTAGCCACAGGTTATCTGGGCACGTATATTGCGTTGCGGGTCGCAATGACTTGGATGATTGGAATATGGGGTTTAAAGCAGCGGTCGTTGTGGAAAAGCCTGCCGCTGATTCCAGTGTGGGACGCGATTGGCGTAGCGATCTGGGTTGGAAGTTTTCTACAGAACAGCTTACGCTGGCGAGGTGAAGACTACTTCATTCGGGATGGCAGGCTAGTGCA
Source organism: Candidatus Acidiferrales bacterium (assembly GCA_030038275.1). Classification (GTDB taxonomy): domain Bacteria; phylum Acidobacteriota; class Terriglobia; order Acidiferrales; family UBA7541; genus Palsa-295. The sequence goes on along the minus strand of JASHPG010000065.1, from coordinate 8,098 downwards.
AGCGTCGCGAGCTGGGGGCGGGTGCGTAGCTTCCGTGGGCGATCCGAGGAGCTCGTCTAAATGATCCTTTCACTTCACGTCCCCAAAGCAGCCGGGAATTCGTTCCGCCAACTATTGCAGACGGGCTATGGCGACCGGCTGATGCTGGATTATGGCGACTGGGCGGGGTTTAGAGTTCCCGCAGCCCTGGAACGCTGCCGCGTACGGACCGAGCAGACGCGCCAGCGGCGCGATGAGCTGCTGGAAAAATACGACATCATTCATGGGCATTTCGTGACGGACAAGTATTTGGGGCTGTTTCCGGTGCAGGACTACGTCGCGTTTTTTCGCGATCCATACCAGCAAGCGGTTTCGCACTATTGTTTCCTCGTGCGGAATCCGCAGCGAGAACATTTAGAAGAAAAAATGCTGCATGAAGCGAAGATGACGCTGCTCGACTACCTGGAGTGGGATGCGTTCCACGATCACCAGACGCAATATCTGGGCAGCATGCCGATCGGCGATTTGGCGATGGTGGGGATTTCGGAGGAATTCTATCGAGGCGTGAGCCTGTTCAATTCGACGTTTGGGAGCAACCTGAGCGGCGAGAGCTTTCTAAACGTCAATCGAGAACATGACGGTCCCGATTACAAGATCGACGAGGACGTCCGCAAGGCTGTGGAGAAATACCGGCCAGCCGACATTGAAACTTACCGGCGCGCCAAGGAAATATTCGCGCGACAAGCCGCAAAGGCAAGAGTCTAGCCGGGCTGCGATCTACCGGCCGGCGCCAGCGGTGCGGTCGGTGCGCCCGGAGCGCGTGCCGCGGCGGCCCACAAATTCCCGAACGGTATAGACGGGCTTATTCTGGGATTCGTAATAGGTGCGCGCGAGCAACTCGCCAATTAAACCGATGGCGATGAACCCGATGCCGCCAATCACCAGCACAGCGGCCATGATTATCAATGGGCCGTGGCTGGCAAAAATATCGAGCCTAGTCACCAGCTTTTCCACGATCAGCCACAACCCGATGCACGTTCCGGTGAGGAGGCATGCAATTCCGGGAAGGCCGAAAAGCTGTAGCGGGCGCGTGGAGTAGTCGAGCAAGAATTTGACGCTCAAGAGATCGAGGAAAACGCGAATCGTGCGCGAAATGCCGTAATTCGATTTGCCGTTTTTGCGGCGGATGTTGGTGATGGGCACTTCCGTCACAGACGCGCCAGACCAACTGGCGAGCGCGGGAATAAAGCGGTGCAGCTCGCCATACAACTGGATTTCGGCGAGGATTTCGCGGCGATAGGCTTTGAACGTGGTACCGAAGTCGTGCAGATCGACGCGCGAGAGCTTGGCCATGATCCAATTGGCGATGCGGCTAGGCAGGCGGCGGGTCAGCCAGGCGTCGGTGCGTTCCACGCGCCAGCCGCTGGCGATGTCGTAACCTTCCTGAATTTTTTCGATGAAGCGCGGGATTTCAGCGGGATCGTGCTGCAGGTCGCCGTCCATGGAAATAATGATTTCGCCGCGGGCATGATCGAAGCCGGCCTTTAGGGCCGCCGTTTGGCCGAAATTGCGGCGCAGGCGAACGACGACTACGCGAGCGTCGTCGGCGGCAATTTCGGAGAGCAGGCGGAAGGTGCCGTCCTTGCTGCCGTCATCGACGAAGACGATCTCGTAGGATTCGCCCACTGCGTCCATGGCGTCGATAATACGGACGTAGAGCTGCGGGACATTTTCCTGTTCATTAAATAAAGGAACGACGACGGAGTAGGCAAGTTCGCTCTGTTGATCGAGGCTCATGTATTCCCGTCCCGGCGAGTCAAAGCGGGATGCTCCAAATCCGCGTCGCCGCCCCAGCGGGCCAGATCGGAACGCCGGGAAAACCAAGTCCGCCCCCAGCGGGCAATGCCATCGTGCCGGGGCTCCCAATGAAGGTTCAGTATAGCATCCGGGCGGGCAATCTTGTTGGACGGCTAGAGGCGGAGTTAGAAGCCGGCAATGGATGATTCGTGAACAGCGACTTGACCCCGCTGGTAGCGACAACAAACATTGTGGATGGACCAACAATCGCCTGGAACTCGGACAAATCGGCGTCCTTGACCAGGAAATAACAGCGCGAGGGCGCCAACCACAGCGACTTAAACTCGGAACCTGTGATGAACATGTGGGGCGCATCAGGCGCTCGGGAACCGTAATCCAAATTGACGCGGCGATCGGTGATCAAAAGCGAGGTGCGGTCGTCGTAGAAATACACGGATGAAAAATCGTAGTAGTGCCCTTCGGAAATCAAAGTACCCGGCGGATCGTGAGCGAGTGCGCGGGCGAGCGTGCGCGAGGAAAGATAGGGATCGAAGCTGACCATAGCCAACCGGGCGGCCTGAAAGAACAACACCATCATTAGAGCCGCGGCAAGGTAGGCGCGTTGCCCGGCCCAACGGAACGTACCAAGAGCGCCAATCACAAACGCAATGCCTGCAAGCAACAACGGCGTGCGCAAGTAGGCAAACGAGTCGAGCGTCAGGTCTTCCATGTGGCCGAGCGAAAGAGAGTAGGCCTTCGGATGATGGCCGAGAGCCATGGAAATATCGCCGGGCGTCGGGACATAACGAACGTAGATGATCAGCGCGAAGGCCGCGATGGCGGCGCAGGCCGTGATGACCGCGAGCACGCGGGTGCCACGGCGTACCCAGACGCCTTCCGCGGCCATGGCCGAGCCGATCAGCAACGCGAAGGCCGGGTAGCACGGCATTGAGTAGTATTCCTGCGTGGTCGAAAAGGTGAAGAACACAAGGATGAAGCCGATCCAGCAAAGCGCCAGCAGGCGAGCCCGTCCGGCGCGATCGACGGGCTTAAACGACTGCTTCACGATCGCGGGAATATAAACGCTCCAGGGAAACATCCATATCAAGTGGAATAGCCAGAAGTAGGCGCGCGGGACGGTGTTGTAGTCGCGCGGGTAGCGCATGTTCAGGAAGCGCAGCAATTGCTCGTTAATGAAAAAAAACCAGAGGAAGCCGTGGTAATCGCCGGGGCCACTGTGGAGAGTCCATGCGAATGTGGGCGGATTGCGCAGCGTCGCGAGAATATGCCAGGGAGCGGCGACGGCGAGAATGATCGCGGCACCGAGAAATGGATGAAGGCGGCGCCAAACCTTGGCAGAAAAAAGCTGATGCGTGAAAAGCAGATAGAGCAGAGCGGTAGCCACGGGAAAAACCACGCCGATCAAGCTCTTCAGCAGAAGTCCGAGGCCCAAGTTCGCAGCGAGCAGGACGGCCCATAGGAGCGGACGTTTTTCGTTCTCATCGATGGCGCGCAGAAAGGCCCACATCGCCAGGGCGATGGTAAAGGTCAGCATTACGTCTGGAATGATGATGCGGGTGAAAAGAAAGAGGCCGACGCAAGTGGCCATGCATAAACCGGCGTAGAATCCTGCGCGCTTGCCGAACGCCCAGATGCCGAAAGCGGCGGTGAGCCAGCAGAGGCCAACGGCCGAAAACACGATCGGCAGGCGCGCGGACCAATCGTGCACGCCAAAAATCTTGTACGAAGCGGCCGTCGCCCAATAGATCAGGGGCGGCTTTTCCATGTAGGCGATGCGGTCGATGTGAGCGGTAACCCAATCACCGGAGGTGAGCATGTTGCGGGCGATCTGCGCCTGCACGGCGTCCACATCGTCCATCAGCGATGGCGGAGAGAAAGCGCAACCAAAATAGATGGCGCTCGCGACGAGCACTACGATCAGATAATAGATGCGAGAACGCCCTGCCCGCGCCGGCTCGGTTCGGGGAAGCGTCTCAATTGAATCCGCCATCGCCTCATCCAGAGAAACAGAATCATCAAGCCCCACAGGTGGTATCCCAGGTTCTCCTTGCGCTCGATATGGCGGCGCACGCAGGATTGGATTTCGCTAACACGAAAGAGATCGGAATAGTTCGATGCGGTGGCGAGCGCTTCGGTCAGAAGCGGACGCAAAGGGCCGCGAAGCCATTCATGGGCGGGAATGTCGAGCCCGGTCTTCTTGCGACTGAGCACGGCCGCCGGAAGCTTATCGTGCATCAACTCCTTCAGGACCCATTTCTGACGGGAGCCGCGAATTTTGAACGGCGCCGGAAGTTTAGCCGCGAATTCCACGATGCGGTGATCGAGCAGGGCGGGACGCGCTTCGACGGCGTGGGCCATGCTCATACGATCGACTTTCATCAAGATGTCGTCGGGCAGGAAGTACCTTTGGTCGAACCAAAGATAAGGCGCGAGACCGTCCTCGGTCTCGGCGGATAATTTCGCGCGAAGTCCGTCAAGAACCGAATCGAGCGCTCCCGGCGTGGCGGAGGACAGCAGGCGTGATTTCTGGGCCGCGGAAAATGTGCCGTTCCAATATATGTGACCTTGTTCGGGAGCGAGCAGCGACCCTTCGACGAAACGCTTGGCCATGTATTCGAGGCTGATTTTGTCGTCGGAAACCGGCCAGCGGCGCAGGCACGCCAGGGCGAAACGCCGCGAACCCGAGGGGAAACGTCGCAGGTGACGCGCCAGTCGATCGGCGCGGTAGGTGAGATAGCCGCCGAAAAGTTCATCGCCGCCTTCCCCGCTGAGCGCGACGGTGACTTCGCGCTTGGTCATTTTCGAGAGATACCACAAGGGCAATGCGCCAGCGTCGGCGTCGGGTTCGTCGTTGTAATAAGCGAACTCTTCGATTACTGACGGGAGATTTTCAGCAGGATTCAGGTCGAATTCGTGGTGATCGGTGCCATAGCGGGCGACGACTTCGCGGATGTAGGGACTCTCGTCGAACGTGCGGCCGGTGAACGAAATCGATAGCGTCTTCAGACGCGACGACGAAGCGCCGGCGGCGTAATGCAGCACGGTGCTGGAATCGATCCCGCCGCTGAGCCAAATGCCAAGAGGAACATCGGACAGCAGATGCTCGCGAACGGATTCCCGCAGCAGGTGGTCGAGTTCTTCTTTCACGGATTCGATGCCGGCGGGATTCGAGACGCCGAACGGAAGCCGCCAGTACGCCTCCGAATGAATTTCGCCATCGCGCCATTCGAGCCAGTGGCCCGGAGGAAGTTTTTCGATGCCGTCGGCTAGCGTCCAAGGGCACGGAACGTAATTGAGCGAGAGATAGCAATCGAGGCCGGCGAGGCTCAAGCGGCGGTCAAATTCAGGATGAACGAAAATAGCTTTTAGCTCGGAACCGAAGAGGATATCCCGGCCGAAGCGGGCGGTGTAAACAGGCTTGATGCCCATGCGATCGCGAGCAAGAACCAGCCGCTTTTCGGGCGCGCGCCAAATCGCCAGGCCAAACATTCCGCGCAGGTGAGTGAAGCAAGCCGTATCCCATTCGAGAAACGCGTGGAGGACGGTTTCCGTATCCGTGCGCGTATGAAAACGGTGTCCCTTGGATTCGAGTTCAGAGCGAACTTCGAGGTAGTTGTAAATTTCGCCATTAAACGCGATGGCCGTCTGGCCGTCATCGGAGCGGATCGGCTGATCGCCGGAGGCGAGGTCGAGAATTTTCAGACGCGTGGCGCCAAGCGAGCAGAACGGCGATTCGAACGTTCCCTGCTGATCCGGACCGCGGTGCGTGAGCGTAGCAACGGCGCTTTCGATGCGGCCAGCGCCGGGAGACCAACCGCTATGAGTAAAACCTGCGATTCCGCACACGTTTCAGACTTGCCTCAATGTCAGGAGACTTGGTTGCGAGCACGCGGCGCTTAGATGCCTGGAAGGCGACCTAAGCCCTAAGATACCAGAAGGGGGAAAAGGGCGGCAGGAAACTTCGCTCGGATTTGCGCGATTGTGCCGAATCATTCGTAGCGAAGAGACTCGACGGGCGGAAGGGCGGCCGCCGTCTTCGCGGGAAGGTAGCCGAACAGCACGCCGATGGCGCAGGAAAAAACGAACGAGATCACCACCGACACCCAGGAAGTGGGAATCACGGTACCGGGCGGCACTGGCAGAAGATGGATGAGGCTTTCTATGAAAAACGGAATAGCCACCGCCAGGCAAATGCCTATTACCGCACCGATGATGCTGATCAGCACGGCCTCCAGCAAAAACTGAGAGAGGATTTCCGCGCGACGGGCGCCAACGGCCTTGCGAATGCCGATCTCGCGGGTGCGCTCGGTGACGCTGACGAGCATGATGTTCATTATGCCGATGCCGCTGATCACCAGAGCGAGGATGGCGATCAAGAGAAGCACTACGGTCATGGCGAAGGAGATGCGGCGGGACGTTTCCAAGATTGAAGATAGGTTTTGGACGTTGTATTCGGCTTCGGGCCGATGGCGGCTCTTCAAGATGCGAGCCACTTCCTGGGTGACGAGAGGAACGTCCTGCGGATGGTCTGCTTGCGCGTAAAGCGTGACGATATACGAACTGCCGGTGTAGTACTGGATCAGCGGGAACGGGACGAGCACCGAATCAGTGCGGATTTCGGATTGGCCAAAAGTATCGATGCGCTCGCGGAAGACTCCGATCACGCGAAACGCCAGTTCACCCACATGAATGGTTCGCCCCACGGCGTTCTCACCGGGGAAGGCAGTTTGCGCGAGATGTTCGGAGAGAATGCAAACTTTGCTGACCATCGTAAAGTCGGCGTCATCGAAATAGCGGCCGCGCAAGATGATGAGCCGGCGAATTTCCTGGAAACCTTGGGTGACTCCGATCATGGCTACGGGCCACGCTTTGCCGCCCGCGACGACGGACATGGGGCGGTCGCTCGTTCCGGCGGCGCGGAGAACTTGGGGAATGCTGTTGCGAACGGCATCGAGGTCGCCCATCGTGATCTGATCGGCCAGGACCATCGGTTGTGAACTATTCGACTGCGTCAGTTCGGCGTACACGATGTTCGAACCCACAGCCTCGATTTGATGAATGATGTATCTGCGGCCCGTAAGCGCGACCGTGACGACCAGAACGAAACAGCCGCTGCCGATCGCCACGCCGAGAACGGTGAGTATGGAGCGGAGCTTATTCGCACGGAGCGCCTCCATGGCGAACGACCATGTCTCCGACCAACTCATTGCGGAGAAGTTCAGGAGTAATCCTCCGCGAGGGAAAATATTCTGCTGAGTTTAAGCAGAGCGTGCGTCACCGGGCTGCCTGCTCCGCCACGGCGAGTTCGGGAATATCGATGCGAATTTGGGTGCCTTCGCCTTCGCGGCTGCGGATGCGCATCTCGAACTGATCGCCATAAAGCAAGCGCAAGCGTTCGTGGACGTTGCTGATGCCGATGCCGCCGCCATAGACCTCCTGCAAACGCTCTTGCGACATGCCCATGCCGTTGTCTTCGACTTCGATCATCAGGCGGCCATCGCGACGCTGTGTGCGTAGATGAATTTGCCCGCCGGCCAGGCGCGGCGCAAGGCCATGCTTAATGGAGTTTTCCACAATGGGCTGCAACAACATGCTGGGAACGAAGGTGTCGAGCGTTTCCGCGTCGATTTCCTTGAATATTTGCAGTTTATCACGGCCGAAACGGATCACTTCGATGCCGAGGTAATCGTCGATGAAATCGAGCTCTTCGCGAAGCGGAACGAACGTCTCATGCTTGCGCAACAAGCGGCGAAGAATGTTCGAGAGTTTGAGCACGACGCCGCGTGCCATGTCTGGATCGAAGCGGATCAACGAGGAAACGGTGTTGAGCGTGTTGAACAGGAAGTGTGGATTGATCTGGCTGGTGAGCGCATCCATGCGCGCTTTGAGCAAAAGCTGCTGATTCTGCTCCAGGTTCATCTCGATGCGCGTGTTGTTCCAAATCTTGACGACCATCGCCACGCACATAACGGACGAGAGCACCACGAGCGCCATGTAGCCGATGTTGTCCGGGTTGACGGCGAAGAGCCAGCGCGAGGGAACGAAGTAGCTCAATTCGATCCAGCCGACCTCAAACGCGGCGCAGGCAAAGAGCGGCAGCATGGCCCAGTTCCCTTTCCCGTAGCGCACCAGCCTCCAGAGCCACTGCGGGATATTCAGAAACGAGAATGGGCCGAAGTGCCAGATATCTTCTTTTTCCGGTATAGCTTCGCGGATCACGCCCGCGAACAATCCGGTGAGAGCGGCCATCGGCGGGCAGAGCCATTCGTGAAATCCGAACGGCAGCAGACTAATCAGCGAA
>JASHPG010000064.1 GCA_030038275.1 Candidatus Acidiferrales bacterium | reverse complement strand
GCAGCGGAATTGATCGCGCGGGCGCAAGCAGGATTCGTAGTGCCCCCCGAAAGTTCGGCGGCACTGGCGGGCGCAATCCGAAGTTTACTTTCTAACCCGGCGGCAGCACGAACGATGGGCCTCAATGGCAGGTCATACATTCAAAAGCATCTTGAGTGGGGCTTGTTAGTACGGGATTGGCTATCGCAATTGACGGGCCTCCCCAAATCGCCCATAGCTCTTGCAACTGGCGGAAAGCGTGACTATCGAGATGAGCGAATTCCCGACGTCGGCGCGGCGGTCTAGCTCACGAGGGTCGGCTCGTCTCGGCGGGGTTATGCTCGCGGGCGCCCTCGCATTGATTTGTTCGATGGCGTACGCCACGCAGCCGAAAATGATCATTACGTGGGGAGGAAACACGCCGGGATGGAATAAAAAGCTTCATTTGAATGGGATTCGCATCGGCTGCTCGTCAGCGCCAGCAGGATGCGTCGAAGCCGCGCAGAAAATTGCGAGCCAACAGCATGTGGATAAAGTCTTCTTGTCAGTAGCACTGATGCCGCTGAGCCCTAGTTACGCGCAGCAATACAGCGCGCTCAGCGCGGCCAATCCGGTGCTGTACTCTGTCGGTTTCGATGATTTCGTCAATCAGATCGACAGGCTGCGTATTTCTCCATCTCAATCGGCTTCCCTCGTCAGACAGTTCATTAACAACTTGAAGTCGGCTAACTCCAACCTCCATTTCGGCGTAACAATTTACGAAAACGAACTTGCGAGACCCGAGATCACAGCCACCGAAATGACGGATGTTCGGAACCAGATTGATTTCGTGCACTTATACGTCCATTATCGCGAAAACGGCCCCAGGTTCACGAGCTACGTTCGCACGGCGAAAAACCTGTTCCCTAACGCAGCAATCATCGCGGGATCGTATGCGATCGACCGCATCGACTATCTTCCCTGCTCGCCAGCCGCGCATACCCTCTGCACTGCGTCTCAGGAAATTTCACTCTTCGAACAGACCTTCGACTCGCAATTACGTTTGCTGCAGGACGGAACCATTGTCGGTATCGAGTTCTATCCGGGGAACTTCGGTAACGTGCAGAGTTCCTCGATGTGGCGGGATCCTCGAAGCTGCAAGCCTGACCGGCTGCCAGAATGCATCGCCGACTCGAAAAAGATGCGCGATTACGTAGGACAAGTGCTCTCCAAACAGAACTTGTAGTTAGCCGTCTGAAAGCAATCTCAGGACATAACAATCCGCTGCTAGCCTGCTGTGTCCGTTTCGCTCATCAATGCTCCATTACCGAGCACACATGCGTTTGACCAGAGATGAAAGCTGGCTTCAAGTATTAAGCTACGAAGTCGCGGGCAGCTCTCTATGCTAATCACCGCACGAAACATCGCTTGTGACGCGTCAGATCGAAACGTGCTCTCTAGCCCGTCGCGGGAACTCTTCTGGCGCGGGTTCGTGTATAAGGGCGGACGTCGTGGAGGTGCGGAATCGCTTCGCGAACTGCTTGAAACGGACGAGCGGGAAATTCCTCGCTTTGCGGCGAAGCTGAAAGGTATCTACTTTATTGCTCTCCACTGCAAACCCTCCGGAAACATTTATGCGTTCGTTGATCAAGCCGGCCTATACCACGCCTACTACTCAAGTCGCCATATTTGCTCGTCATTTCTGGATCTGGTCCGCGCAGAGCATTGCACGCACAATGATATCGACCCGGAGGCATTGGTTGAGTTCTTCCATTTCGGGTGCATTTACGAGGACCGGACGTTTTTCCCCTCGATTCGCAAAATCAATCCGGATGCGATCATCCGGTGCGGTCCGAATGGGGCCACGACCGTTCTTCGGAGACCCGTGCCTGATATCGCGAAATCACCGCAGCGCCCGTTCGACGCTGTCCTTCGAGATTTCGCTACGGCTGCCATGGACGAACACGTCAGCATGGATATCACGGGAGGCGCGGACAGCCGTCTGCTTGCGAGTGCGCTTGCTTATTTTGGACTTCCATTTGAAACAGCCACTTCGGGCCGGCCAGGTATTCCTGATCTGGAAATTGGCGCAAGTGTGGCGAAGGTGCTCGGACGACCATTTTACCCCACGTACCATTCCGCATCGCGTTGTGATTGGGATGAGATCTTCGACCTCTCCGACGCGATGGTCGATGTAACGAAAAATAACAGACAGCTCCAACTGCAGCGCGACCGGCGGAAACGCGGAATCACTCTTTCGGTTAGTGGGGCCGCCGGTGAGGCCTTTCGTGAAACCTGGTGGATGCACGATTTCCCGTTTTACACCAGACGCGTTGCCAAACTGGAGCGACTATACGCATTGCGTATCGCTCCCCGACCATTGCAGCACTCGCTACTGGATGGGAACTACGAAAAGTGCAGTGAGCATCAGCGAGACAATTTTCTGCGCCGCGTCTCGCGTTATGCAGTGCCGGGAAATACGAGAACCTACGATCGTATCTACTACTACCTACAACTACGCGCCTGGTCCGGAACATTCGTAACGAGCAGCATCAGGCTTTTGAAGGTCGGTATTCCCTATGCTGACCGCGAGATGATGCGGATCGGCTACAACCTACCGCGCACGCAGAGAATCCTCAGCCGATTTCACAGAAAAATGATTGCTAAGTATTCCAGAGCTGCCGCAGAACTTCCAACGACGGAGTCGGGTGTCAGCCTTGCTTCTGGCACGTTGGCATTCTCGCTTGACCTGAGCCGCTATCTAGCAGACCGGTCCAAACGGCTAACAAAAAAAATCGGCCAGCAGCTTTTAGGACGAACGTTCTTCCAAGACAGTTCGGACGATCCCCGAATGTTCGACCAACTCTCAGGCGCGATAACGAGCCACAAAAGCACTGAAGTTCTCGCTGATTATGGAGTTTTCAGACGTTCAGTAGATCCGAGCACGCTGCCGAAGCGCTATTTGGGAACGGTTTTTGTGCTTGGAAAACTATTCGAGGAAATTGGCGGTTCCAAAACACAGAAAAATCCGGCCAGCGATCTTCCGCAGACTGAATCTCACGGGCATCGAGTACATGGTACGGCTTGCTGTACGAGGATTCCGACCTAATTTCCGGAGGACACTCATGTGCCGCAAGCCTGGTGTTTTCGAAGGACCGAACGCGCTGCGAGAGTTTCTGAATCCAGACAATTCGCCTCCATTGCCGTTGGTTGAACTTCCAAGCCCACTGAACCCTCTTCGCGATCTCGGGGTCAGAATATTTGCAAAGTTGATGTTTCTGCTTCCTCTCCTGAACATAAAAGTCCTCCCGGCGCTAAACATGCTTCTCGAAGCGGAAGCTTGTGGACAGCTGGCGGACGTCAATACGCTTGTTGAGAACTCGTCCGGCAACACCGTTTTTTCGCTAACCGTCCTTGCACGCATGTTCGGGATATCTCACGTCGCTGCTGTCGTGCCGTGGGATATTGCGCCCGGCAAACTTGAGTTATTGAGATTGGTTGGCGCCGAGCCATGGCTTCAAAGAGAGTCTCCAGATGGAGCGAACGGCATCGAATTCGCGCGCGAATATGGAGGTACGCGCGGCAATTTCAATCCTGGCCAGTACCACAACGACGCGAACCCAGCAGCGTACGAAAAATGGGTGGCGCCTGAAATTTGGGAGCAATCCGAAGGTAAGCTGACGTTGCTTGCCGCGGGATTGGGCACGACGGGAACACTGGTTGGAATAAGCCGATATCTGCGCCGCAAATCCCACGCACTGAAATTGGTGGGGGCAATATGCGCGCCCCAAAATGCCATACCGGGAGTGCGCTCAGAATCGCGGTTGCGCCCGATCGGGTTCGAGTGGCGGAAAGCCGTCGATGCAGTCGTGGAAGTTGAAACGAAAGAATCGTTTCAGCAGAGCCTGGACCTATTTCGAGCCGGAATCATGGCGGGCCCAAGTTCCGGGTTCGCGCTAGCCGGCCTACTCCACTTCGTGGAAGCGGAGGCCCGTAACAGAACGCTGGACGAATTAAGAAATTCAGATGGAGAGGTTTATGCTATTTTCATCTGTGGCGATACTCCGTTTCCTTATCTGGACAAATACTCAACACACCTCGACCTAAACCAGATGGCCTTAGGCACGCGATCAGCTCCGACTGCGGTTGGAGCGAGTGCGCCCCGCGGCGAGGACCGTGTCAACGAGAACATCGAGGTCCGAAAATCGAGTGCGGTGATTCGTAATGTTGACCCGGATAGCCAATCGGCCGCTCACGCGAGTCGTTGAGGGCGCAGCAGCGCCCGATTCTTGCAGGTCGGCCACGATTTCCTCGTTGAGGGCATCCAATTCTGGCTCGCTGAAACCAGGAACTCTGAATCCGAAGCAAACGATATTCAAATCAACAGGTGCCAATAACTCCAGTTCGGGAATACTTGCAACTCGATCAGCTAAATAGCGCGCTTGCTGGCAGTTGCGTTCAATCACCGCAGCAATTTTGCGCAATCCGTGCTCGCGAAAAGCGAACCATATCTTTAGTGCCCGAAAACCGCGAGATAACTCGGGACCGTAATCGCACGGCCAATCCTCGCCGCTTCCTAGGCCACGGTCAACGTGATGCAAGTAGGCAGGCCGCATCGAAAAGGCGGCCCTCTGAAGATCGCCTTGGCGGACGAGAATACAACCAGCGTCGTATTGAATTTGCGGCCATTTATGAAAATCAAATGCCAGCGAATCGGCGCGTTCAATTCCAGCCAGACGCGACCGGAGAGATTCGCTGGCGATGGCAAGAGCGCCGAAAGCACCGTCCACGTGAAACCAGAGCTTCTCATCAGCACAGAAAGACGCTAGTTCATTCAAAGGATCGATCGCTCCGGTGTTAACCGTCCCGGCGCAGCCGATAATGCAGAAAGGCTCGATTCCCGCGCTGCGATCCGCAGCGACGGCCTTCCGTAGCATCGCCAGATCGATCGAAAAACGAAACCCAACAGGGATTTTGCGCAAGGATTCCGAGCCGAGGCCCAAAACCTCCATCGCCTTCAAAACCGAATCGTGCGCCTGCTCCGAGGCGTAAGCGACAAGCGGCCGCCCGTAATGTTTCAATCCAAGTGCGCGAATGTCGCCCCGCTCTCGCGAATTACGAGCGACCGCGATACCTATCAAATTCGCCATCGAGGTGCCGCTGACCAGCAGTCCGCTCGCGTCGGGCGGAAAAGAAAAAAGATCTTCACACCAGCGGATAACGGCATCTTCAACGTAGATCGCTCCGTGGTTCCGGCCGCCGCAATTTGAGTTCATGGCGGCCGCAAACATTTCGGCAATGATCCCGCTGGCGAGGCCCGCGCCATGAACCCAGCCGAAGAACCTGGGGTGAATGTTACCGGTGGCGTAAGGCAAAATCAGATCGCGAAAATCCGCGCACACGTCCTCAATGGAACGTTGTTCAAGCGGAAGCGGTTCGTTCAGGGATTCGCGAATGTTTTCGGGCACCGGACGCCAGACAGGGCGCTCGCGAACCGTTCTCACGTAATCGATGGCTACGTCCAAAGCATTGTGAGCCGACGCCCTGAAAGATTCCCAATCCTGAGGATCCAAAGAATTGTCGTCTTCTGATGAGTTTTGCACGATGCTCTCCAAGAAAAATGCTGTAACAGGATATCAAAAGCGGAACACGCGCGTATTTTCCGCAATGGACGAGCAGAGACCTGGATACGCGCCGTCGGGAACCATGCCAACGTTATGTTGATTACGGCTGGAAACATCAGCTACAAACCCACAGAGTGTGAGGTGTTCGCTACGAGATCTCGCACGATCTGCTGGCGCGGTTTTGTGTTCAAAGCCGGCTCGCGAGCTGGGGCGGATACTATACGTGGGCTGGCAGCGATCCGCGAAGAAGACATTCCGATCGCCGCGGCCGAGCTTAAGGGAGCATACTTCATCGCCCTGCACTGCACGGATTCCGGCAACACATACGCCTTTGTCGATCCTGCCGGTATGTATCACGCCTACTGCTCAGCTACATCAATAAGCTCATCTTTTTTCGAAATCAGTAAGCGCGAGCGCTGTACGTTCAACGATATCGACACGGAGGCCGTGATCGAATTCCTGTGGTTCGGGCACCTGTATGGCGACCGTTCATTTTTCCCTCAGATTCGCAAACTCCGGCCTGACAAGGTGCTCCGCTGCACTTCCAGCGGTCCGATCGAATCATTGCCCAAACCCGTCCCCGATCTATCGGAACCGCCGGTGCGTTCATTTGATTCCTTGATGCAGGACTTTGTCAGGGCCGCGCAAGGCGACTCCGTCAGTGTTGACATCACAGGAGGAGCCGATAGCCGGCTGTTAGCCGCAGCACTGGCATATTATGAGCTGCCGTTCGAAATGGCGACCGGCGGGCGGCCCGAAATTCCCGATGTACGGCTAGGCGCAAGGGTTGCTGACGCGCTTGGACGTCCTTTTTACCCCACCTATCATTCCGCGCAGCGGACGGATTGGGACGAGCTCTTCTATCTGACGCAAGGGACATTCGACGTCTCGAAAATTGGCAGAGTCATGCAGTTGTCGAAAGACCGGAAGTCCAGGGGCGTGACGCTGTCGGTTAGCGGAGCCTGTGGTGAACTGTTCCGGGAAATCTGGTGGATGCAGGACTTCCCTTTTTACGCGCGCCGAAAAGCTCGCATGGACCGATTGTTCGCTCTTCGGATCGCGCCATATCCATTCGATCACTCGATGTTATCCAAACCCTACCGCGCCGTCAGCGAAGCGTATCGAGAAAAGATTCTCGGGCGAATCGAGCAATTCGCGGTGCCGAGTAACGGGAAAAGTTACGACCGCGTTTACTACTATTTCGAACTTCCCTCTTCTGGAGGATGTTTCGTCACCAGCACCGTGAATCTGCTAAAGGTTGGGCTGCCGTACGTCGATCACGAGGTGATTCAGATCGGATATAACCTGCCCCCAATCGAGCGCGTCTTCAGCCGGTTCCACCGGCGATCGATAGCACAATTCTCGCCGAAGGCGGCCTCGCTACCGACTACAGAGGCGGGCGTCACTCTATCGTATGGCTTCATGCCCATGTCCGTCGACTTCAGCCGCTATCTACTGGATCGAACCACTCGTCTTGCGAAGAAAGTTGGGCAACGGATCCTACAAAAGACCTTTTTCCAAGAAAGTTCCGATGATCCGAAGACCACGAATGAGCTTGTGCGAGCAATGGTAAGGGCAAAATCCACCGAGATTCTTGCAGACCACGGAATTCTGGATCGCGCTTTTGATCCAAATACGCTTTCCAAGCGCTATTTAGGGCGAGTTTTCACTCTTGCTCGATTTTGCGAGTACTTCGAGCCGCGGCAACAGGCATTTCGGCGCGCTGGCGGAGATAGCTCTACTTTGAGAACGGCCGACGCCGCATGACGCGAGTAACCCGCCCTCTACCGGGTGTTCGCAGACGAAAGATTAGGTCAGCAAAGGTCGCGCTACGCGTCAAAGGGCTTTGTCGAACAGGAAGTAATTTCGATGATCTGGAAATTGAGTACGTGGTGCTGGGGCTGCTGGAGCGGCCCCGGCCATACTACGATCCACATCGCGGGCTAAAGGGCAAATAGATCGTCTTGCCGATGCGCGGCCAATTGAGCCGGGGGCTAGATTTGTTGGCCGCGTCATCGGCAAGCGTTTCTCACGGCGTCAATCCGAAGTAGAACTGCAGATCGCCGTCCGTTCGATTCGTAACTCCCCAAACGGACCAGCCAACCCATCCTGTACCCGCATTGAACTGGGCGTATCCGTCTGGAAAATAGGTTAGCTTGTCGAAGCCGTAGCGATCCCTTCTCCGTCGGGTAGGCCACGTATTCAGTAGAAGACAGGACCCGGGGCTGTAAGGGGGCGAATACCTGAGCGCGTTTTGATTTGTGTTCCGATCGCAAAAGGTGGCTATGCCATCAGCGGCAAACAATTTACCCAACGCGGGCTCTGAACGAGCGGTAGAGCGCGACCGCGGCAGCTTCTTGTCACACGTAATTACGCTGGCAAGTGGAGCGGGGGTGTCGGAAGGCATCAGGGTGCTTGGCACGTTAATCCTGGCGCGCCTGATTGCACCTGCTGACTTCGGATTTCTCGCGCTGTTCGTAACAGTTGTGTCGCTCGTTTCGGTCGCGGGCGGGGCGCGTTACGAGCTCGCCATAATGCTACCGGAGCAGGATTCCGACGCGGCGAACGTTGCCATCCTCGCCGGACTAGTGGCGCTCGGGATAGCCCTCGTGAGCGGGGTCGCCGTTTTTGCGCTCCGCGACCCGCTGACGAAATTCCTTGGCGACCCGCGTATTGCTGGCTGGCTCTGGTCCGTCCCTGTCGTTCTGTTTCTTAGCGCGCTTGGAGAAGTCGGCAGATATTGGTTCGGACGAACAAAGACTTTCCGATTGGTCGCCATAGGGAAGGTTTCGCAGTCAGTCGGTGTACTGGGGGCGCAACTCGGATTATGGGCGCTACACGTTAGCGGCGGGATGGCCCTGATCGGTGGTTGGCTTATCGGTCAAGGTGTTTGGACTGGTGTGAT
Organism: Candidatus Acidiferrales bacterium; assembly: GCA_030038275.1. Lineage (GTDB taxonomy): Bacteria > Acidobacteriota > Terriglobia > Acidiferrales > UBA7541 > Palsa-295. The sequence goes on along the minus strand of JASHPG010000064.1, from coordinate 3,486 downwards.
GGTCGGCTGCATGATTGCGAAGAACGGCAGATTTATCGCTTCCTCCTTCGATTATTCGCGCATGCGAGAGCTCGCTATCAAACATAAGGCCTTCCCGATTTACAGGACGCCCTACAGTTTCATCGCCAACGGTTCCTCGCAATTGATCTTCATCATTCTCCGCGCCTTCTGCGGCTTAGATGTAATTGGACTCTATCTCCTTGCGAACCGTGCCATATACTTTCCCGTTAGCCTTTTTGGATCGTCTATGGGCCAGGTTTTCTATCAAAAAGCGGCAAGTGAGATTAAATTGCCCACCTTAGAGCCCTTCGTCGCCCGTTTGGTTCGCATTCAGATCACGTTTGGCGTTCCTGTCCTAATCTTCTTTGCCTTCGAGGCGCCGCTCCTCTTCCGGACGTTCTTAGGAGCGCGATGGCAAATGGCCGGAAGCTTTGCTGCATGGCTCGCCTTTGCCGGTTTTTTATATCTTCTGGACGCCTGGCTAGTGCGACTATTTGACGTTTGCGGCCGACAGCGTTTGGCTCTAATTCTACAAATAATCGGTGGAGGGACATCTCTCGCCGCTTTAAGCCTAGCTCTATACTTCGGGAAAAATGCGATCTGGGGGATTGCCGCCTTTACGCTTTCGGAAGTCGCGTCCTCAATCGTGTGGCTGGTTTTCGCTTATCGGATCGCCGGATTTGGCGTGCGCAACCTGGCGAGAATCGCCAATGACTTCGCTGTCGCCGCGCTGCCGATTGCGTGCGTCGATTATCTGATTCACCGCTTCTTTTCCGGGTGGATCTCGTGTGCCCTGATGATGATAGCCACGGTTTTGGGTCTAGCCGTGCTTTGGCGAAAGAACGGGGCGATGCTCCTGCGGCCCACTTCAACGGCCGCAAAATTCCGCCGATATTGGTCGGATAAGCCCGGGCCTTTGCATCGGAGTGATTCCCCGGCGTTCTACCGTGCATACGCCAATGAAATCAGGAACCTGTTTCCGAATCACGATATAGGGCGCATTCTCGAAATTGGATGCGGAGATGGAGCCGCGTTTCCGTACCTCGACGTGCCCCTTCAGTCATACCGCGGGGTCGATTTCTCACAGCATTTTCTGGAGGCATTTCGGACACGCTATCCACGAGTTGACCTACGGTGTGCGGAAGGCTCGTCTTACAGGGAGACTGAATCTCATTTTGACGTGATCTTCTCAAACGAAGTCATTCAGCATTTCGACCCCAGTATGCTTGAACGGCACTTGTACAATGCTCGTCGCATGATGCACTCCAGCTCGGTACTCATCCTGGGTTCGGTGCCCGACAGTACACATCGCCGCAGTTTCGAGATGGGTGCTTATTCACCTGTCAAAGAACGCATGGTGCATCGCTATTGGCGGCATTTGAAGGCAACCATCCGGCAGACACTTGGATTGGATTACTGGGGTTTTTGGTACACAACAGACGGGATCGCTGCTATCGCGAACCGGCACGGATTCCGCATTCGGATCGTCCCGTCCGAGCTGCAACCGTACCGGTTCCATGCGGTCCTGTCGCCAGATTCGTCGCTATCTGGTTCTCCCGCCGCCTCCGATTCCGCCCGAGCAGCCGCCGTTTCCCTCCCACCGACCGGACTTCAGCCCAGCGATCACCTGCCCGCGTAGTTTGCCTCCTGCTCCGGTTAATCTTTACCCTACGGACTAGTGCCAAGAGGGGCGTTCTGCGCCTCATCTGGACCGCTTCTGCAGAGCCGCAGTTAACCCTGAATAAATTGCGGGGCGGCGAGCAAAAAACATATGCTCGAACAATCGTTGGGCTACCATAAACCTCTTTATTCTCTTTGGTTTAGGCGTAGAAACTACCTGGTACTCCACGTGCACATCCTAGCCTCGTAGTTAAGAGGGATGAGGCGATTTTAGTGGCCTGGTGATGGCTGAGATCTCACAACACGTAAGGCCGAAATGGCGAGAACGCCTGAAGGCGCTAAACAACTTCCGCCCGCTGGCGAAGTTGGTCTGGGAAGCGGCGCCCGGGATGGTCATCGCTGAACTTGCCACGCGCGCCACCGCCGGGGTCTTGCCGCTCGCGATGTTGTGGGTGACCAAGTCAATCATCGACGCGGTCACGTATCACAGGGAAGCTCTACCTAACTACTTCTGGTGGCTCGTAATTTTGGAATTTGCCCTCGCCTCCCTTGGAACCATTCTTTCTCGCGCGATCGATTTCTGCGACACGGTGCTGGCGGACAAATACGCCCGCTTCATCAGCACCAAAATCATGGATCACGGCTCCAAGCTGGACCTGACGTCATACGAAGATCCGGTTTTCTACGACAAGATGGAACGCGCTCGGGTCCAAGGAACCGACCGCATTGTCATGATTCAGGCAACCGGGCGCTTGTTCCAGCAATTTATTACAACGGTCAGCTTGGCTGCGGCAATTATCGACTATTCCCCGCTGCTATTCGTTGGCTTGATCGTCTGCGTGATACCGGCATTCATGGGCGAGACGCACTTCGCCTTTTTGGGTTATTCCTTGAATTTCGAGCAAACCCCGGCGAAACGCGAGATGGAGTATCTGCGCATTCTTGGCGGCAGCAAAGAAAGTGCAAAAGAACTCAAGCTGTTTGGGTTAGGCCCGTTCTTCGTAAAGCGCTACGCGCAAATTTCGGACGCTTTGCACGACCAGAACGTGTCGCTTGCGAAAAGCAAGCTGCTGGCCGCTGCCTTGCTCACTTTGTTGGGCACTGCCGGTTATTACGGGACGTATGCCTATGTGATCTATGAAACGGTCCTCGGCGCATTGACCATTGGCACGCTCGTGATGCTGGCCGGGGCCATTTCTGGCGCGAGCACCAATATTCAGCAGTTGTTCTCCACGTTCTCCCAGATCGCCGATCAGGCCCTTTTCATGTCAGATCTGTTGGACTTCTTCGCCATGAAGCCCCGGATCATTTCAAAGCCGAATGCGCTCCCGGTGCCTCGCCCGGTCACCCAGGGGTTCGAATTTCGCAACGTTTCTTTTTCATATCCCGGCAATTCGCGCCTGGTTCTGAGCAACATCAACTTCAGAATTCGGCCCTCGGAGAGAATCGCGCTTGTTGGCGAAAACGGCCAAGGTAAAACCACGATCGTGAAGCTTTTGACTCGCCTTTATGAAGTTAGTTCCGGCCAGATCCTGCTCGATGGCATCGATATTCGGGAATATGACCTGGACGATTTGTGGCGCGAGATCGGCGTCATTTTTCAAGATTTCGTTCGCTACGAGATGACGGCAGGCAGAAACATCGGCCTTGGCCGCGTGGAGCATTGCGACGATGAAGTCCGCATCCGGTCAGCTGCGCAGAAGAGCTTCGCCGATCAGGTGATTCGAAGGCTGCCGCGCGGCTTGCGTCAGACCCTCGGGGTCCGGTTCGAGGGCGGTGTGGAACTTTCGGGCGGCGAATGGCAGAGGATCGCTTTGGCCAGGGCTTACCTGCGGGATGCGCAACTGCTGATCCTTGATGAACCAA
>JASHPG010000063.1 GCA_030038275.1 Candidatus Acidiferrales bacterium | reverse complement strand
AACCCGCGAAATCATCGATTCCATCGATACGTCGAAATCCGCTGCCGCTGAGACTTCGCCAACCGCGTAACTAGCCTTGTCCCGCCCGCGCCACGCGAGGCGTACGGGACCCCTGTTTCCAACCATCTGCATCAAGCACCTATCAACCGCGGATGAAAGCCGCGCTCCAGCGTTGTAAATTGTAGGTCTGCAATGGCCGGAGCCATGCACGAAACGACGCAGACCGCGGACCGCAGGTTCGAGCGCATCATCTGGATTGTGCTCGATAGCGTGGGCATCGGCGAACTGCCCGACGCGGCGCAGTACGGCGATACCGGACGCGATACGCTCGGCCATATCACCCGTTCGCGCGCGCTCGCGCTGCCGAATCTCGTTCACCTCGGCCTCGCCAACATTAAGCTGCTGGCTCACCTGAAAACGTCCGCGAATCCTGCTGGATGCTACGGCAAGGGCGCGACCGTTTCTCCCGGCAAAGACACCACGACGGGGCACTGGGAGATGGCCGGCATTTGGCTCGACCGCGCGTTTCCCGTCTATCCGCGCGGATTCCCGCAGCCTCTGATCGAGGAGTTCGAAAAGCAGATCGGGCGCCGAACTCTTGGCAACAAGCCCGCTTCCGGCACTGAAATCATCAAAGAACTCGGCGGCGAGCACATGCGAACCGGCTTCCCAATTGTCTATACCTCGGGTGATAGCGTGTTCCAGATCGCCGCGCACGAGGACGTGATCCCAGTCCCGGAGCTTTATCGAATGTGCGAAATAGCGCGCAAACTGCTCGACGGGCCGAATCGCGTCGGTCGCGTGATCGCGCGTCCATTCACTGGATCTCCGGGCGATTTCCGCCGGACCGAGCGCCGCCACGACTATGCGGTCGAGCCGCCACGGCCGATGCTACTAGACGTGCTGAGCGATCTGCGCGTGCCGGTCTTCTGCGTCGGCAAAATTCACGATATCTACGATGGGCGTGGGGTGGGGAACTACGTCACCACGAAGAACAACGCGGACGGAATGGCGAAAATTGGCGTAGCGATGTCGCGCGAGCCGCGCGGCCTGATCTTTGCCAACCTGGTCGATTTCGACATGCTCTACGGCCACCGCAAAGACGTGGAAGGCTTCGCGCGCTCGCTCGAAGAATTCGATCGGCTGCTCGGACCGCTGCTTGCATCCATGCAGCGCCACGACCTGCTGCTGATTACCGCCGATCACGGCTGCGATCCCGACCCGGTAAACCCCACAACGGACCATTCGCGCGAGTACGTCCCGATTTTGGCCTACGGCCCGAGCGCACAGCCCGGCGTGAACCTTGGCGTCCGCACTACGCTGGCGGACATGGGCCAGACCGTGGTGCAGAATTTCGGCGGATCGCTACCTCATGGAACAAGTTTTTTGCGTGAAATTTCGGCTGATTAGCCGAGGGAAAAATTAGTGGCAACGCCCGCGGAAAATCAGTTGCCGGAGTCGGCGTTAGCCGTGGGAGCGTAATACCCAGGCCGCGTGAGCACTTCGAGCTTGCCCGTACCCTTCGGCGGAGTCACCTTCACGCTGACTTCGCGGAACGTGCCGTCCTGCGCCGTATCCGTCGGATAGTAGCCGATCGTGTACTGGCTGCGGATCTCGTGCGCCACGCGTTCGCAAATCGGCTTCACCTGGCTCAAATCGGCAGGGAAGTAGGCGCGGCCGCCGGTCGCTTCGGCGAGCTCTCTTAGTATTTTCGTCGAGCGGCGGACCATCCGCTTGTCGTGCTCGCGGTCATCTTGGCTATAGATCCCGATGGCATAGATGGCCGCGTCGGATTTTTCCGCTTTGCGGACCGCCTCGGGAAACGTCAAGCGGCTGGCATCGTCGTCGCCGTCGGTCACCAGCAGCAGAACGCGCTTATCGCGGTGGCCCTTTTTCAAGTGATCCAGCGAGCCGACCACCGCGTCGTAGAGAGCCGTGCTGCCGTGCGTATCGATCCGCGAAAGCGCATCCTGCAGGGCCTTTTGGCTGTTGGTGAAGTCGCCCGGCGTGTCCAGATAGTATTCGTCGTTGAAGTTCACCACGAACATTTCGTCGTCGGTGTTGCTGGTCTTCACGAAAGTCATCGCCGCCGCATTCACTTGCGCCCGCTTTTCGCGCATGCTGCCGCTGTTATCGATCACCAGACCCGCGGTCACCGGAATATCCGCGCGCGAAAAAAGCGAAATATCCTGCCGGACCTTGTTCTCATACACCTTGAAGTCATTCTTCGTCAGGTCCGTCACCAAGTCCCCCTGTTTGTCCGTCACCGTCACGTGCAGCGCGACCAAATCCACCGTCGATTTCAATCGTGCGCGCGGATGCTGTTGCGCTTCCGGAGGCGGAGGAGGCATGTTCGTCTGCTGGACGGGAGAAAACGGATCGTTCTGGGACTGTGCGCGAGCCAGCGGCGCGGCAAGCGCCATGCACGCCATCAGCAGCCCCCCGACGGCGCAAAAAAAGGCGTTAGTGGCCCGGCCCGTAATACCCTGTCTTCGCATAGACGCTGAGAGGCGGCAATCCGCGCGGCGGGCGGAGCCGAATCTTGATCTTGCGCCACTTCCCGTCGTCCCGATGGTCGCTCGGTATGTATCCCAGAACATATTGATTGCGAAGCTCCATGCTGATTTTGGTGGCGATATCCGGCAGGTCGCTCAAATTCTGGACCACGAAGAGCCGCCCGCCGGTCAGCTGGGTCAGATCGGAAAGCAGCGCCGGCCCGTGCTGTTCTTCCGGGGTCCTTCCGCCATCCGGGTCGAACAGGCCGATCGCGTAAACCTGGACGTCCGACTCCTGCACGAACCGCCGAATGTCCGTTTCCGTGTACCTGCTATGATTATCGCCCCCGTCAGATAAGATGAGCAAAGCTTTCCTTTCGTGGTGTGCTGATCTCATTTGGCTCAAACCGAGGTAAACGCCGTCGTATAGCGCGGTTAGCCCGTGGGCGGCCGTGTACATCAATTGGTTTTGGAGTTGGTCCACGTTATCCGTAAACGGAGTGATTAGTTGCGCCCGGTCGTTGAAATCGACCAGGAAAAATTCGTCCTGCGGGTTGGAAGTCCGGAAAAATTGGACGGCAGCCTTGCGCGATTTTTCGATTTTATCCGCCATGCTGCCGCTCATGTCGAAGATCACGCCAATCGAAACCGGCACGTCGTCGCTCGCGAAATAGACGACTTCTTGCTCCACTCCATCCTCGAAGACGCGAAAATTGTCCTGGCGCAATCCAGTGACGATTCGGCCCAAGGGATCGAGCACCGACACGTTCACCAGCGTCATCTGCGTGTTCGTGGTGATCGGCTTACCGAGAGGGAGATTTTTCGTCTTAGGCGATGATTTGGAATGTGGCGCTGTGGATGGGGATTGGGCCGGCTGCGGTGATTCTGGACCGGCGGGAAGTTCCTGGGCGCCTGCACGGGTTGCGACGGCGCAAACAAACAGCGCGCATAATGTAAGGCATAGCGCCGCGAGCGTCCGTCGGCGTGCAGGCTCTTTTGCCGCTTGCATTCCGAACAGCTCCCGAACCTTCCCCTTTCCGCAATTCTACACGAAAGCCCATGTGAAGTAGGATGCGCGGCCAGCCTGCGGCGACTCTCGCATTCGCGTCGCGTTCGTCTCTACGCATTTAACAAAAACATTGTTATTCGAGCGAAGTCACGCGTTTCTCCTCCTTGCCGTGTCAACGGCGCGAGTCGCAAAGAGAAACCTGCTCTTCGCATGTCGCCCGCTCAGGCGGGAGCATATGGGGCGCCCTGTTTCTCGGACTTGTCCCGCGCCCATGCTAAACTCGTGCTCGTCGGACCGCTACACCGCGGCGAACGCACATGCCCGATTCCACCGCCACCGAAGTTCTCGCCGTCATTCCAGCGCGTTTCGCCTCGTCCCGTTTTCCGGGCAAACCTCTGGCCTCGATTGACGGCCGCCCCATGATCCAGCACGTGTTCGATCGCGTGCGCCAGGCCGAGCGCGTCTCCCACGTGGTCGTTGCCACCGACGATGCAAAAATCCAGAAAGCCGTGGAGGAATTTGGCGGTGAAGCGCTGATGACGCGCTCCGACCACCGCTCCGGCACGGACCGAGTCGCCGAAGTGGCCGCGCACGTCCCCGCGAAAATTTACGTCAACGTGCAAGGTGACGAGCCGCTCGTCGATCCTGGCACCATCGACGCGCTCGTTTCCGCCATGCTCGAAGAAGAGTCCGTGCAAATTGCTACGCCGTGCTCCGCGATTCACACTCGGGACGACATCATGGACCCCAACATCGTGAAAGTGGTGCGCAATTTCGAGGGCGATGCGCTCTACTTCTCTCGCGCGCCGATTCCCTGGGTGCGCGACCGCGTCGAGAAAGTCGCCGCGCAACATTGGAAGCACTTGGGGCTATATGCCTATCGTCGTGACGCTCTACTCGATTTTCCCACCCTGCCGCCTGGCGACCTGGAAAAATTGGAGCAGCTCGAGCAACTGCGCTGGCTGGAAAACGATTACCGCATCCGCGTCGTAGAAACCGAATATGACGCCATCAGCGTCGATGTCCCCGCCGACCTCGAACGCGTCAACAAAATCCTGCGCGAGTCGAAATCCGCCTAGCGCCGGCGCGCTCCGCCTCCGGAGAGCCACACCATCTGATTGTCAGCGCCGCGCTCTAGGTTTGAGTTCCAGGATGATTATGTGGCGTCCGCCTCAATTTCGCGATCGCGACTTAGGTAGTTGAAATTCAAACTAACCCAAATATCTGCCTCCGGCCGGTCCTTCCGCGCGATTGCGCGGTCGTGGTATAAATGAGAATACGAGATGCAGGAAATGGACCACACTGGCTCTCCTGAAGCGCCCGCTCATCCGCCTCAATCTCAATTGCGCCACGAATTGCGTAACTGGACGCGCGACTTGGCCGTCGCGCTCGGGCTGCTGATTGTTGTAATGATCTTCCTCTACCAGCCGGTGAAAGTAGAAGGTAACAGCATGAATCCGCTGTTGACCGACCAGGAGCGGATTTTCATCAACAAATTTGTTTATCGTTTTGAGCCGATCGACCGTGGCGACGTGGTCGTTTTCTGGTATCCTCTGGATCGCTCGAAGTCGTTTATCAAGCGCGTGGTGGGTTTGCCGGGCGAGACGATCCAGATTCGCGCGGGCGACGTGTACATCGACGGCAAAGAGTTGTCGGACCAATACGTTCCGCCCAGCTATCTCGACGGATCGAATTACGGTCCGCTGAAAATTCCGCCCGATCAATATTTCGTGATGGGCGACCACCGCGATAGTTCCAACGACTCGCGCGTTTTCGGGCCGGTTTCCCGGTCGCTCATCTACGGCAAGGCGGTTTTCGCGTACTGGCCGGTGAACCATATCGGCTCGCTCGCGCCGTCTTCGAGCACGGTGAACGCCGCATCCAAATGACCGATATTGGAGGACACACTGACCGAGGTTCTCGCAGGTTGCGCGACGCTCGCGCTAGAGGACGGAAGAGCCTTTAACGGCCGCGCGGCGGGCGCACGAACCCGCCGTGGCGGCGAAGTTGTTTTTAACACCAGCATTACCGGCTATCAGGAAGTTTTCACCGATCCCAGCTACGCCGGCCAGATCGTCTGTCTCACGTATCCGCACATCGGCAACGTGGGCTCCAATCTCGAAGACGAAGAATCCTCCAAACCGTTTATCGAAGCGCTGATCGTGCGCGACTTTTCCCCGCTCGCTTCGAACTGGCGCTCCACCGAATCCGCCCAGCAATATCTCGAACAACATGGCGTGCCGGTGATTTGGGATATCGACACGCGCGCCCTTGTGCGCCATCTGCGCAGCGTCGGCGCGCTTCGCGGCATTGTGTCAACCGACGGCACTCCCGCCGAACAACTGATTGCCGAGGCGCGCGCGCTTCCGTCAATGGCTGGACAGGAGCTTGCCGGGCGCGTCAGCGCTGCCAAGTCGTACGGATGGACGCGCGGTTCCGTTGAGCTGGCAATGCCGCTCGCGGCGCAAGCCGCCGCCGGTGCGGCGTCAAGCGCCAAGAGGAAATCTCCGATCTTGTCCGCCGCTGCTGCGGCGCAGGCTCGTCCGAATGGCGGCGCGAGCCACGAGCCTCGCTACCGCGTCGTGGCCTACGATTTCGGCATCAAGCAAAACATCCTGCGGCTTCTCGTCGATCACAATTGCGATGTAATCGTGGTCCCGGCGAAAACTTCAGCCGAAGACGTGCTCGCGCTCAAGCCGAACGGCGTGTTTCTCTCCAATGGCCCTGGCGATCCGGAGCCCTGCACCTACGCCATCGAAAATATTCGCAAACTTGCAGGCCGCGTGCCGATCTTCGGTATCTGTCTGGGCCATCAGCTCTGCGGCCTCGCTCTCGGCGGGCGCACCTTCAAGCTGAAGTTCGGCCATCACGGCTCGAACCATCCGGTGAAGAATCTGCTCACGGAGAAGATCGAAATTACCGCGCAGAATCACGGCTTCTGCGTCGATCCCGATTCGCTGCCGTCGAGCGAAGTCGAAATTACGCACCTGAATTTGAACGATCATACGAACGAGGGCCTGCGCCATCGCTCACTGCCGCTTTTCAGCGTGCAGTATCATCCCGAAGCTTCGCCCGGCCCGCACGACGCGCGCTACCTCTTCGCCGATTTCGTAAAATTGATGGAAGGGAACAAGCCCGGCAAATGACGCTGGCCGGCGCACAAGTTCTCGGGCGTTCAATAAAATTTGTCATTCCGAGCGGAGCGAGGAATCTGCTCTTCAAAGCTTAGCGCTAGAGGAATATGCCCAAACGCACTGACATCAAGAAAATCATGATCATCGGCTCGGGCCCGATCGTCATCGGTCAGGCCTGCGAGTTCGATTATTCCGGCACGCAAGCCTGCAAGGCGCTGCGCTCGGAGGGCTACGAAGTCATCCTCGTCAATTCTAATCCCGCGACGATCATGACCGATCCCGAACTCGCCGACCGCACCTACATCGAGCCGCTCTCGCGCGAATACCTCGAATCGATTATCGCCGCCGAGCGCCCGGATGCCGTTCTTCCCACCGTCGGCGGTCAAACCGGACTGAACCTCGCTGTCGAACTCGCAGAGAAGGGCATCCTCGAAAAATATGGCGTAAAGCTCATCGGAGCGCAGCTTCGTGCCATTAAAGTGGCGGAAGATCGCCTGCTTTTCAAAGACGCTTGCCGCCGCATTGGCCTCGACGTTCCCGATTCGGCCGTCGTCACCAGCATTCCCGAGGCCATCGACTGGGCAGATAAAATGGGCTATCCGGTCGTGATTCGCCCATCATTCACGCTCGGCGGCACGGGCGGTTCCATCGCCTATAACCATGAGGAATTTGGTGACGCCATCGCGCGCGCTCTCGATGCCAGCCCTGTCCACCAGGCGTTGATCGAGGAATCCGTCCTCGGCTGGAAAGAATTCGAGCTGGAAGTGATGCGCGATTGCCGCGACAATTTTGTCGTCATCTGCTCGATTGAAAATTTCGATCCCATGGGCGTGCACACGGGAGACTCGATCACCGTCGCGCCCGCGCAGACGCTCACCGACAAGGAATATCAGCGTATGCGCGACGCCGCCGCCGCAATCATTCGCGAAGTCGGCGTCGAAACCGGCGGCTCGAACATTCAATTCGCCATCGATCCCGAAACTGGCCGCATGATCGTGATCGAGATGAATCCCCGCGTGTCGCGCAGTTCCGCGCTCGCCAGCAAGGCCACTGGATTTCCGATCGCAAAAATCGCCGCGAAACTCGCTGTGGGTATGACCCTCGACGAAATTCCCAACGACATCACGCGCAAAACGCCGTGTTCCTTCGAACCGACCATCGACTACGTCGTGGCCAAAATCCCGAAATGGCAGTTCGAGAAATTTCCCGGCAGCGACAATACGCTCACCACGCAAATGAAGTCGGTGGGCGAAGTCATGGCGCTCGGTCGTACATTCCAGGAAGCGCTCTGCAAAGCGATTCGCGCGCTGGAGCCGAGTTCGGCGTGGCGCCCACCTGCGGAAGTCACCACTGCGCTGATCCGCGAGAAGCTGCACGTGCCGAATCCAGACCGCATTCACTGGCTTTTCGAAGCCATCGAGCGCGGTATGAAGCACGACGAAGTCTGCGACCTGACTAAAATCGATCCGTGGTTCATTCGCGAAATCGAGGAAATGCTTGCCGTCGATAAGCGAGTCGCCGCCACCACGCTTTCGAAGTGCTCCCGCGAGTTGCTGCTCGAATCCAAGCGTTCCGGCGCGAGCGACGAGGAGATCGCCAAGCTCTGGAACGTCAAATCCGCCTCCGTCCGTGCGCGCCGCCACGACCTGGGTGTTACGCCAGTCTTCAAGCGCGTCGATACCTGCGCCGCCGAATTCGAGTCCTTTACTCCTTACATGTATTCGACCTACGAGCAAGAGGACGAAGCGGATACCACGAACCGTCCGAAAATCGTCATCCTCGGCAGCGGCCCGAGCCGTATCGGGCAGGGAATTGAATTTGATTACTGCTGCTGCCACGCCGCGATGGCCCTAAAGGAAGACGGCTACGAGACGGTCATGATCAACTGCAACCCCGAAACCGTCTCCACCGATTACGACACTTCCGACCGCCTCTATTTCGAGCCGCTTACGCTCGAAGATGTTCTCGCCGTTCTCGAACGCGAAAAGCCGCAGGGTGTGATCGTGCAATTCGGTGGGCAAACCCCGCTGAACCTCGCCGTCGAGCTCAAGCGCAACGGCGCCAAAATCATTGGCACCGATCCCGAGTCCATCGACTTGGCCGAAAATCGCCGCCTTTTTGGAGCGTTGCTCAGCGAACTGCAAATTCCTCAGCCGCGCGCGGGCACTGCGCTTGCGCCGCGGGAAGCCGTGCAAGTGGCCACCGAAATCGGCTTGCCCGTCCTCGTTCGTCCTAGCTATGTCCTCGGCGGCCGCGCCATGGTCATTGCCTATGACCTGAAAACCGTCGAGGAATACGTCGCGCAGGCCGTTCTAATCGGTACTGCATCCGATCCCAAGCGCCCCATCCTGATCGACCAGTTCCTCGAAAACGCCACCGAAGTCGATGTTGATGCGCTTTCCGACGGCACGGATGTCGTTGTCGCCGGAATCATGGAACACATCGAGGAAGCTGGCATTCACTCCGGCGATTCCTCCTGCGTGCTTCCGTCCGTCACGCTGAAGCCCGCCGTGCTCGAAACGATTCGCGATTACACTACCAGGCTGGCGAAAGCCCTGCACGTCGTCGGCCTGATGAACGTGCAGTACGCCATCCAGCACGACACCGTGTACGTTCTCGAAGTGAATCCGCGCGCCTCGCGCACCGTTCCCTACGTCAGCAAGGCCACCGGCGTGCCACTCGCGAAAATTGGCGCGCGCCTAATGACTGGCCGCAAGCTCGCGGAAATGCACCTGCCCGTCGTCAATCACAACGGCGTTCAAGAACTTGCGCATCGTGATTTCTACGCCGTCAAGTCGCCTGTGTTCCCCTTCAACAAATTCCGCGGCGTCGATATCGTCCTGGGGCCTGAAATGCGTTCCACGGGCGAGGTAATGGGCATCTCCTCCACTTTCGCGGGCGCTTTCGCCAAAGCCCAACTCGCCGCGGGCCAGCGCCTGCCGCTTTCCGGCACCGTTTTTATGAGCGTTAACGACCACGACAAGCGCTCCGTCGCGAGCGTCGCGAAGGACCTTGTCGCGGCCGGCCTGAAGATCATCGCCACGCGCGGCACTGCGCTGGCGCTCTCGCGCGCCGGCATCGAAATCGAGGAAGTCTATAAAGTCAACGAAGGCCGCCCGAATATCGTGGACCTGATCAAAACCGGAAAAGTCCATCTGGTCATCAATACTCCGCTTGGCCGCGAATCTTTCTACGACGAAAAATCCATTCGCCGTGCCGCCGTGCGCTACAACGTGCCCTGCATCACCACTCTTTCCGCGGCCAGCGCTGCCGCTCGCGGCATTCGCGCCATGTCCGGGCACGCCGCGGACGTCGCCGCCCTCCAGGATTTGCACAGCCGCAAATCCGCCGCGTCGGCTCGCGCCGAGCATTCCTGAAGCAGCCACTTCATGAGCCCGGCTCCCATTGTGAATCCTCCGCATCGGCGCCTCATCCAATGACGCCGATGCCTTTCCCTTGTTTGTCGTCGCGTTATCGTATTTCTCATCTCGTGGACTGTCGCCTGTCATGACCGCCCCCGCGGAATTGCAGGCTGTTCCGTTCAGCGAGATTCCGCACACCACTGAGCTGTTCTCCGCGTTCCTCGCCGACTTTCCCCGCGTCGCGAAATTCTATTCGCATCCTCCCGATCTAAGCGGCATCGCCGCGGCCGCCCGCGAAGTGAATTTCGCTCCGCAAACGCGCCGCGCCGTCGTCGAAGTGCTGCGCGAACAGAATCGCCGGTTCGGCCCGGGCAATCAGCTCGATCCAGCCGTCGGCAAGAGTCTCGATCGCCTCGCCGCCGGCGCTGTTGCCATTGTGACGGGCCAGCAAGCGGGCCTTTTTTCTGGTCCATCGTTCAGCTTCTATAAAGCGCTCTCCGCTATTCGTTGCGCGGAGGAATGCACCCGCGCCGGAATCGGCGCCGTCCCTGTCTTCTGGATTGCCACCGAAGATCACGACCTAGCCGAAGTCAATCATGCGTTTTGGAACACTCGCCAAGGCTCGGCGCGTTACGAGCTTCAGCCGAACGAGCCATACGCCGGCCGCCGCGTCGGCGAAATTCCGCTCGGCGACGCCGTTCAGCCGCTTGTCGCTGCGGCTTGCAACGCGCTCGACGGCGTCTGCATGGAAACTGTTTCCGCCGCGCTGCGCGAGTCCTACGCGCCCGGCGAAACCTACGGTTCCTCCTTTGCCAAGCTTATGGCGCGTCTGCTGGCCGGCCGCGGCCTCATTCTTTTGGACGCGCTGGATCCGCGCCTGCACCGCTTGGCCGCGCCGGTTTTTGCACGCACGCTAAGCGAAGCCGCCGCTCTTCGCGACGCGCTGCTCGCCCGTTCAAGCGATCTCGAAGCCTCCGGTTTCCACGCGCAGGTGAAAGTCACCCGCGAATCCACGCTCCTGTTTTTCACCGTGAATGGCCGTCGCGAACCCGTGCGCGCTCGCAACGGCGGCTTTTCCGCCGCCGACACGGAATTCTCGCCTTCGCAACTCGCCTCGGCGGTCGAAACCACCCCGGAAGCGTTCAGCCCCAACGCGTTGTTGCGTCCCGTCGTGCAGGATTCGCTGCTTCCCACCGCCGCCTACATTGGCGGTCCCGCCGAACTCGCCTATCTGGCGCAATCGCATGTCCTATATCAGCGCATCCTTGGACGCATGCCCGCCGTTCTGCCCCGCGCCAGTTTCACTCTCGTTGAGCCGGCCATCGCGCGCTTTCTCGCTCTTTACGGTCTCGCTTTTCAGGACTTCCTTGCTGGCCCGCAGCACGTTCGCGCCAAGATGGAGCAGAAGTCTTTGCCGGGGGGGCTTTCCTCCGGTTTCGACGAAGCCGAAAAATCTCTGCGCGACCTTCTTAACCGGTTTAAGTCTCCCCTGGAAAATCTCGATTCCACGCTCGTTGGCGCGCTCGAAAATACCCAGGAAAAAATCCTGCATCAGTTCAATCAACTCCGCGGCAAAGTTGGGCGCGCGGAAAATTTCCGCACAGGCGTTCTCGATCGTCACCAACAGATTCTTCTCGATGCTCTCTATCCCGAGGGCGGCCTCCAGGAGCGCAGCCTCTGCTTTCTCCCGTTTCTAGCCGCGCACGGCCCGGAGCTTTTGGATCGCCTCCAGGAACTCAGCTCCGTCGCACGGGCAACCGGCGGTCACGCCTCGCCCGCCCACCGCGTCCTATTCCTCTAGCGGCAATTTCTTCCCCAAGCGATGTCATTCCGAGCGTAGCCGCACGCTCTTCTTTCCCGCCGCGAAGCGGCGCGTGCGGCGAAGAGAGGAATCTGCTTTTCGCTTTTTCATCTGTCGACCGTCTGCATCCACACCGCCCGCGTGCTAAAATCCTGCGAAGCCATCTTCGGCTTCTTCACACCCTTGGGAGGCTCGCTCACCATGAAATTGACGCCCGGTAAGAAAAAGGGACTCGAAGCCGTTTCCGATTCGCGGGGCGTAATCGCCGCCGCTGCCATGGACCAGCGCGGCTCGCTCAAGAGCGCCATCGCCAAAGGGAAGGGAATGGACAAAAACGCCGTCACCTCTCAAATGCTCGAGGAATTTAAGGCTGCCGTTACGCGCGTGCTCACTCCCTACGCCAGCGCCATTCTGCTCGATCCCGAATATGGACTGCCCGCCGCGCGCCAGCGCGCGAAAAACGCCGGCCTGCTGCTCGCCTACGAAAACAGTGGCTACGACAACACCCGCCCCGGCCGCCTGCCCGATCTGCTCGACGTTTGGTCCGTCCGCAGGCTCGTTGCCGCCGGCGCCGACTGCATCAAAATCTTGCTCTACTACACGCCTTTCGATCCGCCCGCCATCAACGAAGTCAAGCACGCCTGGGTCGAGCGCATCGGCGCCGAATGCGTTGCCGAGGACGTGCCGTTTTTTCTCGAAATGGTCGGCTACGAAGAGGGCGGCGACGAGAAGGGAATCGGCTTCGCCCGCAAAAAGCCCGATGTGGTTGCCCACAGCATGGCTGAATTCTCCAAGCCGCAGTACGCCGTGGACGTGCTGAAAGCCGAAGTCCCCGTCAACATGGCGTTCGTCAAGGGCAGCAAAGCGTGCAAAGGCGATTCTGCTTACACTCGCGACGAAGCTAAGGAACACTTCCGTCGCGCCGCTGCCGCCGCGAAGAAGCCGTTCATTTATCTCTCCGCGGGCGTCGACAACGACGTCTTCGCCGAAACCCTCGAACTCGCCGCCGAATCCGGAGTGAATTTCTCCGGTGTCCTCTGCGGCCGCGCCACTTGGAAGGAAGGCATCCCGGTTTACGCCCAGCAGGGAGTAAAGGCGCTCGAAGATTGGCTGGCTGGCGAGGGCGTGAAAAACATCCAGAACGTCAACGAGCACCTGAAGCCCGCGAAGCCCTGGTTCGGCTTCTACGGCGCCACCTCCTCCTCCGCGCTGTCCTGATTTCGGTAGTGCCGGGAAAACCCCGGTATTCCTACCGACGGCGTGGCTCCCGTCAGTGGTTGTGTGGCGGCCGCCTTCAGGCGGACGCAGGCACTCGGTATTTAGCAATTTCGTGACCGACGGATGACGAGGCTGTACGGTCCAGCGGTCGGTACCCTTTCTATCTCGAAACCGGTCGCGAATTCGGCGACTCTTGTGCCAGATCCAGGACTTTAGGATTTGTCATCGGCGAACTCTTGAAATTAGAGGGCAGCTTGCGGGGCCGGAACCGCTTGGCTAACGTCCATCACTTAACTTCGGCCGCGTACCGCGCGGGGCGCCGAACGGGCGCATGTTTTTAGGTTGATCCGCGCATTCTGCGCTATAGTTCTCCGCCCAAGGTCTCACCGCAATGAACTTCGTACACAGACGTTTGTGCCGCTCGGCCCAGTGGCGTTCTGTCCTTGAGAAATTCGTCGTTCCGTCCGCGCTCGCCAATGTTCATCTGGGCGACGAGGTGTTGGAACTCGGCCCCGGCGACGGTTTGACCACCGATTTGCTCCGCCCCCACGTCGCGCGGATCACGGCTCTCGAAATCCATCCGCGCACAGCGAAAAATCTCGCCGCGCGCTTTCGCGGCACCAACGTAACGGCTCTTCAGGGAGACGCCACCGCGATGTCTTTCTCCGATGGCCAGTTCTCGGGCGCGATCTCGCTGCACATGCTGCATCACATACCCTCAGCGCGGCTGCAGGACAAAATCTTCCGCGAAGTGTGTAGGGTTTTGAAACCGGGCGGCGCATTCGTCTGTATCGACAGCGTGAATTTCGATTCGCTGATGATGCGTCTGATTCATATCGCGGACAAAATCACGCCGGTTGATCCAGCGAGCCTCACGCCACGCCTCGAAGCCGCCGGGTTCGGCGACATCCACCTCGATACCAACCCGTACGCCTTCCATGTCCGCGCTCGCCGCCCCTTGGCCTGAAAATGCTCACCACGACACAAGCGGGGCCAACGGAGCCGGTTTCCGTCAGGGCACGACTTTAGTCGTGCCGTAATCGACGCAATACCAAAGCGGCTTCAGCCGCTGAGGCCGGGTTCCAGGCGAGCCAAGAGCCTGCGTGAAATTGACGACCGGTCGGCCTCTTGCTCAACTATCGTTCTCAACTTTTACTGCAATCCGCCGCATTGGGCTGTCACCTGCATCGCCAGCGCATCGCCCAGCAACGCGCCTCGCCGCGATTTGCTGGCGCATACTTGCGATGCCGTCAGCTCCAGCGCCCCGCGCAAATCCGCGCGGTCCAGATTCGCGCCGCTCAGGTTCGCGTCGCTGAGCACCGTACCGGCAAACTGCGCCTCGCGCAGATCCGCGCCGCGCAGATCCGCGTCGATTGCCACCGCGTCCTGCAATTTCGCTCCGTAGAGATTCGCGCCCGGCAGTTTCGCGGACCACAGCAGCGCCTGCTGCAAGTCCGCGTGATCCAAGTCAGCTGCGTTCAGGATAGCTCCGCGAAGATCGGTCTTTTCTAGGTTCGCTCTTGCCACCGAAGTCGAGGTCATCACCGCGTCGTAAAGCGTTGCCCCATCCAAACGCGAATCCACCAGAGTTGCATTCGCAAGCGCTGCGTAGGAAAGATTCGCCCAGCGTAGATCGGCGCGCGCCAGCATCGCGCCGTCCATGCGTGCGCCATTCAAATTCGCCCCGCTCAGCATTGCGCCATCCAAAATCGTGTGTCGCAGGTCGCTATGGCCCAGGTCCGCGCCACGCAAATCCGCCTCCGAAAGGTAAGCACCTTCGAAATTTGACTGCCATAGGTGCCCGTTCGCCAGAAATATTCCATACGCCTGCGCGTACCGGAATTGCGTCTCGTTGAGTTGTGGTCCAGTCACCGACGCAACCTGTCCGTTCGCTCCAGTCCACCCATTCGGTTTCCGCGAAAGCGTGGCCTCCGTCAAATCCGCGTAAGGATCGAATCCGAACGCCCAAAAAACATCCGCTGCCCAGCGTCGTGCGCTGGCCGGACCGTATTGCGGCGCGCGGCTGCGTGCGTAAGGCACCCCCGCGAGCGTGCCGATCGAAAGCAGCAGCAGGACGAAGCCCAGCACGACCGCCGTCACCGCTGGAGATGTTCTTCGCGCCCAGTCCGCTGCTCGCGAGGTCCACTTGTGCTCTGCCGCCCAATGCTCCTGCGCTCGCCCGGTTCTCAGCGTGCCGTGCAGCGCCAATCCTGCCGCTACCGCTGCCAGCAGCGCTTGCAAAAGCGTGCCTTTGGTTTGCTGGATCGTCAGGTAACGTGCCCAGAAAAGCGTCAGTGTAAACGGTACCGCCCAATACGCCGCCAAAACCGCGATCGTCTTCTCCACCCACTGCGTGGATGATCGTTCGCGCCCGATCCACCAGAAATGCACCCGCAGCAATCCGACGATCAATCCCGGTCCGCGGTCGTCCAGCGGATGCCCGTCCGGGAACACCGCCGGAAGCTCCAAGGCTGCTTCCCACACTTTCTGCAGCCGGAATTGAAACACCAGGTACAAGCTGAAAATCACCAGCGGAGCCAGCAGGAATATTTGCGCCGTCGGCAACGCCGCCGCGGCCGTGCGCGAATGCAGGTAGGGAATCACTGCCGAGTCGGTCAGCAGTTGCGCGTCTTTCGTCTTCCATACGATTAGCCACGAGATCAGCACGATGGGAACCAGCGGCGCGAAGCACCTCCACGCGATTCGCGAGGCCCACGCAAATTTCGCCGCCGCCTCGAACTCCATGATCTGCGGCGGCAGCAGCGCATCGCGCAGATTGGCCCCGGCAATCTGCCGAGGCACCAATCCCATCGCTGTTTCGAGCGATGCGCCTTCCAAGTTCGCCGCTTCGAGGTTCGCGCCCACCAGGCATGAATCTTCCATGTCCGCGCGGACCAGGCTCGCGTCGCGCAAATCCGCCAGCAGCAAATCGGCGGCACGCAAATTCGCGTCGTGCAGGTCTGCGAACTTCAGTTTCACGCCGATCAGTTCCTGGCCTTCGAGATTGGCATCCGCAAGGTCGGCGCGTATCCCACTCTTCCCGTGTGAATCGAGCCATTCCAGGTGGCTCGCCAATTTTTCTTCGAGCCTCCAGTCGCGCCCGCTCGAAGCCGGCGATTCCAGCGCCGCCATCGACGCCGCCCTTACGATCTCCTCGTCTATCGCCTCGCGAGTGCGTTCCGCGGGAGCGGTTTCGTCTTGCTGCTTCAAAGCCGCCACAGATTCCGTTGCTGGCTCCGCCGCGGTTTGCTCTGCGGGCGCGTCGAGCACGTCTCCCGCGCTTTGAATGGTTTCTGGCGCGGCATCCTCGCTGGCCGTAACGATTGTTTCGTTTTGCTCGTGCCCGATCGGCGGTTCTGCGGGCGCTCCGGTCCGCGCATCTATCTCTGGTTCGGCCTGTTGGTCCGGTGCGCTTGTTCCCGCCTGCGCCTCCGTCTCCATCTCGACCGCCGGAGTTGACGTCTGCGCGCTCGGCGGGGAACTCGCCTCAATTCCGTTTCTTGCTTCGCTCTCGGCAGTTTCCGCTGCGGCACTGAATTCGGTCGGTTGCCCGTTTCCTGGCTTCGGTTCGTCGCTCGCCCATTTGCTGAGATCTTCGACTGGCTCAACTGGAGTTGCCGCGTAACCTTCTTCCGTCACCTCAACTTCGCGCGCGTCAACCTTGTGCGCATCAACTGTTCCCAAGTCATCTGCAAGCACGCCGCTCGAAGGAACTTCACTCGCCAGCGAGTCACTCGAAAAAGAAGTGTCATTCGAAAAAGGATCAGCGGTCTTTTCGGATGGAAACAGTCTCGCGAGCATCTCGGCAGCCGGAGGCAATTGATCCGCCGGAATCAGCGCGCGTTCATCCAACCCAAATTGGCGAATTTCGATATTGGATTCGGCTTCTAAAATTGGCCGTTCGCTGGCAGACGGCGTAGTTGTCTCAGGAGCCGCCGCATCCGTCATCGGCGGCTCTTCCACGGCAACGTTCTGCTCCGCGCCTTCCGCCGCAAGCGCGGCCTGCCGCTTGGCGCTGTGGTTTGACAGTATTCTGCGAAACAAAGATGGCATGGGCCGTGCGTTCCCCCAGGTGTAAACGCAAACACGGCCGCCAAAACCGCCACGCGTAGCGGGCCAGTCTGAATTTTCTGATCGTGAAGCAGCAGTCGAAATCCAAACTGACCCGGTATGCTTTGCGAGACGGCTGGACGTGTCTCTGCGTCACTGTTTATGGTATCCGCTCTGGTCCTTTCCGGGCCGCCGTCCTTCCGGCGTGTTTCCGTATCTGCTCCTGTCCGAAAGGACAACTCCCGGCGCAGACGCCCTCCGATCCGCTTGCGTTCCGGCGGCCGTTCACCCTGAGGCAAGCCGCGCCCCTTGTTGCATTTACGGGCGCGCAGATCGCCTGATGCATCCGAGCCTTGCACGTCATCAAATGTGTCAAGTGGGAGGAAAAGTCGCGTGGAGAATTTTTGCCGGAGCTACGAAATGGAAGATGCGCTTTATTTGTGCCCGATATGCCACGGACACGTGCTACTCGAAGATTTAACGACCCCGCCTGGGGGACCGCTGCCCGAATCCCTGCTGAACCGGAAGCTCTATTGCCCTCACTGCGAAATGCTCGTGAATCCAGTTCCGATCTCCGCCGAGGAGCGCCAGCAGGAGGGCGTCGCGGATCGTGACGCCGCTACTGAAAATCACGGGCGCTCGCGCGAGGGCGGCACAAACGCGGGCGGCAGCCAGCGCGGCGATTTATCGGACGAAGGCGCCAGTCAGTGGCGCGCCGACCCCAGCGAAGAATTGCGCAACTCCTGGCAAGATAAGCCGTTGCGCAAAAGCCGCTCCGCCTCGCGCCACTAAACTTCTCGGCGATTCGAAGGCCGTCGTCACGGTCATTCTGAGGCGATCCGATGAGGATCGCCGAAGAATCTCTCTTGGTCTTTGGCTTCTTCGCCCCGCTCGCGCTTTACGCCCACTTGTCAATCGACGCACTCACCGTGTAGCTCAGCGTGCCCGCCTGGAAGAACGCATTCGTTTGCCCGCCTGCTACCACGATGTTGATGTCGTTCACGTGCGGCCATCGAGGGATCATCGCGTCGTCCGGCATCTTGTACCAAGTGGCGTACGGCTCCTGCCCCTTCAGCGCGCGCGGATAATCGAATCCGATGGCGAAATCGCGATTCTTGTAATCCTTCACCGACTGATTCGTGTTCTTGTACAGCCACTCGATCAGCTGTTCTTTCGTCTCGTATCCTCGCGACTTCAAATCTTTCGCGATGATCGGATCGGCCACCACCAGCGCCCCAAAAAATCCGGTAAACACGCTGAAAAGGTCGCTGAAACACTCCTCGTGCTTGGGCACCGGCGCTTCCGTTCCTTTCGCGCCTTGCCCCGGCACCATGCCGAGCCCGCGGAACAAGCTCACCACGTTTTCTTCGGCCTTGAATCCTTTCTGGACGTGCAGCGGCGTCCACGGACTGGCCTGCTCGTTTTCGGCGATGATCAGGTTGTTGTAGTTCAAATTGTTTCCCTGCGATCCCAGGTACGTGTCGCCAGGAATACCCGCATTCGCCAGGTTTTTCGATAGGACGGTCCACGCCCGGCCGATCGCGGCGTTTGGCTGCGCGAAGGGACCCATCGCTCCAATGCCGTAGTTCATGTTGAGCTTGTCGCGAATCGGCCCGTTGATCACGGCGCAATAGGCAAACGAATTCGTCGAACTCATCAGCGCCGGCGTACCTGTTGATGCGATTGCCAGCACCGTCGGCAGATATTCCGGCCGACATCCCGCCATCACCGCGTTGATGGCCACCTGTCGCACGTTGTACGTCCAGCCTTCGTACGCGCCGCCTGCCATTTTGCCCACCAACTCATCCGGCGCATGGCTGGTGCCTTTCAGCATCGCAGCGACGCGCTCTTCGGTCGGGACGATGATCGGCAGGAAATCCGTCATGCCGTTGTTCAAATAGAGTTCTTGCAGCCCGTCAGCGGTGTCTGTGTATGTCGCGGGTCCGGTATTCGGAGTGATCCGCCCGGTTTTCGTGTCTTCCGCCGTGAGCGGCCTCGTCAGATCATCGACGATTTCCTTCATCAACGGCTTTCCGGTCGTCGGGTCCGGCCCCTCAACGTACTGCCACAACTGCGCCGCCGTTTTCCCCGCCACGGGATGCGGCGTGTAGGCGATGCGAATGTGCGGCATGCCGCGCTTCGCGGCGTTCAGCGTCGCCAGTTGGACGAACGCTTCGGTAACCATTGCAACGGTGGGGATTCCCAGCTTCTCAACCGTTATGCAGTGACCGACGGTCGCTGGCGTGCACGTGCTTCAATGCCCGATGGCCATGATCGCGGCGTTGCCGTGCGCCTTAATCTCCTGCCATAGCGCCGGATCGTCCTCGAAATAGACGCCCGCCTTGCGCTTGTACACCGTCTTCACCGTCGGCATGTTTTTCTGGAACCAGACCTGCATCTGCTGCAGCAGGATGTCGCCGCCCTGAAATCCCGTGTCCACCAGGTAGATGGTTTTTCCGTCGAGCGTCGAAAGCCTCGGCGCCAGCGGAAAGAGTTGAATCGACGGCGGCGTGCCTTTGGGGTTTAGCCCGGTAATTTTCAGTTGCGAGGCGGCCGTATCACCAGCCGCGCCCCGCGAGGCGTCACCCGCGCCACGCGCGCCGCCAAGCGTCCGCGCGTCAACCTTTGCACCAACCAGCAGCGCCGGTGAAATCCCCAGCAACGACAGCATCTTACGTCGATTCATACGTGCACCCCCGCAGCTCGAAATCTGCGCGCCACTATACCCCCGCGCTGTTTCCCAGGCAATCTTGGCCGATGAGTAGCGTCCCGGCATCGCGCGCAGTCCGCGGGACGGGATCCCGGTTCCTGGTCGGAACCGGGAAGTGGCGAGTCATTCGTGACTCGTGATTTGTGACTTGTGATTCGTGATTCGCAACCCGTGATTCGTGCACGGCGTCGCCAAGGAAGCCGGCAAGGATTAACCGTGGCGCTGCGGTCTTTAGTGCGACAGGAAATTGCAGGGCGCAAAACCAGTCGAAACTGCGACGCGGAGTGTCTCGGGTAGCCATTTGCCCGGCCGTTTGTTTTCTGTGACTTACGCGCGATTCTACTCGTTCGGTGTCTCGGGTAGATTCTAGAGGTTAGAGGTTGGAGGTTAGAAGGTAGAGCGAAAAATCGTGCATGAGAAGATGCACCGGGACGTTCCGCCCTTTGATTTTTATATGGCTTTATTTTCAGCGGCTTACGTGTGTGGAAGGTTGATTGGCTGTTCCGCCCTTGTATGCGAAGTAAAAGCGAAGAAGAGAGGAAGGTTTGGGTGGATGGCGCGATGTTAGCTCGTGCGATGAATGGCTTCATGGCTCCGTCGCGTGCTTTCGCTCCTCCTTTCTGGCCCGCGGTAGACGCACACGGAGTCTGCCCCGCACTCCTGCGCTGTAGTTCGGCTACGGGCAGGCCGAGACGGGCCTCTAAATTCTCCTGCCCGCCCTCAACAGCCTCCGAGCGAGCATCAAAAACGACCCACGGTAGCATTGGTGTGAACCGCCGTCGAGGTTCAATTTAGTGGTAGTACCGACTTTCCCGTTTTGGGAATCGCGTAGCAAGAGGACACTGGCGGCGGTTACAAGCCGTCTGCCGTGATGCCGAGTCGGCTTCCGCGCACGTTACCTTGTCGCCAGCATGCAGGAGCCGTTCTTCCTTGAGAATGCGAGGGAGTGGGCGGACGCGCTGCGCGATGCAGGCGCGGGCGTCGTGATGAGCGAGCGAGATGGTCGCACGATGGCGCATTCTGGCGAGAAGAGTTCCCGCTAATGGTGGCGTGGGCGTTCGGGCGGTGATTTCGAAACAACGGGAGGGGCGAAAATTCAAAAGCACATCCCTCGTCGGCCAGGATGCGCCTCCGTCGGGATGACAACGTGGACTTAAAGGCCGCCGGAGTGGGGTGGCAGCCGCGTTAAGTTTTCAACTGAAAGGCAAAATCCGCACCCTTGGTAAAACCTTCGGCTTCGCTCAGGGCAGGCGGCACCCGGCAAACTACAACAGCAGATCCCTCGTCGGCCAGAGTGCGGCCTCTGTCGGGATGACAACATTCGCGTCGACGGCGCTGAAGTGTGGGTGGTAGAGGCCGCTTGCGCCGCGCCGATGACTTGCGTGCCGAACCCAATAATCGGCGCCATTCACATGAAGTTCGCGAGAAATAGCTGTGAAGAAAAAGAAAACCCGCACCCTTCGCAAACTGCGCTCGGAGTGCCCTTCGGCTCCGCTCGGTGCAAGCGGCACCCGGAAAATCAAAAGCAAACAGCCGGCGAGACGCCAGCGCTACGTTACGTAATGCGGAAGAGTACGACTCGGCTTTTGCTCCCCTCTCCTTAGGGCAGCGCGGCGCTGCACGTTCAAACTACAACAGCAGATCCCTCGTCAGCCGAAGTGCGGCCTCTGTCGGGATGACAACGTTGACGCGAGGTGTAGGAGGTAAGGGTGTCGTCCCGAAGCGGGGCGTTCCAGCGAGCTTGCGCGATGAAAAGCAGACCCCTCACCCTGATTCCCAGCACAAGTCGCTGGGACTCAGTTCCTTTGGGCGGTGCCTTGGGCGAGGGCGGATGACAGCCGCCAGTTCGCGGTGACGGTGGAAATCTTCTTCATGGGAATGCGCTGCTGGCGGAGCGTTGCTAGTAGTCCTGTGCGGGTGTGCGCTGGCGGAAGTGACTCTGAATCATAGCGCATGGGCTGCACGGCAACGCAGGGCCGGGCGGAGCTTTGGCTCGGGTCGTGCTCTGCTACGACGGAGTGGAGGCGAAACTCACTCTGGCGGTATTGCTGGCGCTGCTATGCGCGCTGCCAGCGCCGGCGCAGGAACGGCGGCGTCATTTCTGGCAGTCCAAGAAATTCTGGGCGGCTTTCTCGATTGACGCGGGCGCGAGCATTGCCGACTACGCCGAATCCCAACGCGCTTTCTCGATTGGCTATCGCGAGGGCGATCCGCTGTTCGGCGCGGGACGTCCTAGCCTTGGCCACATGGCTGCCGTGGGGTTGCCGCTGACGTTTGCCATTTCGCTCGCGTCGTTCCGCGCGAGTGAGTCGCAAAGCAAATACATTCGAGCGCTCTCCCCGCTTCCCGTTGCGTACGATGCCGCGAACCATCTCCGCTGGGCCATTTGGAGCGCGACTGCTCCGCCATTCCGAAAGTAAGTAAGACCGCGAGGCTTCCGACAAATTCCGGATGACGCATCAGAAGCGTGACACTCGCACGTCTCGCAAACTGCAGGAAACGGCAAAGTCTAAACAGTGAAAAGCAAAAAGCAAAAAGCAAAAAGCAAAAAGCAAAAAGCAGATCCCTCGTCGGCCAGGATGCGCCTCCGTCGGGATGACAACGTGGGTTCCTCGTCGGCCGGAGTACGGCCTCTGTCGGGATGACAACGTTGACGTCAATGCCGCCGAAGTGGGGTGACAGCCGCATTGATTTTTGCGGCGCTGGGTAAACCGCGAAGAGTGCCCTTCGGCTGTGCCGGATAACCCTTCGCGCCCCAGGGCAGGCTCTTCGGCTTCGCTCAGGATAAGCGGCAGCCGGAAAATCAAAAGCAAAGCGCCGGTAGCGACGGTTTTTCGTCCTCGGCGCGGCGGCAATCGGGTATAGAATTGTGATTCCTAGCCACCCATAGATGCGTTGGATGTTTCACGCTCGAATTTCGCACGTGCCAGCCCTCAAACATCCGGCGCAAACAGCAAACTGTTCCGGTCACGGCAAGGGGCCGCGGAAAAAAAGAAAAGCACGGGACTACAAGCGGCCCGCGCTTTGGGGATTTCTGAAGTGCAATTGAACATCCGACGCTGGACCTCGATCGGGCTTTTGCTGGCGCTGCGGGCTGTTTCGCCTGTGTTCGCCCTACCGCTTTCGGCCGGCGTGCCCGCGAAGCAATCCGCGAATCCTGTTCCTGTTTCTAAAGCTTCGAAACCTGCTTTGAAAGCGTCCGCGAGTCCTGCCGCAAATGCTGCCTCTGCCGCCGCATCTGCGACCGCACCCTCGAAGGCGTCTATCCCCGGCGGCGTCACTGTTCCGCCGGATCAACTGATCCAATATCTCAATCAGTCGATCAACCTGTATCACCAGACGACGATTCAGCAGCAAATCGCCACGCAGCCGCAGGAGCAATTGCTGCTTTACGACAATCGCCAGCTCGCCACGCAGTCCGTCCAGTTAGCTTTTCAGTTCGCGCGCGCGCAATTGGACATCCTGTCCGCCGAGCCCGCGGCCGCTCCCGCTGCAAAGGCCGCCGCGAGCGGTTCAAAGCAATACGATTCACTCCGCCAGATGCTGGCTTCAATCGACAAAAATCTGGAGGATACGCAGGCGGAACAGGATGGCGACGCGCGAGAGCTCGCCACCACCTCCGGCAAAAAGCGCGCGCAACTGCAATCGACCATCGCCGAGCTGCAGGGAGAAATCGCGCTGGGTGAGGCGCGGCGAGACGCCGTCCGCAGCATGCTCGAATTCGTCGGCAGTTCCGCTACCACGGGCCTTAGCGCCAACGTCCTTCGCTCGGAAATCGACGCGCTCGCTTCGTCCATTCCAGCGGCGAGCGCGGCCACGAACACCTCGGCGCAATCGCATTCGGCGCAGCCCTTTTCGCTGAACGACGGCAAGTCCGCTCCTTCGAACCTGTGGGATCTGTTCGCCGATCTTTTCGGCCTATCCTCGAAGCTGCACACCGTGAACTCGATGATCGCGGACACGAATGCTCTGGAGCAAACTTCCAACGGCCTTCGCGCTCCATTCATCGGGCGCTTGCGCGATCTTTCGACGCAAGGCGACGCTCTGGCCGCGCAAGCCGATACGGCGGCTCCGTCGCAACTCATCCAGGAACGCCAGCAGCTTGACGCCATCGCCGCGCAGTTCCGCCAGCTTGCGACTGCCGTGATTCCGCTAAGCAAACAGCGCGTGCTGCTGAATCTGTATCAGAAAAATCTCGGCAGTTGGCGCGACGTGATCTACAGCCGCTATAAATCGGACGCGCGCGGCCTCGGCTATCGCCTGGGCGCGCTGGCGATTCTGTTTGCGGTCGTCTGGGGCCTTTCGGAACTCTGGCGCCGCGGCGTGTACCGGTACATCCGTGAACCGCGCCGCCGCAGCCAATTCCTTCTCGTTCGCAAACTGACTTTCTGGTTCGTGATTTTCGTGATCGTGGTCCTCACGTTTGCCAGCAAGCTCGGCTCGTTCGTTACGTTCGCCGGGCTGCTCACAGCCGGTCTCGCCGTCGCGCTGCAGAACGTGCTCGTCTCCATGGTCGGGTATTTCTTTTTGATCGGCAAGTTCGGCATTCGCGTGGGCGATCGAATCGAAGTGAACAACATCAGCGGGGAAGTGATCGACATCGGCTTGGTGCGTTTCCATCTGATGGAACTCGGCGCCGGCGCCACGCCCACGGGACGCGTGGTGGCCTTCTCGAATTCCGTGGTGTTTCAGGCGAGCTCGGGACTTTTCAAGCACATTCCCGGCGCGTCATTCGCATGGCACGAAGTGACGGTCAGTCTTCCGCGCAGCGCGGACTTCGGCGCGATCAAAAAGAATTTGCTCGGCGCGGTGGAAAACGTCCTGCGTGATTATCACGATCAAATCGAGTCCGTATATCGCCAGATGGAAAAAACCGGCATTCTCATGTCCGATCGCGGGCTGCGTCCCAAACTCGAGCTGCACATGACCACTGGCGGCATCGACGCGACCATCCGCTATCCCGTCGATTTGCAGCACGCATCGGATATTGACGCGCGCGTGTCACGCGAGCTGCTCAACGCGCTCGAACGCGATACGCAACTGCAAACGCCCGAGGGCCCCGCCATTCACCTAAAGACTGATGTGCCCGCCACCGCCCCCACGGGATAATCGCGGCTCTCGGCGGGCTATTGCCAAATAAACGCGTGGCGCAGAGCAGCCGCGTCGGAGAATAAGCCGGCGACAACGCCCGCAGCATTAATCCGTTGTGGCACCGTGCCTAAATTCGTGTAGGTATATTGCACCTGTGCCGCGTCGGGATCGTCCAGAGTAGTAAACGTTCCGTCGGGCGCGCGGACGTATCCGTGTCTTATGAGGTTTGCCTCCCGGTACGTCCCAACGACGGCGCCGCTGTCGTTCATCCCATACGCGAACGAAGTCACACCTTGCGGCGGATCGAACATCGTGTAGGTGCCGTCCGCGGCGCGGATAAAGCCGTGCGTCGTGTTAACGTTGTTGACTATGCCGACGTAGATCCCACCCGTGATCACGCCGCTGGAATTGATGTCTGTAATCTGGGTTCCTTCTTCGGACGCGGTGCCTGCACCGGGAGCATCAAGGATTGCGATCGTGCCGTCCGAATTCATCAGAAAGCCGTGATAGACGCCACCGGTATCGATATAAGTTCCGGCTACCGCGCCGTTCGCGCTCATCTCCGGAATCACAATTTCCACCTCACTGGGAATGCCCGTGGGATCGAACGTCGTGAACGTCCCGTTCGCCGCGCGAAGGAAGCCGTGCGCACCGTTGCCATCGATATAGCCGCCTGCGACGGCTCCACTGTCGCTGATAGCACCCGCGCCCGACCCGATCGCTCCGGGCGGATCGAACTCCGTGATCGTCCCCGACGAACTGCGGATAAAACTATGCTCCACGTCTTGGGCGTCATAGTAAGAGCCCACCGCCTCGCCCGAGGAATTAATCGCGAAGACCACGGTTCCTAAATCGTTTCCTGTACCCGCTCCTGGCGCATCTATTGGAGCGATCGTCCCTCCAGCACTGCGGATGAATCCGTGAAGTGTGCCGCTAGAGTCGATGGAGTAGCCCACCGTATCGCCGTTCGCGTCGATGCCGATGGCAAACGTTCCCTGCGGACTCGTCTGCCCCGCGCCGGGAGCATCGAAATTCGTGAATATATCGGCGGGAGGAGAAGAGGACTGCGTGCCGCTGCCCGACCCGCATCCGGCAGTCAGTATGAGCACGGCGAAGGCAAGCGCAAATGCTAGCGCAAGCCGGCGGGCATTCGAAACTGTAGAGTCGTGCGCCATGGCAGCCTCTCAGTAACACGCTGTGTGGAGACGAGCTGGCGGATTGTAACATAGATTACTAATCAGGATAACTATTCGGATTGAGGCGCTTTGCGTTGTACGGCGCGGTGAACACGGCGGGGCTGCGCGAAACGTGTCGTTCAGGTCGTATGTAGCGCCTGTCCTTTCGTACAGCTTGACCGATTCGAGTAGTACCGCGCGCGTTTCATCTCCACCGCCGGCCGCTCGTGGCCTACTGAAGGCACGGGCCAAGCTGCATCGGCCGCTGCCTTGCAAAGCGATCCAGCCACGGAGGGACGTATGCGCAACTCGCTGCTTTTTAGCGCGATTTTAGTCTGCGGCGCCGCGATTTTTCTGACCGTTGGCGCTCGGCAAGTGCAGGCGCAAGGACCGGCAGGCGCCGGCGCCGTTGAAGCCGCGCAGGACGGCTCGCACTCGCTCAATCCCATGCATTGGGTCAAACGCGATTCGGCCGATCCAACGGACGCGCTCGGCAGCCGCATCGACGTGGAGCGAAAGCTTACGCCGATTCTGCAATCCGAAGGCGTGCTGCCTGCAAACGGGACCGCCAGCACGGCCTGTGCAATGTTCAACGATCTGGAAGGCTGCCTCGTGGCGCTGCACGCCACGCACGACCTCGGCCTGGACTTTGCTTGCATGCAAGCCAGCGTCACGGGCGTTCATACCAGCGCCGATCTTTCCGGTTGCAAGGACGTGGACGAGGACAAGCCGCAAAGCGTCAAAGAAGCGATTCACCGGCTGAAGCCAGATGCCAACGCGAAGGAAACCGCCAAGACCGCCGAGCAGGAAGCCAAAGCCGATCTGGCGAAAATCGGCGGCTAGCCGGTCACGCGAATAGTCGTAATGTAGCGGCTCGTTTCAAATGCGTGGTCTATCTGCCACTTCTACCGCATGCGTGGATCGCCTGAATTGACTGGCGTCGGAATCACCAGCGGCGATCCCGACTGCGCCTGCGAATAGTAGCCCTGCAGCGTGCGCGCGGTCAGTCCGTGCTGCGCCACGCGAACCTCCACGTGGTGATATTGGTTGGGTTGCTCGCCCGCGGGCGCGTCGAACGCGATTTGATAGTATTGCCGCGTATCCGAAAGGCACCGTTGCAACAGGCTGGTGATGTCGTTGTTGCCTTCGACGACCACGCCGCCGCTCTGCGTAACCAGCACTTGCAGCGCCAGATTTCCCGCTTGCGCCTGGCCCGGCTTGCTAATCCCTTTGACGAAATTCTGCCAGTACGTTTCATTTCCCACCGAACCACGCGTTCCCACCGGATCGATGCTGTAGAGCGTGACCCGCTCCTGCCGCAGCATCGTCGAAAGGTTCACGATATCCGCGAACAGTTGCTGCCTCTCTTTTTCATCGAGCTGAACCGCCGGGCCGGAAAGCAGCGGCCATCCGGGAGAAATCCACACGATGATTTTTCGTCCCGGAAAGCCCTCCTCGCGCTTCACCATCGCGCGCAGCGCTTGCAGCGAGATTTGGAATCGCTCCGCCGCGCCGTAAAATCCCGCGGAACGCGTGAGGACACGAAGGCTCACGCTCGACTGATCGAGAGCGGCGCTCAGCTTATTGCCGTCCTTGGAGAAACTCTCCGGCGATTTGACGCCGGTGTCGGTCAGCACGGCGAACGAAGTTGAACGATCGAGGTCGCCTTCGTCCGAGCGAAGGAACTTGTCCACTTGCCCGCGCTCGTACGCGATAACGGAGTAAGGCGCGTTCACCGTGTCGAGAACCAACATGACTTCGATGGGCGCCTTGCTCCCGTCCACCGCCTGGAATGACGTGATGGTCCGTGGAGTTTTGTTATCGAGAATGGTGAAGTCCTGTTCCTTTAGCCCACTTATGGGCGGCCCGGATTTGTGCGTCACCACCACGTTCAACTCGATGCTGCTGTCGCCGGATTGCTTGGGTGGGCTGGACTGCTGCGCCGAAATCGCGGGCGCCAGGAACAGAACGGCTACAAAAAAAAGCGAGTGGCGTGCGTTCATGGACGTTTATCCCCTCCGGCTCCGAATGGAACCGTGAACTTCAGTACGCGCCGAGTCCTCTATAACCTATGAGACGTTTTGTATTATGAACGTAATTCGCAAGCGCACAGGTACACAAATATAACTGTTATGGAACTCATATGAATCTAAAATTGCTCGACAAGGGCCGAAAGATAACGATCGAAAAGCACGGAAGCCAACTGTAATTGACCGTTGCCGCCGCGAATCAGACTGTGGCGCTGAATGACTCCCGTATCTCTGGCCAATTCCCGGCCCAGTTGGCGCCGTTCGGAATGACGGCGCAAACCACTGTGCCGCGTTCGCTCGATTCGATCGTCAGCTCGCCATCCAGGTGCCGGAGGCGTTCGCGCATGCCGCTGATACCCACTCCCGATCCGCCCGCTTGAATTCTTGCCAGTGTCTCGGGCGACATGCCCTTGCCGTCGTCTCGGACTTGCGCGGAGATGTGCTCTCCGGCGCGCTCGATCCGAATGCTAGCCGTCTTGCTGCCCGAATGCCGGTGAACGTTCGTCAGGCACTCCTGCACCAGCCGGAAAATAGCCAGCTCCGCGTCTTTGGAAAGTCTGCCGACGTCTGCCGCAATCGTCAGTTGCACGGAGATGCCGCTGCGCTTTTCGAGGCCCTGGACGTACCATTCCAGCGCCGCCGTCAACCCGTTTTCATCCAGCAGCGGAGGATGCAGCAGATAGGACGCGGTGCGAAGTTCGCGATTTAGTTGCTGGACCGTCGTCGCTGTCTTTTCCAGTTTCGCAGCCAGTTCCGGAGCGGCGGCGGTCGTTTCGTCGATCAGTTGGTCCACGCCGATGCTCAGCACCGCCAGGGTTTGTCCCGCGGTATCATGCAGGTCACGGGCCAGCCGCCGCCGCTCGTCATCCTGAGCTTGCAGCAAGTGCAGCGAAAGGGTCCGCAGTTGCTGGGTTCGGGCAGCCACCTGGGCTTCGAGAGTTTCGGAAAGATTGCGGAATCGCTCTTCGCTTTCCCGCAGCATTCGCTCGGCCAAAATCGCTCCCGTGATGTCGCGGGCGATCTTGGATGCGCCGATCACCTGGCCATTGGGATCGCGTATGGGAGATATGGTCATCGACACGTGTACGGCGCTGCCATCTTTCCTCATCCGCTCCGTGGCCAGGCGCTCGATGCGTTCTCCGCGCCTCAGCCGCTCCAGGATCGAGTCTTCTTCCGCTTTCCGGTCCGGCGGAACGGTCAGATAAATAGACTGGCCGACGGCTTCCTCGCGCGTGTACCCGAAAAGCTGCTCCGCCCCATGATTCCAACTGGTGATCGTCCCGTCCAGGTTCTTGCTGATGATTGCGTCGTCGGAGTGCTCCACGATGGACGCGAGAAGTGCCGCGGCACGGTCGGCGCGCTCCCGCAGCAGCGGCAATTCATGGAGCAGCGTGCGGGTGATGCTGTCGGCGCCGGATTCGGGATCGTTCAGGATGCAATCGGCGAGCGACTCGTGCGTCGCCAGCAAGTGCTTGATGTCAGCCTCGAATTCGATTTCGGGATGCACTTTCGTCCAGTAATGGGCGGCGCGTACGAACGTCAGGAAAAGCATCAGGTACTGAAAGCGAACCGCGCCAAATAGCCGCAGCAGCCCTTCGCGGCAGCGCTCGGAATCCGGCGTGTGCAGAAATACGTGGCTCGCCAGCGCGAACACCGCGATTTCTTCCCGCGAATCCATGGCAGGCATATCGGCAAGCGGCGCGGGAAACTTCCCGGCTGCGGCAATCTGCGTTTCGA
The DNA here is from genome assembly GCA_030038275.1 of Candidatus Acidiferrales bacterium. Lineage (GTDB taxonomy): Bacteria > Acidobacteriota > Terriglobia > Acidiferrales > UBA7541 > Palsa-295. The sequence continues at coordinate 1,985 of JASHPG010000063.1, read as the reverse complement.
GCGCCGGCCCGTGGTGGAGCGGGCGCCGCAATAGCCGCACGGCCTGCTCGATCGAATTCGGCGGCGCGGTCGCGTCGCCGGCCGGCCGCCCGAGCCCTACGAGAAACCCCATGTGCCGGGCGATGCAGTAGCGCACAGCGCAGAACCGCGACAGGTAAACGAACAGGCGCTCCTTGAAAACCGAAGGCATCGGGTTATCGAGGTACGCCGCCAGCGCGAATCCCCACATCTTCTCCGTGATCTCGGGAGTTTCCGGCGCCAGCCGGAAAAAATTCGGCAAGATTCCGAACCGGCTCGCAACCAGCCTGCGGAATTCAGATAGGTTTTCTCTTGCGGAAGTAGAAGGGGAAGTCTCGGCCATCTGCGCCTCTGTTGATGATTATCGATTAAAAGCGATCGTTTCAGTGCGGCGCGCGTCCTAGTCGCGCTCCTGCCCCGTGGGAACCGTGCTTTGCTCGGGAATTTTACGTGTCGCCCAGCGGCAACACTCTCCGGTAAATACCTGATTTGCGCGCTGAACTCCTATTGCCATGCTCAAAAGCATGACAAACAAACCCTCCAAACGATCCGGAACGAAGCTCTCGAAAAAGCTGAAGGAAACAGCGAAGGCGCTCGCGGGCGGCGACGTTCGCGAGTTTGAGGAACTGTACGAGGAGCCACCGCCAAAACGCCTGCCACCACGCAAGCCGGCGAAGCCCGCGACGCGCCGGCGAAGCTAGATTCGCCTCGATTTTACGCAAGATATCCTGAGTGGGTTCAGCAGCCCATTACTCGGCCCCGAACTATGCCGGCACGCGGCGTGGTAACCTCCCTACGCTACAATGCGTGTTAATCGCGAAGTAAATCATATGCTTCACCTGCTATGCGTCTCGCTCCCGCTGCTTGCCGCTCTGGCTGCGCAGCCGGTGATTGGATTCAGCTATCCGCTTTCGCCTGAAGCGATTCGCGACGCGTATTTTCTCGGCACCGGAGACGCCACCAAGCGCGCCGGCGTTTTTGCGAAATACACGCGCACGTTTCCGGCGCCAACCGCCGGCCCGTACGTCGCGACCATTCTGTTTGAGACGCCGTATATCGCCGTCACTGATGAAATCGCCCAGCGAGCCGCCAATTATCACGCACCCGATGCCGAGCAGGACTTCCTCGGCAAGCCCGAGAGTTGCCACGTGATCGCACAGGTTGATTTCCCGTACAACGAATACGACGGCTTCACCGTGCAACTCTTTCAGGCCGGCAAGAAGATTGAAAGCCTATCCAAGCAGGGCACGTTTTTGTACACGGACGAAGAGGGGCCGGCTCCTGTCGGAATCCAAATGGACGTCGAATACGCGCCGGATGAAATCGATACCGACCGGACGGTAACGGTCCAAGTCGCTATCGACGGCGGGCCAACCACCCGCGCCACGTTCGATCTTTCGCAATTAAGGTGACGCGCGGCGCATGTGGCTTTCCACGGTCCTGCGAAGGCTTCTATTTTCCGGTATGGCAATCGCAGCTGCGGCAATCGCGATTAGCACGCAGTACGCCCCTGGAATGCCGTAGTGAAACGCGACAATCACGGCTCCTGCCATCACGACGTTTGCGGCCGCGACCGGTCGCATCCAGCGGTCGCGCAACTGCGCACGGTGAGATAAGAGCCACAGCCTGCGCGCTGGCCAGACGAGAACCAAGATCGAGAAAGCTTCAAAAAGAATTCGATAGCCGCTCACGCCGAAGCACGTGCGGCGTAGACCGGCGCGTCGGGGAGGGATGCGACGTCCATGCCGCGCATCATTATACCGATCAGCTTCGCAAAGACCTCGTTACGCTCCACGTCGAGGCTAGACGGCGAGTATGGAACGGTGTAATGGCATGCCAGCGAGCCGATCGCATCGTCCCCATCGAAGATGGGAACGGAGAATGCCGCGCGAATCGTGGATCGGCTGGCTCCTTCCAGGCCGTCAGCAAACAACGGGTCCGACAACATATCGCTTACAATCCACGGC
>JASHPG010000062.1 GCA_030038275.1 Candidatus Acidiferrales bacterium | reverse complement strand
GCGATTCCGCCCAGGAACGAGAGCAGCCGCCACGCTGGGAAACGGCTCGGAACAATGCGGCGAAGCGCGAGCCATCCGCGAAGGTACAAGAGCGCGGAGAGAAGATCGAGCGCAGTAATCCAGGGAGGAAACGACCACGACTCGAGAACGGCTTGTTGCGGAGACAGCATCGCGCGCTTCTAGAAACTCGATGGCCGGAATTGCCGCGAGTGCATGCGCGAACTGAATGTTGATGCCGCGCAAGTCATCTGTGCGAATCTTCCTCGCCCATCATTCCGGGCGACTCGACGCCGGCGCGCACGGAGAACGGATATTGCCACGTCGGGATGCGCACCTGGCGCACTACTTCCATACCGGCGACCAATCCGAATGCGATTTGCGACGCGAGGAACCACAGCCAGTCGATGTGCTGATTCAGCACCGGATCGACGATGTTCAAGATGCTGTGCAGCAAGCCGGTCCAGACCAGCGGCGCAAATAGTCCTCCGAGCAAAATCGGGCGCTTAGGCAGCATCGGCAGCAAAGTTCCGTACAGCAGCCCGACAAGCACGCAAGTGGTGACGTGCAGCGCTATGGCTACGAGCAGCAAGTCCAGGTGAAAAACCTCCATCTGCTGATCCGTCACCTGGATATGCGCGTACACCACCGCCCCGAGCAAGTTGATCGGATACCAAATGCTGCGATGGCTGACGATGCCGTAAAACATGGCCATCAACGCCATGGCCACGCCGCCCGCCAGACCACCTTTGATGCCAGCCGAAATCGGATAAATTTCCAGCGGCAAGCGAGCCCGCGTGGGCGCTTGCGGCGCTTCCATCCGGGCCACCTTGCGACGCGAGCTGGCGATGACAATGTCGTGAGGAACCACATCAACGGAGCCATGGCGCTCGCGCGGCAATACCTGCCGGAACCACCCGACGCAGGCAGCAACCGCGATGAGCGCGCCAACAATGCTCACGATGCCGCTGGAGACCAGGCCGCCCGCTATCAACGTGATTCCAACGGCCAGCAGAATCGGCCACGGAGTCGGCGAGGGCAGACGCACCTGTTCGTTGGAACCGTCGTGACGCCCCGATTGCGAATGCGAATTCATTCCGTCCTCAACGGCCCAATCCATACACCACGGTGAAAACCACCACCCAGATCGCGTCCACAAAATGCCAGTACATCGCCAGGATTTCGCAGCGCTCGCTGTGCTCCTGCTTGACCTTGCCGAGCAGAGCAAGCAGCAGAACCGTACCCAGCGCAATCAACCCAACCGCAACGTGGGTTGCGTGCAATCCGACGAGCGAGTAATAAGTGGAGCCGAAAAGATTCGTGTGAATCGTGAAGTTTTCCTGATAGATGAAATGGTGCCACTCGCGCCCGGTGCCGATCAGAAAAATCGCGCCAAGCGCGAATGTGACGAACCAGAACAAACGGAACGCCGTCTGCTTCCCCTGGCGCAAAGCGGCGGTGGCCCAGTGCATCGTGGCGCTGCTGGAAAGCAGGCAAATCGTGGTGATCACCGGAACGGTTAGGATTTCCCGGGGCGTGGGACCGTCCAGGCTTTTGCCCATGTAGAAGAGGTAAGCAACGATGAAAATCAGGAAAATCGCCGATTCAGCGACGATCAGGCACCACATGCCCACGCGACCTCGCGAAAGCGGCTGCGCTTCGGCGGCTTCGGCCGCCACGCTGACGGGAGTGGCGCTCATTTGCCCGTCCTGCGCCGGCCGGTTCGCGGCGCTACGCACATCTTTACTCGCACTTCGCCACCTCCATGAAAACTCATTCGTATTTCCAGTCCGGATCTTCCGGATGCTTAATGTCCCATAGCGGGCGTCGGCTGCGCACGACCGGGACCGCATCGAAGTTGTAATCCGGGGGCGGCGACGTGGTAGCCCATTCGAGCGTCCATGCGTCCCACGGATCGTTGCCCGCCAGCGCGCCCTTAAAATAGGAATGAACCAGGTTGTAAACGAAAATCAGAATCGCGGCAGCCTGAAAAATCACGCCGATCGAGGAGATCATGTTCCACACGCCCCACCCCCGGCCCGCTTGATACGTGTAAATGCGGCGCGGCATGCCCAGCAAGCCGGGAACATGCATGAAGTCGAACGTCAGATGGAACCCGATGACCATGATCCAGAAATGCCATTTACCCAGCGTCTCGCTGAGCATGCGGCCCGTCATTTTCGGGAACCAGTAGTAGAAGGCCGCGAAGATCGCGAACAGAATGCCTCCCACGATGATGTAATGAAAATGCGCGACGACGAAGTAAGAGTCATGCAGCTGCCAATCGAACGGCGCGGTAGCCAACATTATGCCCGTTAATCCACCGATCAAAAACTGGAAGAGAAACGCGATACAGAAAAGCATCGGAGTGGCGAAGCGGATTTTGCCGCCCCATAGCGTGGCGAGCCAGTTGAAAATTTTGATGCCAGTGGGGACGGCGACGACCATGGTCGTCAAAACAAAGAACGCGTTGCCGTAGGACGGCATGCCCACGGTGAACATGTGGTGCGCCCATACGCCCAGGCTGATGAAACCGATTCCCGCCGTCGCCGCGACCATCGCCGGATAGCCGAAGATCGCCTTGCGCGAAAACACCGGCAGGATTTCCGAGATGAACGCGAAGCTCGGAATGATCAGGATGTACACTTCCGGATGGCCGAATATCCAGAAGAAGTGCATCCACATAACCGGCTGGCCGCCGGCCGCCGGATCGAAGAAGTGCGAGCCGAGAAAACGGTCCCCTATCAGCATTAATTGCGCGGCGGTGAGCGGGCTGATGGCCACCAGCACCATGGCGCCTGTTACCAGGTTCATCCAGGCGAAAAGCGGCATTTTCCCGAGCGTCATTCCGGGGCATCGCATGCACAAAACGGTCGCCACGAAGTTCACGCCCGCCCCAATACTGCCCACGCCAGCGACGAGCAGCGCCAAAATCCAAAAATCCGTGCCGTGACCAGGCGAGAACGCCGGAGCCGTGAGCGGCGCGTACGCGAACCATCCGACCGCCGGCGCGCTGCCTCCATGCAGCAGCGAGCCGCCTGAGAAAAAGCTCGCGTATAGAAGAATCCCGCCGAAGGCAGTCATCCAGAAACTGAAGGCGTTGACCCGTGGAAACGCCATGTCGCGCGCGCCGATCATCAGCGGGACAAAGTAGTTTCCGAATCCGAAGAGCATCGGCATGGCAACGAAGAAAATCCCAGTGGTGCCGTGCATGGTGAAGAGCCGATTGAACGCTTCCGCATTCAGGAAGGTGGACTCCGGGCGCGCCAGTTGAATCCGCATCAAGATCGCTTCGCAGCCCATGATCACAAGAAAAATCAGCGCGTAAACGATATACATGATGCCGATTTTCTTGTGGTCCACCGTGCAAAGCCAGTCGAGCACCACGGACCGCGATGCGGTTCTCGGCAGCGGAATAGCTATCGAATCAGTCGCCATAATTATTCCTACTTCAACGTCTCCAGATATGCCGTGATTTGGTTCAACTGCTCGTCTGTCATGTCCACTTTTGGCATCAGCGCGCCCTCTTTTACGGCCGCCGGATCGCGAATCCATCTCCGAAGATTTTCGGGGGTATTCGGCAAAATGCCGGAAGCGATCGTGTCGCGGCTCATCAGATGCGTCAGATCGGGACCTACTTTTCCGGCGGCTATCGTGCCGCGAATTGTGTGGCACGCGAAACAAGCCTTGGTCACAAACAGCGTGCGCCCGAGCACAACCGATGGATCGTTCACGGCCGGCTGCTCCTGCGCGTGCACCCAGCGCTGAAAGTCATCCGGCGTTTGCACGTAAACGCGTAGAAGCATGTTGGCATGCGATGTTCCACAAAACTGCGCGCATTGCCCAAGATAGAGTCCCACCTGGTGCGGGTCGATCCAGGTCGTGTTCGGATGATTTGGAATCAGGTCCGTTTTGCCGGCGAGGCGCGGGACCCAGAAGCTGTGGTCCACATCGGCGGAAAGCAGCCGCAGATAAGTTGGCGTGGGGTCGCTAGCGTCGCTGACCGGCACGTGTAGTTCGTTGGCGGTCGAGAAGTGGTATTGCGGATATTCGTACGACCACCAGAATTGGTGTCCAACGGCCGTGACCTGCACGGCGTCGGCCGGCTCGCGTGCGTCTTGGACGCGGTGAATCACTTGAGCCGTGCTCAGGAACAGCACCACAACGATCAGGACGGGCAGCACCGTCCAGGCAAGCTCCATCTGGTTGCTTCCATAGACCTGCGGCGGTTCGTGGCCGTCGTCGTCCTTGCGTTCGCGAAATTTGAACACCGCGTATGCCAGAAGGCTGAAGACGACGACGAAAATCGCCCCGGTAATCTCCAGCACGAACCCGGAAATGCGAAAGATTGAACGTGCCGGCGTGGACTCAGGCGCGAAGATGTTGGTGGGGCTCAGCGGAGCGGGATTCACGGCGGCAAAAGAAGCGGACGCGCACAGGAGAGTCAGCGCGCAAGCGCGCCACGCGCTTCGAACCGCAACAGCCAGCCGAAATGTTCGCAATCCACGGCCTCCGGAAAGGATCATGCGTAGCCGTCCGCCTGCGCGGATCGACGCGAACAACTGCTCCAGATGATTCCCTACGCTAATATGGGAAGGAACGTGCGTCTGTGACTTACGTCACGATGCGCCAAACGCTTATTTTCGCACGCTTCGGCAGAAATTCAGCAAGCGACGGTCAATTTTTTGAGGCATTATCGAGAAAACTTCGCCAGATCCTCTGGCGGGTCGAACTCAGATTCCGCCTTGCGCTTCGGCTAATCAACCGACCACTTCACGCGAGAAAACCTACGCGCGGTTCGCACGTTTCGATTTTAATTTTTCTTAGTTGTGGATGGAGCCCGAATCAAGACCATGTCGTGAATGACTTGTATCAAGCGGACTGCCGAACCTTCCAATCTATCAGTTTCATGCTACCTTTCTTTGAGGATGTCTCCCTATCGCAAATTTGCACGCATTCGCTGTTTTCGCGCAGTGCTCTCCCGTGGAGCAGCTGCAATAGTTTTCGCTACCGGTGTCGTTCTTTGCAGCGCTGCGGCTCCGGTCGCGCGCACCGCCACACCCCCCACGTTTTACAAAAACGTCCGGCCTATCCTCCAACAGCATTGCCAGGCCTGTCACCGCGCCGGTGAAATTGCGCCCATGCCGCTCGTCACCTACGCGCAAACGCGCCCATTCGCTGCGCAAATCAAACAAGACGTGACGCAGCGCATTATGCCTCCGTGGTTCGCCGATCCCTGCTGCGGCCATTTCTCGAACGACCCCTCGCTCACGGCGAAGGAAATCTCCACGCTCGCCGCTTGGGTTGACGCCGGCGCACCCGCCGGCAATCCGAGCGACGCTCCTCCTCCACGCCACTGGGCCGCCGGCTGGATGATCCCTCAACCCGACGACATCATCCGAATGCCCGTGCCCGTTTCCATTCCCGGCTCTGGCGACGTTGAATACACCTACGAAATCGTTCCCACGCATTTCACCAAAGACGAATGGGTGCAGCTCTCCGAAATTCGTCCGTCCAGCCGCGCCAACGTTCATCACGCCGTGGTTTACGTCCGCCCGCCCAATTCCAAATGGTTACAGCACGCACCAGTCGGCGTTCCTTTTACCGCTTCGAGCCTCGCCAATCCGCAAGACCAACGCGACGCCAAATGGACTGATGCTGAAATCCTCCTCGTATACGCGCCCGGCAGTTCGCCCGATCACTGGCCGCCCGGCATGGCCAAATTCATCCCTGCTGGCTCCGACCTCGTCTTCCAAATGCACTACATCACTAAAGGCCGCGCCACCACCGACCAAACCAGCGTCGGCCTGGTTTTCGCCAAACAGTCGCCCACGAAACGCGTGCTCACCCTTCAGCTCACTAACGATTGGTTCGTCATTCCTCCTGACGATCCCAACTATCGCGCCGAAGTTCACGGCACGATTCCCAACGATTGCCTTCTTCTCAGTTTTTTTCCGCATTTGCATCTGCGCGGAAAAGAATTTGAATACAACATCATTCGCCCCAATGGCACGCCCGAAGGCGCAGTCCAGACGCTCCTCCGTGTGCACTACAATTTTTACTGGCAGTTGAGCTATCGCTTGGCCCAGCCGATCTTTCTCAAAGCCGGTACCGAGCTTCAGGCCGTCGCCTGGTGGGACAATTCAAAAGACAACCCGCACAATCCCGACCCCAGCGTTGCTGTTCGATGGGGCGATCAGACTTACGACGAAATGATGGTTGGCTTCTTCGATGTCGCTGTACCCGCCTCCGTCGACAAGCGGCACTTCTTCATCCGCAGCGCGAGGACAGGTGGGCAGTGAACAACGGGGAATCGGAACCGAGGAGCGTCAGGAGCTTATTTGCTTCTCGAAGATTGGCGTTCAGTTGCTCATCGAGCTTCTTAAAAGTGGTCAGGACTATGGGCTATGTTCCCTCTAACCCTTTAGTGCTGCAATGTGGTTTCCGCGCGGGGAGGTTTTTGCGCCACCTGCGCCGGTGTGGGCAATTGTGAGACGTCCCATCCGCCGCCCAATGCCTGTACCAAGGTCACAGCGTCTGTCATTTGAGTGGTTTGCAAACTAACCAAGGTCTGCTCATCACCGAGTAGAGTGTCCTGCAAAGTGACTACGTCGATGTACGGATCAATGCCAATCTTGTACCGGTATGTCTCGAGATCCACATCCTGTTCGGCGCTCTTGACAGCCTGTTCCTGCTGTACGACCTGCTTGGACAGGATGCGAGTTGCCGCGAGGTAGTCTTCCACTTGTTGGAAAGCAGTGAGAACCGTCTCGCGGTAGTCAGCCAGATTCGCATTGTAGATCGCGACATATTGACGGAGCGCCGGCTGCAGCTCGGCATTAAAGAGGGGCTGCGACAGAGAACCGCCGATCGACCAAAACCGGCTAGGCCAGCTCGCAATCTGATGGAGCAACGAGGTTTCAGTGCCTCCCCCAACAGATAGCGTCAATGTGGGGTAAAAGGCCGTATAAGCAACACCGAGTTCGGCGTTGTCCGCGGCCAGCAGCCGCTCCGCGGCGGCGATGTCCGGCCGGCGTTCGAGCAGAAGCGAGGGCACACCGATGGGAATGGGTGGCGGGCTCTCCGTGAGCCCTCGATGAGGAATGGAGAACTGAGAGGCCGGCTTGCCCACAAGGACGGCAATGGCATGCTCGTACTCTGCCCGCGCGATGCCAAGACTGGTCAGGGTCGCTTCCGCAGTTTGAAGCGTGTTCTGCGCCTCGGTGACTGAGATCTTGTCCGTGATGCCCGTCTCATACTGCGCTTGCGTCAACGTCAGCGACTCCGTGTAAGCCTTGATGGTTTGATTGTAGAGATCGATAAGGGCGTCCTGCCCGTGAATCTCGAAAAAATATTGCGCGAGTGCGGTCTGTTCGCTCAACCGTTCACCCGCCAGATCCGCTCCGCTAACCTGTGCCTCGTACTCCGCGTAACGCACTTCCTTGCGGACCTTGCCCCAGAGGTCAGGTTCCCACGAAGCCTCAAGAGGAAGTTCGTATGTGCTGGACGTAAACCCCGTGTTTGCGGAAGCAGTGTGGATGAGATTTCCGGAGCTTTTCGATCGGGTATACGAAGGACCTAGAGACAAAGTCGGGTAATACAGCGCGTGGGCTTCGCCGACGAGAGCCCGGGCCTCCATAAAATTTTCAAAGTACTCTCGGATCGTCTGGTTGTTTATGTTGAGCTGTGCTTCGAGCGCATTGAGTTCGGGATCTTTGAAGACGGTCCACCAATCGGAGCTTAATTGGGTGTCTTGCGGCTGAGCGATGGTCCAGGGTCCATTGTTCTTAAAGTTGGCTGGCGATTCTTTGAAACTTGCTGGCGCCTGGGTAACCGGCGGCTGATACTTAGGTCCCATGGCGCACCCGGCCAGGGCACAGACAACCGCGATCGCACTCCCAATTGCCACGTGTCTCCGCATCCAAAACTCCCCTTTCGCGGTTCCGGTTCGCTTCTCAGACCGCCTGCCCGGCCGGCAAGAATCCATCCAATCGCCACCAGCTTGCGTTAAAAAAAGAAAGCAGCGGTTGCGATCACGCCCGGCCCATCGGATCACTACGTCACTTCGGGGCCGGGTTGGCCTACATGGACTTGGCTAATGCTCTTGCGAACCGAGCGTATGCGCAGCCGATCCATGTAGAGATAAATTACGGGTGTGGTAAAAAGCGTAAGCATTTGGCTGACGATCAAACCGCCGGCAATCGCGATCCCGAGAGGTCGGCGGAGTTCCGAGCCGGTTCCTGTACCAAACGCGAGTGGCAATGCGCCAAAGAACGCTGCTCCGGTTGTCATGATGATCGGGCGAAAACGCAGCATGCAGGCTTCAAAGATGGCGTCGTGGGGGCTTTTACCCTCCTCGCGCTGGGCTACGAGGGCGAAGTCGATCAGCATGATCCCATTTTTCTTCACCAGGCCGATCAGAAGCAAAATGCCGATAATAGAAATCACATTCAGATCGCCCTTGGTCGCGATAACGGCCAACATGGCACCGGCGCTGGCGGACGGTAAACTGGAGATGATTGTCAGCGGATGGACCACACTCTCATACAAAATTCCAAGCACGATGTAGACAGCCATTATCGCGACGAGAATCAGTATCGGCTCGGTTCGGAGCGACTGCTCATACGCCTCCATCGTTCCCGAAAAGAAACCATGGATCGTCGACGGAAGGTTCAATTGCTCGGTCATGCGAGTGACCATGGCGGTCGCGTCGCTCATGGCCACTCCCGGTAGAAGATTGAACGACACAGTTACCGAAGGAAAAACGCCGGTATGATTGACGAAGATCGGAATCGTGGTGGTTTGTGCGTGAGCTACCGCATTCAAGGGGACGGGACCATTGGCGCCCGCGGCCGGATAGGTGTATTGGAGTCCCAACGGCGATTGCCAGAAATTCGGCGCAGCCTCCAGGACGACGTAATACTGATTCTGCGGCTCGTACATCACCGAAGCCAGGGATTGCCCAAATGAGTCATAGAGAGCTGTATCGATTGCTTGGGGCGTAAGGCCGACTTGCGCCGCGGCCACCCGGTTGTAGGTCACATATTCGTCCAAGCCCCTGCTCTGTTGGTTGGTGTTTACATCCTGCAAACCGGGAATCCGCTTCATGTGATCCAGCAGGATCGGACCCCATTTATCCAGATCGGTTGTGCTATCTGATTCGATGTTGTATTCGTAAAGCGCCGCGCTTCCCCGCGCTCCGACACGTATGTCCTGAGCCGCCTGCAGATATACGGACGCTACGGGCAGGTGATCTAATTTGGGCTGCAACCGGTCAATGACCTGCTGTGCGCTGGCCTTGCGCTCTCCCGGACCATTCCCTATTGGTTTTAGGGTTATGTACATGAAACCGCCGCGGTCGGTCACATAGCAGTGCGTGTGAGCTATCGCGGGATCCTTAGTGACGGTGTCCACCAGCTCTTTCGCGGACTGATTCATCACGGCAAACGAGGCGTCCTGGGGGCCCTGCAGATGACCCATAACGGCACCCGTATCCTGCTGAGGGAAAAAACCCTTCGGTATGATGTAGATGATCACCACGTTCAGCGCGAGAACCATCAGGAATACAGTCAGCATCAGGCCGCGATTGTCCAAAGCCCACAGTAAAGCGCGGCGATATGTTGCCAGCATTCCGGTAAAGAATCTTTCACTCGCGCGGAAGAGGCTCCCATGCTTTTGTTCGGCGTGTGCCCGCAACACGTGCGCGCACATCGTCGGAGTCGTGACCAGGGAAACCATCATCGAGATAAGGATTGCGCTCGCCATCGTCACCGCAAATTCATGGAACAGGCGTCCGACGATCCCGCCCATGAGTAAAATTGGAATGAAGACGGCGACCAGCGATGTGCTCATCGTGAATATCGTGGGGCCGATCTCTTGAGAACCTTTTAGAGAAGCGGCTAGCGGCGACATCCCTGCCTCGATATGCCGTGAAATGTTCTCCATCACAACGATGGCATCGTCCACGACGAACCCGGTAGCGATCGTGAGCGCCATCAGCGACAGATTATCCAGGCTGTAGCCAAGCAGATACATGACCGCGAAAGTGCCGATGATCGAGATGGGCACAGAGACGAGTGGAATGAGGCTGGCTTGCCAGTTGCGGAGAAAGACGAAGACGATAAAGATAACCAGCACGACGGAAATACCCAGCGTTTCCTCCACGTCTCTTAAAGAAGCTCGGATCGTCGTGGTACGGTCCATGCCGATATCAAGTCGAATGCCTTGGGGAATGACGGCCTTAAGAAATGGAAGTTCCGCCTTAATCCTCTCAATAGTGCTGATAATGTTCGCGTTGGGCTGCCGGAAAACGATGACGAAAACAGCAGGCTTTCCGTCCCCGTAGCCTGCGTTGCGAACGTCCTCAGCTCCGTCGGTCACCTCCGCCACTTGCGAAAGACTCACGGCTTGGCCATTGTGGTAGCCGACGATCAGCGGCCGGTATTGGCTAGCCTGGGTAATTTGACCATTCGTGACGATTTGAAAGGTGTTGGAGCCGTAGGAAATTTGGCCAGCGGCCATATCCGAATTTTCTCCGGCCAATAAGCTTCGAACGTCCGCCATGGTGAGCCCGTAACTATTCAGCTGTGCGGGGTTTACGTCCACACGCACGGCGGGCAGCGAAGATCCACCAACTGTGACCTGGCCGACACCCTCAATCTGATCGAGCTTCTGCTCGATGATGGTGGAAGCAGCGTTATACATTTCTTGCCGCGTGTATTTGTCCGAACTGAGGTTGAGGATCATGATCGGGGAGTCGGCAGGGTTTACTTTCCGCCATCGCGGCTGAGAGGGCAGATTAGCCGGCATATAGCTTCGCGCGGCGTTGATGCCTGCTTGGACGTCGCGTGCGGCCGCATTAATGTCGCGATTGAGAGCAAATTGCAAATTGATCGAGGTGCTCCCCTGTTCGCTCTGCGAAGTCATCTCCGTAAGGCCGGCGATATTGGAGAATTGCCGTTCCAGCGGGGTAGCCACCGAGGAGGCCATAATCTCCGCACTCGCCCCCGGCAAGCTTGCGGAAACCGAGACGGTGGGAAAGTCAACTTGCGGCAACGGAGAAACAGGCAAAACTGAAAAGGCGATGGCCCCCGCAAGCGCGACCGAAACCGTCAGCAGGGTCGTAGCAACGGGGCGTCCGATAAATGGGGCCGAGAGATTCATGCCCTAGCCTACCGAGGGATAGCGCAAGGCCGCTTTCTTGTTGTGGGAAAACAGCCCGGATAATTTGTCGAAGAAGATATAAATCACAGGCGTGGTGTACAGCGTAAGGATTTGACTCAGCATCAATCCACCCACCACCGTGATACCCAAGGGCCGGCGAAGCTCCGAACCGTAGCCTGAGCCGAAAGCTAGCGGAACTCCGCCCAACATGGCGGCCATCGTGGTCATAATGATCGGACGGAAGCGCAGCAACGAAGCTTCATAGATAGCGTCTGTCGCATTCAATCCTCGTTGACGCTCCCCCTCCAGAGCGAAATCCACGATCAGGATGCCGTTCTTATTCACAATGCCTATGAGCAAGATGATCCCGATGATGCCGACTACACTCAGGCTCTGGTGGAAAAGCATCAAGGAGAGCAGGGCGCCAAGGCCCGCCGAAGGCAGGGTGGAAAGAATCGTCAAGGGATGGATAAAACTCTCGTAAAGCACGCCGAGAATAATGTACACGGTAGCCAGCGCTGCCAAAATGAGCAGCCCCTCATTGGAAAGAGAGCTTTGGAATGCAGCCGCTGTGCCTTGGAAGCTTCCTTCCAAACTGACCGGGAAATGTAATTGCTCCTGCACTTTCTCAATGCCATTAATTGCCGTACCTAAAGCAGCATGGGGCGCGAGGTTGAAGGACACCGTCACGGATGGGAATTGGCCTTGATGGCTAATGGATAGCGGTGCGGTTCCCATGGAGATGCGAGCCAAAGCCGCGAGCGGTACGACGTTATTCGGCGTCGTCGAGACGCTGTTCATACTGGACGATTGACCAACGGCGATGACGGATGGCGGTGGTGTCATGACTCCGGAGGACGGGGCGTAGAGGGGCCCGGAGGTGGTGGTTGCGTTCGAGCCAGCCGCTGCCCCAAGACTCGTTGTCGCGGCCGGAGTTGTGTTCGCTTGTATGTAGATATTGCTCAACGTCGCCGGATCGGATTGGAATTGTGGATTGGCTTCCAGGATGACGTGGTATTGGTTGAGCTGCGTGTACGTGGTATTGATCTGCCTCTGGCCAAAGGCGTCGTAAAGCGTGTTCTCGATCATCTGCGGGGTAATGCCGTATCGCGATGCCGCAACCCGATCGATGTCTATGTTGACGGTCCTTCCTCCCGGTTGCTGATCCGAGGTCACATCCGACAGTTCCGGCAACTGCTGGAGCCGGCCGAGAAACTGGTTGGCCCATGAATCGAGTTCGTCCGTATTTGGGTCTTCCAGCGTGTATTGATACTGCGTGCGAGTCACGCGGTCATCCACAGTGATGTCTTGTATGGGCTGCATGTACAGCGTAATTCCTTGGACTTTGCTCAAGGACGCATCCAACCGGCGGATCACTTCGGAAGCGCTGAGTTTGCGCTCGTTGATCGGCTTTAGGTTGATGTCCATGCGGCCGCTGTTCAATGTGGTGTTGATTCCATCGGCTCCAATAAAGGACGAGAGGCTTTCGACTGCCGGGTCCCCCAGAATAATTTTCGCTAGTTCCTGCTGCTTCTTCGCCATCTCGCCGAAGGAAACCGTCGGGGCTGCCTGTGAAATAGCTTGGATGACTCCGACATCCTGCACCGGGAAAAATTCTTTAGGGATCGATATGTAAAAATACAGGGTGAGTACGAGGGTAGCAGCCGCTACCAGCAGCGTGAGCGTTTGATGCCTGAGCACCACGCCCAGCGTACGGCCATAAAAACTCCGCATGCTCTCAAACATCCGCTCGGAAGTTTGATAAAACCGCCCTTGTTTTTCCTCGTGCCGCAGGATGCGCGAGCACATCATCGGCGTTAACGTGAGTGAGACCGCCGCGGAGATCACGATTGTGACGGCGAGGGTTAGCGCAAACTCACGGAAAAGCCTGCCTATGACGCCCCCCATGAAGAGCAGGGGAATAAGCACGGCGACGAGAGAGACGGTCAGAGAAACGATGGTAAAGCCAATCTGTCCAGCGCCCTCCAAAGCCGCGTCGAGCGGCGTCTTGCCCATTTCGAGGAAGCGCGTGATGTTTTCGATCATCACGATGGCGTCGTCCACCACAAAGCCGGCGGAAATAGTCAGCGCCATGAGCGATAAGTTGTCGAGGCTAAAGCCAAGCAAGTACATCGCCGCGAAAGTGCCGACAATAGCCAACGGTACCGTCACGCTCGGGATAATCGTCGCCGACAGCTTGCGTAGGAAGAGGAAGATGACCATCACCACCAAACCGATGGTCAGCACTAGCTCAAATTCGACATCGGAGATCGACGCCTTAATGCTCGTCGTCAGATCGGTCAGCGTGGTGATGTGAATGCTGGCCGGGAGATTTGCCGTAAGCGTCGGCAGCAACGCCTTGATACTGTTGACGACGGTAATCGTGTTGGCTCCAGGCTGGCGCTGTATATTGAGGATGATTGCTGGAGTCAGGTTCATCCACGCCGCTAAATCCTTATTTTCAACTCCGTCCACTACCGTGGCTACGTTCTTGAGAAAGACAGGCGCGCCGTTACGATACGCCACCACGACATCTTGGTACTTTTCGGCGCTCTCGAGCTGATCGTTGGCGTCAATCTGATAGTCCGTCTTTGGTCCGTCGAAATTGCCGAGCGCCGCGTTCTGACTGGTTTCGGTCAGCGCTGTGCGCAGGTCCTCGAGGTTGATTCCATAGGATTCAAGCTGCGCCGGATTTGCCGCGATCGTCACGGCGGGCTTCTCACCACCGCTTAGGGTGACCAAGCCAACGCCTGCTAACTGGGAGAGCTTTGGCGCCAGGCGCGTATCCACCAAATCCTCGACCTTCGAGAGCGGCAACGTATTCGAAGTGATCGCCAGCGTGAGCACCGGCGCGTCGGCGGGATTTACCTTGCTGTAGATCGGCGGCTGCGGGAGGTCTGCCGGCAGGAAATTCAGGGCTGCATTGATCGCCGCCTGAACTTCTTCTTCGGCATCATCGATGTTCAGATTCAGGTTGAATTGCAAGACGATCAGCGAACTGGTAGCTGAACTCGTCGACGTCATCTGGCTAAGCCCTTGCATCTCACCAAATTGTGTTTCGAGAGGGGCCGTTACGGTTGTCTCGATGACGTTAGGATTGGCTCCGGGATAAAAAGTGAGGACTTGGATCGTCGGGTAATCAACCTCAGGTAGCGCGGAGACTGGCAATTGCGTGTAAGCAACGATGCCGGCCAGCAGTATGGCTGCCATCAGCAGCGTCGTGGCGACGGGCCGCAGGATAAATGGTTGGGAAGGGCTCACGAAATGTTCCTACTTCGCATTCCCGGTATTCGAATTTCGGCTTCTTTTCGCATGACGTGCTGCGGAAGCCGAAGATTCCCCTTCAGAAGCAACGGCGCCCGAACCGGCTGCCTGCGATTTGCCTTGTCCTACGATGGTGACTTTTGAACCATCTTCTAGCTTCTCAAAGCTGCTGTCGGCGGTGATATCACCAGGTTGGATTCCGCTAACTTCGGTCAAAGCCCCGTCGGTTACTCCCGGCTTCACCGCATGCATGTGAGCGATTCCATTTTGGATCAGGAAAACATAGGCGGAAGGCCCGTTGTATTGGATGGCGGAACTGGGAATGCGAGTGATGCCTTGTAGAGTCTTGACCAGCAAGCGCGCATTCACAAATTCATTGGGAAACAAAACATTGTTCTTGTTATCGAAGGTGGCGCGTAGCTCCAGTGTTCCGGTCGTGGTGTTAATCTGATTGCTAGTGCTGGAGAGAGCCCCCGAAGCAAGCTCAGTGTGGCCACTCTGATCGTAGACCGTCACGGAGAGCGGTTTAAGGCGCATTTGTGCCTCAACCTCGGCAACGTCTGATTCCGGAATCGTGAAGACTACAGTTATAGGCTGCAGTTGCGTGATTACCACCAAAGGTGTGGCGGACGTAGCGGAGACCACATTTCCCGGATCGACCAATCGCAAACCCACTCGCCCGGAAATTGGCGCCGTGATAGTGCAATAAGAAAGGTTAACTTTGTCCAGGGCGAGGTTGCCCTGGTCGGCTTTTACTTGACCCTGGTCCTGCTGCACGAGCGCTTCCTGATCGCTCAGAGTCTGCTGGGCGATGGCGTTGCGCGCCCAAGCAGCCTTGTAGCGGGCAAGATCCGATTGCGCCTGGGCCAGGAGACCCTGATCGTGTTCGAGGGTTCCCTCCTCGGCCTCAACTGTCGCTAGATAAGGACGCGGGTCAATTTGAAGCAATACTTGCCCTTTCTGCACGAGCTGCCCCTCTCGATAGTTCACCTCGATCACCTGTCCGGACGCCTGGCTGGTGATCGTGTCTGTGTACACAGGGGTCACCGTTCCGATGGACTGCAGGTAGACTCCGACATCTCCTTTGCTGGCGGTGGTTGTTGTGACGGTGATCGCCCCCTCGCGGGCAAACCTGGCGGCTTGCCCCCCATGAGCTTTCACAGGCTGTTTGCGGTGAAGCAAAAACCACAGCAAGACGGCAAAGCCCGCCAAAATTAGAATCCAGATCAATAGGCGAACGGTCCGCGACTTCCCGTGACCCGGGTAGGGCGGAGAAGGGGAACGGGTTGGGCTTATCCGAGCCTGAGGAGCAGGTTCTGTATCGACAACTCTGCCCGTGACATTGGAATTCAGATTCTCTTTTTCATTCATCCCTGGATTACCTTCATTCGATCTGAGCTCGCGCCATGCCAGTTGACGATGCAAAAACCCTTAAAAGTTGACAGTTAGTGTGCCTGATATAGATGTCTCCCCGATGTTTCGCGTTACGCGAATTGGCTGTTTTCGGACACATAGCGGTGGTCCAGGGATTGAACGAAGACAAACCAGGTTGGACGGGGCTTTTCTGCGCCACTTAAAGGAACAAGACGTAAAAGCGGCAGCGCTATTTCGATCTCTGTTCTCATCCGATCAAGGTACACGCTCTCCGAACGAAGAGGCGTCTATGTTTGTTATGGAAAGGTGAAGTTTTGTCATGCCACGATTTGGCTGCTTGACATATCTTGTCTTGACCTTGGCTCGCCGTCTCTCCAACCAAGGTTTAGACTGCCGCTCACGCCAGCAAGAGAAATTCACGGGGTCATCGGGGCATTTGTGGCAGTCTGTAAGCCCGAATTGTCGGGAGGTGCCCGTGGTCCCGGCCAAAAGCCTGCGAAAAATCCTGTTCGGCTATGTTCTCGCCGTAGTTCTAGCGTGCATTTGGGTGCCTCGGAGGGTCACGTACTACCAACCGGAACAGTTGGGTCCCTACTGGTGCGGCTATAGTCTCCTCTGGCACCCAGTGGACAAATCCGGCCCGCTCGCTTCGGACGATGGCCCATTCCTGCGCACTTACTCCGTGGACTACCTCGTCTTCGCGCTTGAAGGTATCGGTCTGACGGTGCTTTTGATCGTGCTGCTGCTTTTGGCAGCGAAACCTGAGGCAAGCATTGATGCATCCGAGGCCGAGAGGCCGCGGTGACCAGTGCGTCAAAGCTACGTCAGTTCGGTGCTCTCGTGTGTCTGGCCTCCGGACCCTGACATTTCGCCCGGTTAGCCATTTCGATGCTCAGTTAGTGCGCCGTCACGAGCCTAGCCACGATGACAGTCGCCAGGCTGTAAAATGCCGCGCAAAACACGCTGGCGAGCAGGATGCCTCGGTCGAGCCGCTCGCGTGGCAAATCGGCAAAGGCTTTGGCCGCGCTGAGCGCGAGTAGGATACCCAGCGCAACCACCCATTGCGCTTCCCGCATGGTGGGGCCAGGGATGGACATGTAATGCCGGAGCGTGTTCGTCATGTGTAAACGGAAGCCGGTTTCGTACCAGAGATTCTTTGCGTACGCACCCAGCCAGAGCCAGAGCGACGATCCCGCCATGATCGCTCCCCAGCCGATACCGAGCGCCAGCGCCCACTTGCGTCCGCGGCGTACCAGCAGCAAAACTAAGATCAGCAGGTATGCGGCAACAGTCATAATGGCTGCCGCGATAGCCCCGGGCAGCAAATCGTGGGCGAACGTCAGAGTGCGCTGCCACCTGATGAGCGTTGCGAGCCGCCGGCCCTCGATCGCGACGAGCGCTGCCGCGGCGGCCACGGCTATCCAGCGCCAGGGCGCCATCCGTGCGGGTTCTGAAGTGGCTTCTAGGTTCATCACCGTTTTCTTGCGCGTTCACCGCGCCCGCTCCTCCGATGGTTGCTGGTCCCGCCGTCGTGGGCCGTCGCACGGACCCGCGTCTCAATCGCGTGCCCATTCATATCCAAGGAACTACCAGCAAGCCTACAATATGGACGTGTGGGGTACGTGTAAAGTTCGGTCGCCTAACTGCAAAGTTTTGCAAAGACAGATGCAGGCAGGTTCACCATTCTTGACGGAGCATCGTGATGGAGACGAGTAATATCAAGCCGAACTCGCGTTTCTTGAAAGTCGAGGGCGGTCGCGCCAAAATCGCCGTGAGCGCAGAAGTAAAACCAGTCAGTGTAGCTTCTAGGAAGCACGTCTTGGTCGTGGACGACGACGTCGAATTGTGTCAATTACTAACACAATTCTTGGCGCGAGAGGGCTTTGAGGTCGAGTGCGTCAACTCCGGTGCACTCGGGTTTGAACGCGCTGTTTCCGGGAGCTATTCCATCGTGGTCCTGGACGTCATGCTGCCAGACATTAAGGGTTTCGAGGTACTTCGCCGCCTCCGTGCTGAGTCGCGTATTCCTGTGTTGATGTTAACTGCCCGGGGCGACGATCAGGACCGCATCCTGGGACTCGAAATGGGCGCGGATGATTATCTGCCGAAACCTTTCAATCCGCGGGAGCTCTGCGCTCGTATCGATGCGGTTCTCCGGAGAGCTTGGTTCGATTCCCAGAGCCTAGGCCCCATTCCGGCAGAACGAGTTTTTTTGGAAGACATTGAGGTTGACAAAGGATCGAGAAGCGCCCGGCGCTCTGGCAAGAGTCTCGATCTCACTTCGGTCGAGTTCGACCTGCTTGAGCTGCTTCTCAAATCCGCGGGTTCCGTGCTCTCGCGTGAGGAGATGGTGAGGTCGGTTCTAGGCCGTGATTTTTCTCCTTTTGACCGGAGTATGGACACTCACGTGAGCAACTTGCGGCGAAAACTCGGGCCCCGACCCGATGGTACGGAACGAATCAAGGGCGTGCGCGGAATCGGATATCTGTATGTGCTTCCCGGTGAGTAGCCGTTAGGCGAATTCCCCATGAAGCAACTTTTCTTCAAAATCTTCCTTTGGTTTTGGCTCGGCATGGTTGTGATGATTATCGCGCTGGTCACCGCCGCAGCGCTGACACGATCGCGATCCGCTGAAGATCAACGGTGGATCCAAAAATACGAATTGCCGCTGCAACTGCGGGCGCGTCACGAAGTTGACTTGGTTGAACATCACGGCACATCCGCCGCCGCTCAATATATAGGCTCGCTGGAACAGCAAGACCCCATAAAAAATTTCATGCTCGACGATACCGGTCACGAAGTTCTCGGCCGTCAGATTCCCGTGGATGTTCTCGGCCTCGTTCCGCGCGTTGACCGAACGCAGCAGGCGATTCCTCTATTTTTCAGCCGGGATCGGGTTATGGCGGAAAAAATAGCAGGGTCGAGCGGACGTCAATACAGGTTCTTCATGAAGTTCCCTCCCCGTCCGTTTTTCCCGCATTCCTTGGTCTTATTTTTCTTTGAGGACGTTGGCTCGGCAGGAATCCTTCGTCTCATCGCTCTTCTGGCTATCGCCGGGCTTTTTTGCTTTTGGCTTACCCGGCATATCACTGGTCCGATAGGCAAGCTGCGCTGGGCCGCCAGAGAGATTGCGAATCAGCATTTAGGAGCGCGTGTTGATAATGAGGTAACGGGCCGGCACGACGAACTGGCTGATCTCGGCCGGGACTTCAATCGCATGGCTGAGCGCATCGGTGCTTTGGTCGGAGCGCAGCGAGATTTACTGGCCGATGTTTCTCATGAGCTTCGCTCGCCTCTGACGCGGCTTAACCTTGCTCTAGGTTTGGCGCGCCAGCATGCAAATCCCGAAAGCCTCGAGCACTTGGACCGAATGGAGCGTGAGACGGAGCGCCTGAACAACTTGATCGGACAACTCCTGAGCCTCGCCAGAATAGAGAGCGGAGTGGACTTGCAGCAGAGCAAGCCATTTGAACTCGGAGCGCTCGTTCAGGAAGTAGCCTCCGACGGCGATTACGAAGCGCGAAGCCGCAATTGCCGCGTGAAGTTCGATCAAGGGTTTGACTGCTACGTCGAAGGCGCCCGGGAGATGTTACGCGGGGCTCTCGAAAATGTAGTTCGCAACGCCGTACGCCACACTGACGACAACAGCGCTGTTGAAATCGCCATTGAACGGCGGCGCAACGGCAATGGTTGCTACGCCATCGTCAAGGTGCGCGATCATGGGTCTGGCGTGCCCGAAACGGAGTTGGCCGACCTTTTCGTTCCTTTTCACCGCATTTCGGACGGCATTCGCCGAGACCCCAGCGGCGCGGGCTTGGGACTGGCGATCGCTAATCGCACGTTCCGGCTCCACGGAGGCAGCGTGGGCGCCGCGAATGCGACCGACGGAGGACTGATCGTCACGCTGCACCTTCCCGCCTTCGAAACGGATCCCGGCGCGGAGATTCCGGCGAAATAGAATTTCCGTGCGGACTGACCGAGATCGAGCGCGCGGCGCACGTACAGCGGGCCGAAGATCTCAATCGGGATCGGGTAGTCGGCAAACGATCGAGTCCGAGCGAAGCACGCGGACCTGCGTGATACTGCCCTAAATCGCTGTGACCACGCGCTATGCTTACTCGCTAGCTGATGATAAAATGATGGCGGTCAGACGCTTGGATTCCGCCGGCTTTCACTGATTTTTGATCCAGACCGGACGCAAAACGGACGCCGAGACGATTTGGAAGCCAGTCAGTGGGTAACGTAAACTACCCACTGCACCTCAGTTGGGCCTGTAGCTCAGGTGGCTAGAGCGCACCCCTGATAAGGGTGAGGTCGGTAGTTCAAGTCTACCCAGGCCCACCATTTGTTTTGAATAACTTGGCGGCACCCGTCGCAAAAACCTCAACCCACAACAGAACCCACACGTTACTGCACGAGATTCGAACTTACTCCAAGCGCCATAAGGTATTCCCCTTGCGCGGCCCGTGTTTCGTCACCATCGTTCTGCGTATAGAGATCGAGTGTCGTCTGAATGCGGGCGTGACGCAGGATCCCCTGCACGGTCTTGGGTTCGATTTTCGCCTTGTTCACCAGCCAGTTGCTAAGCGAGTGCCGCAAGTTATGAAAACCAAACCGCTGACCGTCCTGTACGGATATTCCGGCTGCCTGTGCGGCCGGCCGCAGATAGTCGGCAACGAAGACGGAAGCGGAGAGAGGAACGCGGCCTTTCTTCAGCAGCGACGGAAACACAAAATCCGACTCGGCGGCATGAGGCGTCTGCGCCCACCATCCACGCAAAAAATGCGCGAGGACGGCATGCAGCGGCACGTAGCCATCCGAGCTTGAGGTTTTCGTCTCACCGTCTGCGCCTCTTGCCCATCTCTTGCAGACGCGGATCCGCCCCTCTTCCCACAACACGTCGGCCCATCGCAGCGACAGCATCTCCGAAGCGCGAAGCGCGGTCGCGGCGCAGGTGAGCACAAGAGTGTGATGAAGAGGAGAGGGGAGTCGCTCCAGTATCGCAAGCGTCTGGGCGGGCGTAAGCACGATGGCCCTGTAGTCACTCTTGGACCGCGTCTCGACGAACATGACCGGATTCTTCTCGACGTATCCGTGGATGGCGCCGATTTTGTAGATGCGAAGCATGACTCCGCGTATCTTCGCAATCGTCGGCCAGGCAAGGTCCCTCTCCACGTGAAGTGACTTGAACCACCGCTGAATGTCGAGCGGCCGGATGTCGTCCGCGATTACCTCGCCGAAACGCGGGATCAGATAATCGCGCACGACGTGCCCGACATTATTGATGGTGTGGATGGACTTCGGGCGCACGGCGTCGGCACCGAAATCCGCTTTCAGATAATGCTCCGCCAGGAATTTGAATGAGGCACGGCCAGGGCTGGGAGAGTCGTTGATTCTTATTCCGAGCCCGAGCCGGTCCACTTCGCGCCAGGCGTCTTTATCCTTCGGAAAACTCTGGACAAGCCCGATAGGCAACGTGTGCTCGACTCGTTTCCCTTCCGCGTTCGTGACCCGGAACCGCAGCATCCAGGTCTCTCCTTCCTTGCGGCGTACTTTCTTGAGTGATCCTCGCTGATAGGCCATTTCTCCTCTTTTCAGCGGGGACTGCCGACGGCAGGATCGCACACTTTTTGGGTTTTGTGGATGGATGTATCTCTTCGCGCGATTGCTGCCGATAGTTCCGATAGACGAAAAACCCATGTCTTGCGCTTTCTACCAGTCCCAAGTGGGTACGCCCCGGCGATGCCCCTCCTGGCTAGATCAAGCAAATACCGGCGCTTCACGGAAAGAAATCCCGCCGCTTCGTCGGCGGAGACAAACCGCTCCAGCGCTACCGGCACAGAGTCTTGCGTATTTTGACCGAACATCGCTCGCTTACTGTTGCTACAACTAATTTGAATACCTGACAGTCCTTACCGCTGGCCGCGTTCAATCAATGATCAGGTCCGAATTCCCTGGCTTGTCCGCCCGCCGCGCTAGGCGGAGATTTCGATATAGTCTGTTGTGAAAGCTCGGCCTGGGCCTTCGTGACCGTTCGCCGAGCGTAATCCTCTGGATCGTGCTTTTCGTGGGCACGGAACTCGGCGATATCGCGCATGACTTCTTCAGGTGGGATTCCTCGGGCGAGCGCGCGCTTTGCATACGCCCAATCGCGCTCCGATTGACTTAGTTCCCGAGAGCCACCCGCGACTGTGTGGTTGCGTGCCGGATTCCATCGGGTGGGGCCGGAATCTACTGGTTCTGTGCGGAGCTTGAAATCTTTTGGCCGATAGGTGCCAGCCGTGTGCGAGTGGACTCTGACGCGAAAATCTTCTTCGTACTTCTTATTGGCGAAACCCGGAAGGCGAAGCACTCTGGTCGAATCTGTGGCAGCGGGGTCGCCGTCGAACTGCCTAGCGAGAGCCTGGAGGAATTCCTCGGCCTGCTCCTGTGTAAATCCTTCGACTTTCCAAACCACCTGAAACTTGTCGGGCGACGTA
>JASHPG010000061.1 GCA_030038275.1 Candidatus Acidiferrales bacterium | reverse complement strand
TAGGCGAAGATTTTGTCCTTCTCGAAGAGGAAATCGCTGACGATGGGAGCGGGACCGTCTTCGGGGCGCGTTTCAATCAGGCGGCGGTGGCGTTCGTAGAGGAAATACATCTGCGCGCGAAAGGCCGAGCCGGGCCGCTCGTCGTAAAAATCGGAGAGAAATGGATTATCTTCGCAATCGAAGACGCGGCGGGCGTGCATTTGCTCGGCCAGCACGCGGGCGAGCGTCGATTTGCCCACGCGAATCGATCCTTCGACGACGATGTAACGCGGCGCTTTGAACGAAGGATGCTTGGGCGCGTTCGGATTGAGCGAGCGGCCGGACATGAGCCGAGGATTATAACAAAGAGAGATGTACGCCTTGCGTGCCGTTCATCCGAGAGTGGCGGATTTCCCGCTCGACGGCTGAAGGCACTCAAAATACGAAAGCAGAGCACCCGCGGCAATGAGACGTTGCCGTGCGCAAATGGAAATCCAGCGACGAGCGCGGTGATGCCGCTAGTAAACCTCCGGTCGCGTGCCGGGCTGAAGCCCGGCGCTACATTAAGAGACCCGCCGATTGTTTCGAACGAACGGCAGGAAGAAGCCTGCTTTCGAAGTTACGAAAAGCCGCGAAAGCGTCACCAGGATTTGGCAATGGCGGTGATGATGCGGGCAAGGGAGCCGGCATCGCGCGTGTCGATTTCCTCGGCGGGCGAATGCGAATAGCGAAGCGGCCAGCCGAGGGCGACGTCAATGGAGCCGTATCGCACGAACGCCGCGCCGTCGTTGCCACCGCCGGTGACGCCATACCGCACCGGGATGTGATTGTCGCGAGCGATGCGCAAGACGGCGAATCGATGTCCGATGCGATTTCAGAGGAGCACAGTAACACGATTTGGAACGGGCGTTTGCTTGGGACCGCTCGCGCGAGGTGGCCGGGTTGGACGGCGACGCCGCATAGGTGTAATCTGCGCGGGCGAAGCAAATTATGCGGGGGTGAGGCAATGAGCGAAGCGGCGAAAGCGGTGAGCGAATCACCAAACCAAGCGTCGGCGGCGAAGAGCAATCAACTGGACCCCTTGGTTTTCCGTCCAGAGGCGATTTCGGCGGAGCAACTGGCGGCGAACGAGGCGTTCCGCAAAGCAGTGTCCGGCGGGCCGGACTGGTGGGACATGGGAGCGGCGGCGTATCGCGAGATGGTGGCCAGCGGGCGGGGACCGATTCCTCCGGCGCCAAAATCGCAGCGCGCGCGAACGATCGAGATCGAAGGCAAGGGCGGGCACAAGATCGGTCTGCGAGCGATCGAGCCGCAACGCGGCACGGCGACGGGTGTCTATATGCACATTCACGGCGGCGGATTCGTGTTCGGCTCGTCGCAGGGCGCCGACCCAATGCTGGAACGCATCGCGGCAACGACGGGGATGATCGCGACGAGCGTGGAATACCGGCTGGCGCCGGAGAATCCTTATCCGGCCGCGTGGGACGACTGCGAATCGGTGGCGGCGTGGCTGGCGAAGAACGCGAAATCGGAGCTTGGGGCGGGCGCGCTGACGATTGGCGGCGAGTCAGCGGGAGCAACGCTGGCAGCGGCGACGCTGCTGCGCATGCGCGACCGGCACGGCTACAGCGGGTTTCGCGCGGCCAATCTTTCGTACGGAAATTACGACACGTCGATGACGCCGAGCCAGGCGCTCTCGCCGGAACGCGGTCTGCTGGTGGGCAAATTGAGCATCCGCAAATTCACGGAAGCCTATTTGCCGAAGAGCGTCGATCCGCGCGATCCGGATGTGTCGCCGTTGTACGCGAGGCTGGAGAAAATGCCGCCGGCGATTTTCACGATCGGAACGCTCGATCCGCTGCTCGATGATTCGCTCTTCATGTATTCGCGATGGATCGCAGCGGGCAACCAAGCGGAGCTCGCGGTGTATCCTGGCGCGCCGCATGTGTTCAATATGGCTCCGATGCCGCTGGCGGCGGGAGCGAACGAGCGAATCGACGCATTTTTGAAAAGCGCACTCGCGTGAATCGGCGGCGAGCCGTTTCTACGTGGCGCGGAGCAGTTCGGAAATGATGGCTTCGCGGCGATGGCGCGCAAGAGCGTCGATGCGCGAGAGAAGGGCCGCATAACCGGCGAGCGCGAGCGCGCCTAGCGCCAAGTTCAGCACGACAGCCAACCAGAGGCCGCCGAAGAAGTGCGCCACGATGAACGTGGCGGCCACTAAACCGAAGACAACTGCTTGCACGCCGAGAGCGGCAAAAGCCGTGGTTCCGGCGGCGCGCTGCCGGCCGAATACGGCGAAATCCATTTTCTTGGGCGATAGCAGCGAAAGGCAGTCGCCCGCGGCGAAATCCACGATAGCGGCGAAAATCAAGGCGGCGAGAGTCGCGAGCAAAATACCAAGCGGCACGCCTCCGAACATCAGAGTGGCTGCGATCCAGAGCAGCACGGTTTCGACGATTAGGATTGCGGCGTGCATCAGATTTTTGCCGAGCAATACGTCGCGAAAGCGGACCGGAACCACGTAATACATCTGCACGCCTCCGCCATCCGCGCCGAGCGAGTTGTAAATCAAATTGGTGAGAATCATCAGCGCGTAGCCGAGGGCAATCGGAAACGCATAATGCCAGACGCCCGCCGGAAAAGGATGGGAATGCGGCGATGGCGAGGCAGGGTGCGGGCCCATCGCGGCGGTGCGGCCGATCCCCATAATCAGAAGAATTACCACGGGCATCAGCATCATGAAAATCATCGAGCTGCTGCGCGAGAGGTAGCGAAATTCCTTCTCGAAAACGGCAGCGACCGGTTGCGAAAGTCCCGGCAAATCCCAGCCAACTCGGGCGGAGTGGCGCTTTTCACGCGCGGATGACGGTGCGACGGGCGCGACCACCTCGCTGATTAATTCTCCGTGGAATTGCGAGCGCACGCGAAGATCGAGAATCCAAAGGCACGCGGCTCCGTACACGCACAAAAATCCGAACGAAGCAAACGCAACCGTCAGGCGGCGCTCCGTGGCGCTCGCTATTGCCGCGCCGGCAAGGCCGGGCGGCAGCACGCGCTCGGCGCGCAACGCTAAGCCGGCGTACCGCCCGATATTGCGATGAGGCTGCCTGCCCAAGCGCGCGGTGAGCGGTCCGATGAATTGAACGCCGACGATCAGCAGAAGAAAAACGATGCCGAGAATTTCGCGGGTCTTGCGGCGGGCAAGCCAGCGTTCGATCCAGGCAAAGAGAGCGCGATTGAGGAGGATGTTAAATGCCGCGAACGCGGCTAGCACGAGCGCGGCCCACGGCAGCAGGATGGGCGAAGCGATGCTGATGCCGGCGAAGATTCCAAGAGTCCAGGCCGAGGCAACCAGCGTGGCGGGATCGAGCACGCCGTAGGCCATGCGAATGAAAAAATACGAGCGATAGCGCAGCGGGAAGCGAAGGAAATTGCTCGAGTCGAAACTTTCGGCGAAGGCCGTGGCCATCAGCGGAAAAATCTGCCAATAAAGACAAATGCTCCAGAGCAGCAGCGCCAGCCATTCCGCTTTGCCGTGCGACACGAAATACCACGCGGCGAGGCCGAGCCCGAACATGCCTCCTATACCCAGCAGCCCAAAAAGCACACCCATAAGCACCGAAGAAACTGCTTCGAGCCGTCCGCGGAGAGTGCGCGCCGAGTTAACGAATATGCACCAGCGGAGGCGCGCAACGGCGGCGAACTGGTCGCGGCTTTCGGTCCAGGCGGAGCGCGCGTATGGAACGGTCAGCCCAGCCATGAAAGTTCGCCTTCGGAGATGCGCGAGCCGCCAACGATGCGGAGAAAGATTTCCTCGAGCGTGAGTTTTTCACTGGGAACCGCGGGCGCGATGGGCTGATCGCCGTTGCCAGAAGCGGCCGCCGCGTGCGCTTGGACGCCGGCGCGCAGATCCTCCAGCGAGCCCTGGGCCACAAGGCGCCCGCGATGAATAATGGCTAGGTGACTGCAGAGGCGTTCGACGATTTCGAGAACGTGCGAGGTGAGAAAAATCGTGGCGCCGCGCGCGATCATGCGTTGCAGCATGGCTTTCAGCGTGCCGGATGCGATGGCATCGACGCCTTCGAACGGCTCGTCGAGAAAAAGGATGCGCGGCCCGTGGATCACCGCCGCGGCGAGCGCGAGCTTCTTTTGCATCCCGTGCGAATAGTCGGCAACGAGAGCTTTCGGCTGGTTCGCGAGTTGCATGAATTCGAGCAGTTCGGCGGCGCGTTGCGAAGCAACTGAACGCCCCAGCCCGTACATGCGACCTACGAAATTCAGATACTCCGAGCCCGTGAGGCGTCCGAAAAGCGCCATGCCTTCAGGAACGACTCCGATCTGCCGCTTCACCTCCACGGAATCCGCCACCATATCGCGGCCGAGGATTTCGATGCGGCCCGAAGTGGGCGCGAGGAGTCCGGTGAGCATCTTGATCGTAGTGGACTTGCCGGCGCCGTTCGGTCCGAGGAAACCGAAAAATTGCCCGGGCACGACGCGGAGATTGACGCCGTCAACCGCGACCAAATTGCCGAAGCGGCGCGTCAGATTTTCCGTGGAAATGGCAGGTACATCCATCGCTTTGCCTTGACTCTAACATAGAGGCGCGGTGCGCTGGCAATCGGCGGCGTTACTGATATGGGATGTGCCGTGAATCGCTTCGCCATCGGAGCGAAGCCATACAGTTCGTCATCTGCTTGCAGATGGTCTATCGCGCCTGCTCTTTGACCCTGGGCTGACGAAAGACGCATTTCGAACTTGAGGTGTGACGACGAAGTTCGGGACGCCAACCCAAATCCTGGTTTGCCGGATCACGTGAAGTGGCGGAGGGGGTGGGATTCGAACCCACGAGACCCTTTCGGGCCTAACGGTTTTCAAGACCGCCGGTTTCAACCGCTCACCCACCCCTCCGATTGTGCGCTCGCGCCATTGTAACTTGCCAGTCCGCGTTAGCGACAGCCCTCCGAGCAAGAGAGGAAAGAATCGGTGCAAAGGCGCGGGTGTTGTCCGATAGGAAAAAATACGTCACCAATTTTCAAAACAGAGCGGTTTTCGATTGAAAATTTTGACGCGGCAGATTTAATCTGTCGCCCGCTCGATGACAAAATCGACCATTACATTCGTAGTGGCCGCGCTGCTGATCGTTGCTCCCGCGGCGATGCACGCCCGCGCGCGATCTGGTTTGGCGGCCAATGCCTCTTCGCAATCGATCCAAAACGCGCGAGCGGATGCCTATCATCTAGCACGGATGCGCAATCGCGCCATGATCCAGGAATATTTTGCGGATGGCTACCTGGTTGCCGTCCCGTCCGAAACGCGCTTTTATTATTTGCACGGTGTTCCGGCGGCCTATTCCTATCTGCGTCCTTGGGCCAAGCGTTTCCTCGATCAAATCGGCCGCGATTTTTACGCGAATTTTCACCAGCAGCTCCGCGTGACCAGCCTGATTCGCACAGTTTCTCTCCAGCGCCGCTTGGAGCGCAGAAACTTCAACGCCGCCGAGGCGACCGGCGATGATCGCTCGTCACACCTCACCGGCGCGACGCTCGACATCTCGAAGCACTCCATGAGTTGGCGGGAAAAGAAGTGGCTTCGGCACGAGCTGATCGATCTCGAACAGAGCGGCTATGTGTACGCCGTCGAAGAATTTCACCAGCCCTGCTTTCACGTGATGGTTTTTCCCAATTACCGCGATTTCGCGCCGAAAACAGCCAGCGCGCCGCTCGAAGCGAACCGGACCAACTGACTACGAACGGCGTACGCGAAGCTATTCCTCAACAATTAAGTAGACATCGAATTAAAACTCTGTCATAGTGAAGGTGCGTTTGTTGCTCTTGTAAAACCTTTAGATTTGATGGAGGGGCTGCAAGTCCACACTTGCAGCCCTTTTTTGTTGGGCTAAGGGTGGTGGGAAGCACCAAATAGCTCAATCGGAAATGAGAAACACAGTTGAAAGAACAAGGAACCGTAAAGTGGTTCAACGCCAGTAAGGGCTTTGGATTCATCCAGCGCCAGTCCGGCGAGGACGTTTTCGTGCACTTCTCCGCCATTCAGGGAGAAGGCTACAAATCGCTGAACGAAGGCCAAGCGGTTGAATTCGAAGTCACCCGCGGCCCCAAGGGTCTGCAGGCTTCGAACGTAACCAGCCTTTAGCTACACGAGCGGGCTCGCTTCACGGCGAGCCCGTTTCATCTCCGCCACGCGATTTGGAGGCTTAATGAAAGCTCTCGCAAACATCACGTGCCGTAAGCACTTCCACTTCCCTCTGGTAGAAGCCCCCGAATCGCTCGATTTAGGTGCGAAGTGACTCGCGAAATCCTTGTGCAGTTCGTGAAATTCCAGGCAAAAGCTTCGGTCCGCGAGTACGTCTTTACGGTGAAAGAGGCTTCGGGCGATCCGCGCGAATTCACATTAGCCATCTCTAACGAAGCATTCAATGCGCGCCGCGTTCGCTACCAGGACGGCCCCGATGTTTGCTCGGCGAAACTCCGACAGGAGCTGGCCGCCTACGGCAACTATCCACCTGACACGCATTATCTGATCACGGATGTGGACCTCGAGGACTATCGCACCAGCCACGCGCCTCGATCGGCGCGGCAATCCTTTGGCAAGCTCCGCGAGGAGCGCTGACTGGAAGGATCTCTCGATTTGCCGATTGCGGAGATTTGGCTGAAAGTGAGGATAAATGAAGAGTTTGTTTGTTGGCAATCTCAGCTTTCAGACTACTGAAAGCGACCTCCGGACGCTATTTGCTCCGCTCGGTCAAATCACGCGCATTCATATGGCGATGGATCGCGAAACCGGGCAGTCGCGAGGATTCGCGTTTGTGGAAATGGCCAATGACGACGACGCCAATCGCGCGATCGCCGCTCTGGAAGGCAAAGAACTGGCCGGCCGCAACATCAAAGTAAACGAAGCCCGTCCAAAGACAGGGCGTCCGGCTGCGCAAGGTTCCGGCCCGGCGAGGGCCCGCGGAGCCAACACTGGCCGGCGCGGCTCCTTTTCAACCGAAGATTATGGAGACGCCGCGCGCCAGCCCCGCGAACCGCGGTGGTAATTGAAATCCTCAAGGAGACTCTGTTGACAACTACGTTCCAGAAGCGACAGAAGGAAATGAAACGGATGGAAAAGCAGCGCATGAAGGCCGAGCGCCGCGCCCAACGCAAGTTGGAGAAACAAGCGCAGTCAGACCAGCCCGATCGAATCGAGGAAAAAACCACCGAAGAGGCTCTTTCTGAAGAGGTGTAACGCGCGTCTGCGCGACTGGCGCATGAGCAGTTGTCATTGCCTCGTTCTAGCCCGCTGAAGAATTCGTGCTTCTAGCTTCTTTATTAGTCCCGTAGCGCGGAATCCATAACTCGCAATCGAAAGGCCACGAAATTTATCTGGCCCAATGGTAACCTCTTGGGGCAAACCTGTATCTTGGGCCCTGCGGGGGGAAGCCGATGGCGAGCAAGCTCAAGCTGCGAGTGAACGGCGTAACGCGAGAAGTCGATTCCGCGCCGGATACGCCGCTTCTGTACGTGCTCACGGACGAAATGCACCTGCAGGGACCGCGCTTCGGCTGCGGATTGTCGCAGTGCGGCTCGTGTTCCGTGCTTCTGGACGGCGCTGAAATTCGCTCCTGCGTCACGCCCGTGTCGGCCGTCAACGGAAAGTCCGTGACGACGCTCGAAGGCCTGCCGCAATGGTATGCCGAGCAAAAAACGCTGGCGAAGGCGCCCGAGCTCCATCCGATCCAGCAGGCGGTGATTGATGAACAAGCGGTCCAGTGCGGCTACTGTTACAACGGCCTGATCGTTAAGGCCGCCGAACTGCTCTCGAAAAATACGCGTCCATCTGATCGTCAGATTCGTGAGGCGATGAACGGGCACTTGTGCCGCTGCGGCACCTATCCGCGCATGATGCGGGCGATTCGTAGGGCGTCGGAGATGATGCGCGACGCGCACTCGGGAGCGGAAACCACCGCTGCTGACGAAACTGAATTAGCCGCCAATGCTACTGGCGACAGCGCCGAGGTGGCACGATGAGCGCGCGCAGCTCGGAAGCCATCAAATCCGCATCCAAATCGTCTCCACGCTCCGAGCGGCCAAGCCGAGCAATCGACCGGCGTGACTTCCTAAAAGCCGGCGGCGCGCTAATTGTCGGCTTCAGCAGCGCGGGAATGATGGCCGATAAGCTGTTCGCACAGGGACCGCCGTTTATGCGCATGCCTGGTCCGGACCCGCGGCAGCTCGACACTTGGCTCGCGGTTCATTCGGACAATACGGCGACCGTTTATATCGGCTACGTCGAGCTGGGCCAGGGCTCGACCACTTCGCTCCTGCAAGTCTCCGCGGAGGAGCTCGACTTCGATTTGAGCCAGGTAAGTACCGTTCGCGTCGATACGAGCATTTCGCCAAATCAGGGCGGCACGTATTCGAGTTCGGCAATAGCGCGCGGCAGCCCGGCGATTCGGCAGGCGGCCGCCGAAGCGCGGCAAGTCTTGCTGAAGATGGCTTCACAGCGTCTCGGTGCTCCGGTTGAACAACTGACGGTCGCGAAGGGCGTCGTCTCAGTCATCGGCGCATCCGGAAAATCCGTCACCTACGGCGAGCTGATCGGCGATAAGCGTTTCGACGTCGAAATCACCGGCAAAGCGCCGCTGAAGCCCGTGGCGGAATACACGCTGGTCGGCTCGCGTCCACCGCGCAACGATATTCCGGCGAAAGTTCGCGGAACCTTCACGTATTTGCAACACGTGCGCCTGCCCGGGATGCTGCACGGCCGAATCGTGCGTCCGCGCGGCCAGGGTGCTTATGGAGCGGGCGCTAAAGTGAAATCCCTCGACGAAACCTCCATCGCGCATATTCCCGCCGCCCGCGTTCTGCGCAAAGGCGACTTCGTCGGCGTGGTGGCGCCGCGCGAATGGGACGCCGTCCGCGCCGCTCGCGATCTGAAAATCGAGTGGGACATGCCCGCCACGCTGCCGGGCAGCGATGATGTGTACGCCGCGATGCGCGCGGAGCAAACGGTCGATCGCGTCGTGCTTCAACGCGGCGACGTGGCGACGGCGTTCAGTGCCGCCAATGCCGCGCATACTGCGTCCGGCACGTATCACGGCCCCTATCAAGCGCACGCCTGCTTTGGTCCGAATGGCGCGCTGGCGGATGTCCGCGCCGATTCCGCGCTGCTGATCTGCTCGTCTCAAGACGTGTACACAACGCGCGGCACCGTCGCCCGGCTGCTCGGCATGAAGCCCGAGCAAGTCCGCGCCGAATACTACGAAGGCTCCGGAACCTACGGACACAGTTGCTACGACGACTCCGCGCAAGCGGCCGCCATTCTCTCGCAACTCGCCGGCAAACCCGTGCGCTTGCAATTCATGCGCTGGGATGAACACGGCTGGGATCCTTACGGCGCCGCGCACGTCGGCGAAGTGCGCATCGCCGCGGATGCAAACGGCAAGCTCGTCGCATATCAGTACGATGGCTGGCAGCACAACTGGGCCGCCGTTGAAAGCTCGGAGCAGCTCGCGCTCGGCACTCCCGCCGCCGAATGGCGCCTCGGCATGGCGCAGCAGGTGAACCCATCTCAGTGCGGCGGAATGTACGACATTCCGAACATCAAGCTCATAAATCATCAGGTGGACGGGCTGAAATACCTGAAGGCCGCCTGGCTGCGCTCGCCGCTCGATCTCGCGTTTTCGTTTGCCTCCGAGCAGACCCTTGACGAACTAGCCCGCATGCTCCGCATGGACGCGTACGCCTTCCGCCGCATGAACATCGCCAACGAGCGCTGGCGGGGAGTGCTCGACGCCGTGGCGGAAGCCTCGAAATGGGTGCCGCGTCCGCCAGCTTCTCGGGTATCGGACGCGAAAATCGTCCAAGGCCATGGCATCGCTCTCGGTACGCATCTTACGTCGTATGGCGGCGCCGTCGCGGAAGTGGAAGTAAACAAAGAGACCGGCGCCGTTGCCGTGAAGCATCTCTACGGCGCGATCGATGCCGGCCTTGCCGTAAATCCCGCGTTCATTGAAAATCAAATCAGCGGCCAGTTGGTGCAAGCCGCCAGCCGCATGCTCCTGGAAGAAGTAACCTTCAACAAAACGAACGTCACCAGCCTCGATTGGAATTCCTATCCGATTCTGCGCTTCGAGGAATGCCCGAAAGTCACGCCGATCTGCGTGCAGCGGCTCGACCAGCGCTCCACTGGAGCGGGCGAAGAAGTCATGGCCGCCACGGCTGGCGCAATCGCCTGCGCGTTTTTCGACGCCACCGGCGTTCGTATGACGGAATTTCCTCTAACGCCCAAGCGCGTGCTGGCGGCGTTGCGCAAATCATGAAGCCGTCCATGGAAACGCATGAAAGTTAGAGCGGCCGTCGCGTACGAGGGCCAGTCGCAGCTTTCCATCGAGTATCTGGAACTCAGCGATCCCGGTCCCGGCGACATTCTGGTTCGCGTCGCCGGCTGCGGCCTTTGCCATACCGACGTAAAAGCGCTCGCTGGCGGAATGGGCGTACCGAAGCCTGTTGTGCTCGGGCATGAAGGCGCGGGCGTTGTCGAGCGCGTTGGCGAGAACGTCACCGGCATCACGCCCGGCGATCACGTCGTGCTCACATACGATTCCTGCGGCGTATGCCGCGCCTGCGCGGGCGGCGATCCCGCTTATTGCGCGCAAACCGCCGCGCTGAATTTCACCGATGGCCGCTCCGGCGAGCCAGGCACCTTCACCAAGGGACCGGAACGCATCCACGGCCACTTCTTCGGCCAATCGTCGTTCGCGAATTACGCGATTGCCAAGCCGCGCAACGCGGTTGTGGTAACAAAAGATGCGCCGCTCGCAATTCTCGGTGTGCTCGGCTGCGGAGTCCAAACCGGCGCGGGCGCGGTGACGAACGCGCTAAAGCCTGAGCCGGGCAGCAGCATCGCGATTTTTGGCGTCGGTCCGGTAGGCTTGAGCGCCGTTTTAGGCGCCGTCCTTCACGGCTGCTCGCAAATCGTCGCGGTGGACGTGCTCCCGCAGCGCCTCGATGCGGCAAAGAAAATCGGCGCCACGCATACGGTGCTCGCGGGTCCGGACACGAACCCGGCGAGCGCCATCCGCCGCAATTTTCCAGCTGGCGTAAACTGCGCGCTGGATACCACGGGTCGCGCGGAAGCT
The DNA here is from genome assembly GCA_030038275.1 of Candidatus Acidiferrales bacterium. Lineage (GTDB taxonomy): Bacteria > Acidobacteriota > Terriglobia > Acidiferrales > UBA7541 > Palsa-295. The sequence goes on along the minus strand of JASHPG010000061.1, from coordinate 20,534 downwards.
GGCCAACACGCCATCGCCGCGCTCGCGCCCAGAGGACGCTTCGGATTCGTCACTATTCCCGCCGGCGGGCTGCAGCTGAATATGGCCACGGTGTTTTTGAACGGACTCAGCGTGCGCGGCATCGTGCAGGGCGACAGCGTACCGCATGTTTTTATTCCGCACCTGATCGACTTGTTTCTCGCTGGCCGGTTTCCGTTCGATCGCTTCCTCACCCGTTATGATTTTTCGCAAATGAATCAGGCCATCGCGGATCAGGCCGCCGGAAAAGCGCTCAAGCCGGTTTTTACGATGGCGCATTAAACTCGATCGTCCAAACGCGTCGCGCGTATTTCTTCACTTCAAGTACGTCCGCACGATCTCGATCACGTCGTTCGCGGCTTCTTCCGATGATTTTGAGTTGCGAGGCATGTGGTTGCGTATGTGATCTTCCAGCAGTTCGCCCATCAAGCTGTTGATGGCGCCGCGGGCGGCGGCCAGGCGTTGCAGCACGTCGGCGCAGCTCTCGTCTTCATTCAGCGCGCGCAGCACGCTTTCCAGTTGGCCGATCACTTTCTTGGTGCGGTTGACCAAATCCAGTTTTTCTCTCGATAAGTGCGACATTTTGGTTGACTACCCTAGGGGGGTATAGTATCAAGGATGCGTTCGCTCCCGCAAATGCGGCGAGCGGAAACGAGTATATGGAAACCAGCGGCAGAGAACCAGAACCTCCGGGCAGCAGACGCGCCGCGCAAATCCGCCCAGAGCCCGCATAGCGGATTTGCTCCGCTCCTGCTCGCCCTCGTGGCTGGAATCGCCGGAGAGTAAGCATGCGGCGCAATCGGGCAAACTTCAAAGCAGCACTGTCTTTCGCACTGCTCTTCTTAGCGGCACCCAGCTTTGCGTACGCGCAAGATAGCGCGCCGTCATCCATTCAAAGCGCGGACGGACTCGCGCAACCGCTCGCTTCGGCGCTTGCGATGGAGACCGGCACTTCTCCCGCCGCGCCCGATGCCGCTGCCGGCCAAAACGGCGGAGCCGCAACGAACCAGGAACCGGCCAAATCGCCAAATCAGACGCCGCTCACCCTCTTTCCTCATTCGGATACCAGCCGCTACTGGATCTCTGGACAAGCCAACGTCGTTTTTCAGTGGCATCCGTCCTTCCCCGCCGCTTACTCCGGACCGCATAGCTTCCGGGCAACGTCCGAAAGCGCCACATCCAAGGTTTACACGCTCTATCTCGGCTACGAAATCACTTCCACAATGGCCGTATATCTCGACGTTGAAAGCGCCGGCGGCACGGGTCTGAGCAGCGCTTTCGGCCTCGCCGGCTTTACGAATCTTGACGTGGTGCGGAATCCATCGTTGGGCGCCGCGCCGTATCTCGCCCGGCTCATGGTGCAGCAAATCATTCCGCTTTCGAGCGAGCGTGTCAAAGCCGATCGAGACGAGTTGCACCTCTTCACTTCCCTTCCAGCGCGGCGCATCGAAATTCGCGCGGGCAAGTTCGGACTGCCCGATTTTCTGGATCTCAACTCCTGGGGGTCCGACAGTCATCTGCAATTCCTGAATTGGACGGTCGATAACAACGGCGCCTGGGATTACGCCGCCAACACCCGCGGCTACACGGATGGCGTCCTGATCGAGTATGACGACCACTGGTTCGCTGCTCGCTTTGCCGAGACGCTTATGCCCAAGGTCGCCAATGGAATTTATCTCGATGCGGACGTGGCACGCGCTCGCGCCGCGAATTTGGAATTAGATGCCAGCGGCCAACGGTTCTTCGGCCGGCCCGGAACCATTCGCTTTCTCAGCTACCTCAACACGGCCGATATGGGGAACTACGAGCAATCCATCGCCGATTACCGGGCGGGATTGACGCCCGTTCCGGATATCACTTTCACTCGCCGCCAGGGACGCCACAAGTACGGCTTCGATCTGAATGCCGAGCAGCAAATCACGCCAAGCATCGGCGTGTTTGGCCGCCTCGGTTGGAGTGATGGCCGCAACGAATCTTTCGCCTACACGGAAGTGGACCGCACGGCGGAAGCCGGCGTGTTTTCCACCGGCGGCTTTTGGCATAGATTGAACGACCGCGCCGGGGCCGTATTCGTCGCTAACGGCATCGTCAAAGCGCACCAGGAATATCTGGCGTTTGGTGGCCTGGGGTTTTTGCTCGGCGACGGGGGGCTTACCTACGGACCGGAAGAAATTTCCGAAGCCTTCTACACGGCGCATCTATGGCGTGGCGTTTTCGCGTCAGCTGACGTGCAGCACATCAATAATCCCGGCTATAACCGCGTCCGCGGCCCGGTTTTGGTTCCGGGTGCGCGCCTCCACGTGGATTTTTAGCCGCGCCTTCCCGCCTCACGCGCGTCATTCTGAGGAATCCGTCGACGCGTACGACGCTACCGTTGCGGTGCGCCGTGATGTCCCTTTGGAGCCGTGCCGCTCGGTGTCGTGGGTTTGCCGTTCGCTGGTGGCGGAGGCGGAAACAGCGGTTGCTTCAGTGTTTGCGTCGCTTCGGGAGGAAGCTTGTCCGCGCTGGCCAGCAGCGCCGCGACGTCCCACATCTGCTGTTCGTTCAGCACATTTTGAAAGCTGGGCATCGCGGTCATGCGTATGCCGTTTTTGACCTTCCAGTACGTCACGCCTACCGGATCGTCCGTAACGTATCCATCTGGAGTGAACAGCTTCGGCGGATCGGGATACATCTTCGGCTCGGGCCGGTTCCGCTGCATATCCGGCAATCCGTGGCATCCGACGCAATGATGCCGGTACACATCCGCGCCGTCCACGATATTCGCCGTGGTGAAACTCGCCAACTCCCGCTTAGGCGCGCTGCGTGCGATCCTCGCATGTAGCGCCGTGCCCGCAATCACCCGCTCAAATGGAAACGGAGGATCGTTCACCGCCGCCGGAGCGTATCCTCCCGCAAAGTACACGGCCGCTGCCGCCGGAATCAGAATGATTCCAATGATCAGTCCCACGATGAACTTTCCCATAGTGGCTCAATCCCTCCGATCCGGTAGATAACAAAGAAGCCGAAACAGTTGCCAGCGGCCTCTCGCGCATAAATGCGCCACAGCCCATTAGCCTGCGGTCGCCGTGAAGCCTTCTATTCCAGGACGTTTACCATTTTGGATTCCCGCAGGTGAAATTCGCTCCGTCGTACGGGCTTCCGCTGCCCTTGTAAATCGCCACTTTCGGCCACGCGCACGCCGGATGCGTGCGATCCACCTGGCCGTTCACCTCGTGCGTGTTTTTGATCCTGTCGGGTGCGATGCCCGTCTCGCGCCAGTTTTCAATTACGTCCAGCGCATTGAACGTGCTGCCGGCGCCCATGCCGAATCCCGGGCACATCCCCATCCCCGGCACCATGAAGAGGCGAACGAAATTCGTGGTCTCTTTCGTGCCACCCATCTTCTTCACCACGCTGTTGTAATAATCAAGGAGTCCGCGCGGCGGAATAATCGCTTCGTCCCACGATTCGTAGAGCAGCAGCTTGCCGCCGTGCTTCTTGAACGCCTCCAAATTCGGATCGGTCGAATCCACATACTTGCCTATTCGCTCTTCCGCCAGCTTGGTGTCGCGCGATACGTCGAACGTGCGGAAATCCCAGTCTTGGTTTCCGAATACCATGCTCTTGAAAAACCCGGTGCTGATGCTCAGAGGTTGCGGCCCCGCGGCCATCAATCCCCAGCCCAACTCGCTTCCCGGATCGAAACCGGGATAAACCTGCTTCCCGTCCGCAAACTTTGGTCCCGCATAGATCAGCTTTGCGGTGCGCACCTGCGCCGGAGTCAGGCATGACGGCAAATCCTCCTTGCCCGGACAAACGATCGTCTGCGGATCGAAGTGGCACAGCATCGGATCCTCGATCACTCCGTCGCGGGCGCCATCGAGCGCGTCGCACTTGTCGAGCGCCGCGCGATGAATCACCGCGTATTTGCTCGGCGGGATGTATCCCGGCGCCTTAACGCCGTCTTTCAACGAAACCCACGTGATGTATTCCGAGACGGCCTGCAAATGCGTGATGTCGTACGCCGGATCGCCCGCCGCGATTGCGTCGTAGTCGTCCGTAAACTTCTGCGCTTCCGTCAGCGCCTGATTTCCGCCCTCGTGGCAACTGCTCCAGAACGAATATTTTTCTGGGCGCCCGTAATACGCCCGGATCAGCGCATTGGCTGCAACCGCCGTTTCGTGAACGGCGCGATAGCCCCAGTCCGCGATCTTTTCCGGATGTCCGGTTGCCCATGCCGAAGGCGCCTCGCTTGTCGCTCCCACGTCGGAATGCCCCGTATCGGTTGAAGCCGTCACATCGCCCTTCTCCACCTGGCGCACCAATCCACCGTAGCTGATTGCGCCGATGAAGCCGGGATTGCCCACTCCCACGTATCTCCCGGACCAGTTCGCCGCCACCGGCAGCCAGACTTCAAACGAAATATGCGAATCGCTCGTCGGTGTCGCATATCCAGCAACGCGGCAGAACGGCACGTGAACGAGCAACCCTTTTGGCGTGCCGAACCGCCCCGGCGTGCTCGGCACCTCAAACGCTGGCGGCGTCTGGATCGACTTGGCCAGAGTGATCGTTACGTTGGGGATACTCAGCGACGCGAGACTTTCACACGATTGCTGCGCCGCCGCCGGAATCGACAACATCAGCAGCGCAAGCGCCAGTGCCGCTCCGCCCAGGAAAAGTTTATGCGCCTTCATGCCACCCCCTTGGTTTCGAGCGCGCAGCCGTCCATGCAGCGCGCGCTTCCCATTAGCACAGCTTTGAATTTTCACGCCTACCGCAGACTCGGGCGCGGATTATACACCCGTTCCAAATCACCGCCCTTTAAGATAACAGTGGAGAAAAAAGAGTCGCGGCTTCCCAAATTTCAGCTTGCCGATCCCCAGCCGCAGATGGTTCCTTGTCGCGTTTGCGGGTCCGCCTGCTTACACGCCGCGCACGGGTGCCGGCGATGGCCCCTCAGAATTTCGGTCCTCGCTACTGCTTACCCGTGCGCAGCCAGCCGTCGGAATATCCTAGAATCTTAAAAAGGCGCCCATTCGAAGGGGAACATCTTGCCCGCCGTGGCCGCGTCCACTTTTCCCCCGGCCAGCGTAATTGCTTGGGCCAGCACTGGGTCGCGTCCCGCCGCTAGGTCCTGCGCGGTTGGAAGGATCTCTTGATCCGGCGTGACACCCGTACCCTCCAGGCTCTTCCCATCCGCCATGATGAGGTTTGCCTCCGTTATAGAAAACCCATACGTGATCACCGTATCGATGCCCTGCGAATACCCATAAAGCCTCGCTTCCATCACACTGCCCGAACTCTGGTCGCCGATCACGATTCCTCGATGCTCCAACTGCATCACTCGCGCGAATAACTCTGCGGCCGAGGCCGACTGGCTGTCCACCAGCACGATGATTTTCCCCTTAAAAACTCTATTCCCTGCCGTTTTCGCCACCAGCGGTTTCATCTCTTTCCGTCCCACCCGCTTCCCGATCGTCACGTCGTGGTCGATCGCATCGCCAATCATCCAGTCCAGCGTATCCGCTGCGCCACCGGGATTCCCTCGCAGATCCAGCACCAACGCATCGTGTTTTCGCGCAACGTCGAACATGTGGTCCACGCCATCTTCATCCAGATCGAACTCCGGCATCTTCCAGACCATAACGTTACCGGTCTCGATATACCTCTGCCGAACCAATTGGTCCGCGTTTTCTTCATCGCGGATGTAATTCCAGACGTCGTCTCCGCCGCCCTGCGCTGTAAAGTCCAGCACGTTTTTCCCCTCTTTGAATTTCGTGTCGATCATCGCTCGCCGCGTGTTGCCGCCAGGATCCCTCACATCGAGCTGCACTCTGGGTTGCGGCATCAATGTGTCAAACGCATACCAAAGATCGTGAAAATCCGTGCGGTTCACGGAGTAGGTGTCGAACCCGACCACTTGATCGCCGGGGTGTAGCTTTGCGGCGGCATCCGTTCCCGGACGAACGCGCGATATGTAACCGGTGTTCCCGACAAGCTGGATCCGGAATCCGTAATCCCACTTGTACGGTCTTCCCGGCGGAATAAAAAACGTGTGACTGTCGTGTAATCCGGAAAGAAAAGCAGCCACCATCCGCATTCCCTCGTTCAAGCTTGGAGCCGCCTTGATGCGGTCGTCGTATTCGCGATACCGCGCGTCCAGATCGATTCCGTGGTACGTCGGGTCGTAGTAGTGCTTCTTCACGGCGTCTCGGGCGTCGCGCAGCATCTGCCGCGCTTGATCCAAATCGGCCCTGTTCATTTTCTGCTGAGCGTTGGCACTCGCCGGCCATGCCGGGAACACCGCCAGGCTCAACGCGCACAAAACCGCCAGAGTCACTCTTCGGGAAACCACAAGTTCCTCCTGCGATGCGTTGTACGCTTCCCTATATAACGGCGCGTGCTATTTGACAAGTGTGTACTTCTAGGGATGTTCAAAGGGCAGGCAGCGTTTCTGCCGAACGCAGCGGCGTAATGACAGTTGACTGAAACCGGGGATATTGAAAAAATGCTTCTCGGTTCATTCAGGCTCGCCCAAGGAAGGTTTTTCTATTACGGTGTTTTCAGGCGTCCGTAAAATATCCTGCCGTTTGGATGCGGCTCATCCCCGAATTTCGCGCGAACGATCTCGCCGAGGCCGATTCTTCCTCGCGTCGCTCGCCGCGCTCTTGTTCTTAACGCTTCCTTCGTTCGCGCAGGAGCCTCCCGCATCGCAAGCCCCAAGCGCTCCAGCCGCTCACGCTCCCGCGACCCAAGGCGAATCCGGCAATCCGCCGCAATCTCCGAAAAACTCTCGGAGTCCGCAACAATCAACCCAGGAGCCATCCAAGCAAAAATCCGACCGCATGTTTTACGTCATGCCCAACTACTTGACGGTCGAGAACGAATCCGAAGTTTCGCCCCTTTCCTGGAAGCAAAAGTTTTCGATGACCGCTCAGGGCGCTTTCGATCCATACGAATTCGTGATGGTCGGTCTCGTGGCAGGAATACGCCAGGCGGAGAACGCCTATCCAGCATTTGGGCAGGGTATGGCGGGCTATGGCAAACGCTACGGCGCCGGTTTCGCCGATCAGGTTGACGGCAACTTCATGGTCGGCGCTGTTTACCCCTCGCTTCTAAGAACCGATCCGCGCTATTTCCGTTTGGGGCAAGGAAGCACTTTTCATCGCTTTCTCTACGCTTTTAGCCGCATTTTCGTTACCCGCAAGGACTCGGGCGGCAACACGTTCAACGTCCCTGAGTTCGCCGGCAATGCCACGGCTATCGGCATTTCCAACGCCTATTATCCGGCCGCTGATCGCAGCCTCTCTTCGAATCTCAGCAATTGGGGCACGCAGATGAGCATCGATGCCTTCGGCAACGAACTCAAGGAGTTCTGGCCCGATATTCACCGCTATCTGCTGTCTAGGAAGAAAAAGCGCTCGCAGGCCCCGTAGGCGGCACGGCCCCTCTCATTCGACCCTGCCGAGATACTTATCCAGCCAGTCGAGCACCGCTTTCACGAGCTGCGCGTGTTGCTCTGTCACGTCGTGAGGAGTATTCAGCACCACGTGCAGTTTGTCGGAATCCGGCGTGCCCAGCATTCGGAATAGTGGATCTTGGCTCTCCTCCAGCGAGAACACGTAGTCGTACCTCCCATTCACCATCAGCACCGGCACTTTCAATCGCGGCGCGAAATCCGCCTGATCGCCGCCCGCCGGCGGTGAATCCAAAAAATAGCCGCCGTCCAAAAAGACCGCCGCTTTGAGCCTGCTCTGCGCGATCGTCGTGTAAATCACTCCCTCCGCTGAACCCATGCTTACGCCCAGGTACGCGACTCTGTTTTTGTCGATGTCCGGGCGAATATCGAGGTAGTCGAGCGAGCGGCCAAGGTCCTTGGAACGATCCGTCAAATACGTTAATTGCTGCGCCGCGCCGACGTACACCGTCTTTCCCTGCCGCTCGTAAGTTCCGTAGTAAATCGGGTAGAGAACCGCGCGCCCGCTCTGAACGATGTAATCGAAAAACTGGATGTCGCCCAAATTCCGGCTGTCGTGAAGGTCCAGCACTCGTGCGCTGGGCGAAAACACGATCGTCTGATACGGCGGCTTCACATGCTTCGGCAGGAAGAGGTACGCAGCCATCCGCTCGTTGTTATAGGCGGTATCATAAGTAATCTTTTCTTCGCGCCAATCCTCCGTTTCTCCGACGACGCCTTCGACCTCAGCGTGCAGGGGCGTCTTGTCGTACGCATAAAGCGTCAGGTAGGCCTGAAACACGTCGTCAGGAACGGGCTTGAACTTCGAAAAGTCTCGCTCCAGTTTCTTAATTGGACGCAGCACATCGGAAGCCAGGGAAGCTGTGTTTCGCACGCAGCGGAATCCATTTTCGGGTGAGCGATCGAACGGCGAGAGTGCTTCAGGGTCGCCGTAGAGATAAGTCTGGGACCTCCATGCTCCACCGAGAATGAACTTGTTTCCGTCGCCGGTATCATTCAGAACCCACTCCCGCACGTTTCCCGCCATGTCGTACGTTCCATCCGGTCCCAGGCCCTGGAAACTCCCAACCGGGGCAAGTTTGGAAAGCGAAATATTGCTGTCTTGAACGATGTAGTCTCCTACATCGGGAGAACCGGAGTCATACCACTGGGCGAACGCGGGAAGGCTTTTCCCCACAAAAGCAGCGTACGCGGCCGCCTCATACCAGCTCACCCCCGAAACCGGATAATCACCTTGCCCTTGTGGATAGTGACCGCCTTCCCACGTCGAGGGTCCGGGCCGCCCGGTCGTGTCGCGAAACAGCGCCGTCGCTTCTTCCCATTTCAACTCCCGACTGTCGCGCACGAACTGGTTATTCCAGTATTTCCGGTTTACATAGCCCCCGGCATCCACGAACTTCTGATATTCCCGATTGGTCACTTCGTAGCGGTCGATGTAAAAAGCCGGCAGTTCGTAAGGACCAACCTCGCCCACAAAACCGATGTAATTCCACCACTGCCCGCCGCTTACCCACGACATCCCAGCTGGCGCGGCCACTTCGGCACCCAGGGCAAAATCTAGTTTTGGCAATGTCAGAGGTGCCGCTACATACTGCCCGACTCCCGGCTTCGACACTCGCCATCGAAAGTATCCGGCCGGAACTCGAATGTTGTTCAGCGGCGTGATTCCAAGGCGATACCAGGCGTCCGCGGGAGAAAGATAATCCTTGATCTCCACCGTCGCCCCTGGGGGAGTTGAAGTGATCGAGATCACCTGCGTGTTCTGCGCGGCAAGCTGCGCGAGCCGGGCGTCGCCCGGTAAGTATTGCTCCGCCTTCTTCTGCAACAGGAACGCAGCCAACGCTTTGCGATTGTCCTGGAGCTTCGCGATCTCTGGGATGGCTTGGTCGCGGACCCACTGGCGTTGCGCGGACCGGTGGTACAGCCATGCTCCAGAACCAATCAGTGCGGCGATTACCACCGCGCCGGGTATTGCATAGCGCAGCGCCAATCTCAGCTCTCGCGGTGCGGGCGCCGCCACCGGCGCCGTGATCTGCAGTAGCACCGATGACAGATCGCGCGACATCTCCTCGGCCGATTGATACCGCTTCGATACGTCCTTTTCCAGAGCGCGCGTAACGATGCGATCGAGTTGTTTGGGAACATCCGCGCGCAGCTCGCGCATCGGTACCGGACTTCGTTGCTCGATTGCCCTCAACACTCCAAGGCCGCTGTCTCCGTCAAACGGGCGCTTGCCGGTCAGCGATTCGTAAAGAACTACTCCGAGACTCCACAAATCCGTCCGGTCGTCCACCCGGCCGCACGCCGCCTGTTCCGGCGACATGTAATACGGCGTGCCGACCGGCCCCACCGTCTCTCCGAACGACGCCGTCGCATCCTGCGCGCCTTCTCTCGCCAGCAACTTCGCCAAGCCGAAATCCAGGACCTTCGCATGTCCCTTTGCCGTGACGATGATATTTGCGGGCTTCAAATCCCGATGAACGATGCCTTGCCCATGCGCTTCTTCGAGCGCCTCGGTTACGTCTTCAGCCAGCGAGAGAGCCTCGCTCGCCGGAAGCGGCCCGGACTTCAGCCGCTCCGATAGCGGCTGGCCTGCCACATATTCCATCACCAGATAGTCGGTCCCGTCCTGTTCGCCGACGTCATAGACGGTCGCGATGTTTGGGTGGTTCAGTTTCGCCAGCGCGAGCGCTTCTTTCCGGAAGCGCCGCCGCGCCGCTTCATCGATCTGTACGCCGGGTGGGAAAACCTTGATCGCGACGTCTCGTTGCAGCCGTTTGTCGCGAGCGCGATATACCACGCCCATACCGCCGGCGCCGATTTGCGTCATGATCTCGTAAGGACCCAGCGTGCCGCCGGTTTTCAGCGCTGTCTGGTCCTTGAGTGTCGCACTCTCCGCCTTCGCGCCCTCGGCCCGATCGTGAGCTTGCAGCAGGGACTCCACTTCGCGCCGCACATCGCCGTCCGTGCACGCTTGTTCCAGATAGACTGGTCTTTCCTCACGGGACCGTTCCAGCGCCCCGGCCAGTACTCGCTTAATTTCTTGCCATTGCTCTGGTTTCACGCTCTGCGCCTCTGGGCTTGCGCTTCAACCACGTACGTGCGGCCATTGGATGTCCCGCTTGCCGGTCGCCGAAGGTCTAGTTCCACCTGGCCGAATATATTTGGTCGATACTCGTGTCGATCATCAGGGCTGGCTGGCCATCGACAGTCGTGCTCGGAAACGCACCCTGTGAGGCGTTGCCAACGACTGTAGAGTTATCGAACGTGGTTACTCGGCCCCACGCCCCGTCCGGCACGGACAGATGGTAGAGCACTTGCCCGGGTCCTGCACCCGGCACCTGTAGGTAAAGAAACTTACTGTCGGTCGACCATGCCCAAATAAAGCCGCTGTCAAATGCCCTTAAATTCTTCCAGCTTCGATCTTGCGCCGAGTACAACATCAGGCGCGACGGATTCTGGCCCACAGCCACCATATACTTCCCATCGGAAGACCATGTGGGCATGTACAGGCCCTTCGAGCCAGGCATGACCGATATTTTCCGCGTAGCCAAATCCAAGAGTTTAACTCCGATAAACTGCCCTGGGATTGGGTAGTCATTGAACGCGATCGATTTCCCGTCTGGCGACCACGCTGGCCAAACCTCCTGGTTGGGGTTGGGAATCAATCTCTCCGGAATGCCGCCTTCGGCCGATATCATGTAGATCTCGTTCCAATCGGAAAATGCGATCTTCTTACTGTCCGGCGACCATCGCGGCATGATCGAATAAGAGTCGGTAAGTTCGAATTTCTCGCTTCCATCCAATCGGCTGCGCCATAGATGATGCTGTGGGTAATCCACGTACACCATCCATTTCTTGTCGGGTGAAATGACGAACTCCGAAGCGGCCAAGCCGCCCAGAAAGGGAATGAATTTCCTCTGCGCCGGATTCCACGCCTGCATCGCTCCTTGCGCGGTCTCTCCAATCGTGAATAATCCTGCGCTGTCGCGGGAAGGCGTCACGGCCAACACGTTAGTCTGGCCCTCCGTTAGCCGCGCGGCGGCGGGTTTCTTCCAAAACGCGAACCAAGGCGGACGGAATACCTCGTAGACGTTCGTTTGCCCATCACGTGAGGACAGGAAAATGAAATGTTTCCCATCTGGTGTCCACTGTCCGTCCATCTGGTCGGCGTCTTTCGGCCAATCCAGATCGAGCGGATGCGCGGAGCCCCCGTCGGTGTTCAACTCCCATATCTTCGCCGCTTTAGCACTTTCCGTCACGGTCACGCAAATGCGGGCGGAGTCCGGCGAAAAATGTGGCGCAGAGACCTCGCCCGGAGCATCCCATATCTCCCTTAAATTCGCCCCGTTTGCGTTGCCAACGAACACGGAGGTCAGATCGGCATAAACAATCGAACGTCCGTCGGGGGACCATTGCGCACCACGTGCTATCTGGTTCCCTAGCATCTTGGGATAGCCGCCGAGAACAGGAACCGACCAGAGCGTGCCCCGAAACGTTTCGTCATTCAGATCTCTCTTGAGCGCTAGCATTTCGGACCCATCCGGAGAAATGCCGACCATCGTCATTCCGGAGATCGAGGCTCTCAGCGGTGCCGCGGAGCCGCCGTTCACGGACATTTCAACGGGACCATCCTGGCTCTGAAAGTAGAGCCGCGTTCCGTCCGTGGTGATGGGCCCGTACTTGTGTTCGGTCGAAAAAGTGAGCTGCTTCCAGATGAGAGGACCCGAAACCGGAGCCGGAGCATTTGCGTCGGCAATCAGGATAAAAAGTAGAACAAGAGCCGCCAGGGTGGCTGCGGACACGAGTGCCCATGGAAGCGCGCCAAGCCGCGATTTGGCGATCGCCGGATGATTGCCGTCCAGCGGCGGGTCGGGCGCGCCGGAGAGGATTTCGTCGAGTACGATGCGCGCCTCGCCAATATCGCGGAGTCGCTGCCGCGAGTCCTTGGCCAAGCAGCGCTGCAATAGCACGCGTACGCGAATCGGTGTTCCGGCTGGAAGCCGCGACCAATCCGGCTCGTTTTGCAACACTGCGGCCAACGTTTCCGTCATGCTCTCGCCGCGAAAGGCTTGCCGACCAGTGACCATTTCGTAGCACACGCAGCCGAAGGCCCAAATGTCGGCGCGACGGTCAATCGGCTTCGCCGTCGCTTGCTCCGGAGACATGTATGCAGCCGTTCCCAGTAGAACTCCTGCTTCAGTGGCAAGTTCGCTGATCGTCGGCGAATGGACCATGTCCTCTCTGTTCGCGTCGCCCTGAATGGCTTTCGCCAAACCGAAGTCGAGAACTTTCACTGTGCCGTCGCGCGAGATCTTGATGTTGGCGGGTTTCAGGTCGCGGTGCACGATGCCGTGCTCGTGTGCGTATTCCAGCGCTTCGCAAATCTCTTTGGCGATCGATAGAGCTTCAGCAAGCGGGATCGGGCCTGGCCGGATGCGATCCGCCACGGTGGGCCCTTCGACCAGTTCCATCACCAGCGCGTGCGTATCGCCCGAGTCTTCGACCCCGTAGATCGAGGCGATGCCACGATGGTTCAGGGCTGCCAGCAGTCTCGCTTCGCGTGCAAAGCGCGCGAGCCGCTCGGGATTTTTCGCGAAGGCTTGCGGCAGCGCCTTGATTGCCACGTCGCGCTTTAGCTTGATATCCTGCGCGCGATATACCACGCCCATGCCGCCGGCGCCGATCTGTGCGACGATCTTGTAAGGGCCAAGCATGCCGCCGATTTTCAGCGCGTCTTGGTTTCCGAGCATTGCTCCAACGGCATTCGTGACCGTTCTCTGCTCGTCTGCCACCAGCAGCGACTCCACCTCGCGCCGCACCTCCGCATCCGTGCACGCCAGATCGAGGTAAGCCTCTCTTTCCTCGGGCGCACGCTCTAGCGCCTGTGCCAGCACTCTCTTGATTTTCTGCCATTGCTCTGGCGTCACGCCCCTGCGCTCCTCTTTAGCTCCCGCTTCAGCCATGTGCGTGTTGCCATCGGGTGCCCGTTCGGCGGTGGTATGCCCCGCCGGCCCGCGGACGATCCGCAAATCTTATCGCAGGTCTGGCCCGATTCCCATCCTCGCACTCCATCCCTGGCGGGTGTTTTGAATTGTCTTGATCGCGACGTAAGGAGCCACAATTCCCTGCCCCGCTACGCCGATGAGGCTCCAAAACTGCTTTCAATTGAAAGTAATTTGCCGCCAAAATTCCGTAGTGGTCCGGTCCGAATTTTTCGGATCGTGACACAAAGAGCCAAAATCAAACTGGCCCATTGCCCAACATTCGCGTGAAATCTCTGCCGGAACGTGCTAGGGTAAATGAGGCTTTTTGGGCGTGGGGGCCATGGGACTCAACAAGGTGGTTCTGGACGAATTTGTCAGCACCCGGAAGACGGGCGGCGCTTTTCGAGCCTTGCCTCAGATTTCGCCCCAAATTCGGCTCGCCAAAGGGCGGAACAGCCAATCAACCTTGACCGTACCTAAGTCATTGAGAATACAGCACACTAGAAAACAAAGGGCGGAACGTCCCGGTGCATTTACTCCACGCAAATTTCAACCCTCCGCAACGGCTAGCATCGCCTGGGATTTCTCATAATGGGCGCCATTCAAATTACGCTTCCTGACGGCGCCACTCGCGAACTGCCCAGCGGCTCCACTCCCGCGCAGGTCGCCGCCCAAATTTCGCCGCGCCTCGCCAAGGAAGCCCTCGTTGCGCGCGCCGACGGCGAGCTGATCGACCTCTCTCGTCCGCTCAACCGCGACGTCAAGCTCTCGATCCTCACCGCCAAGGATCCGGACGCCGTGCAGGTCCTCCGCCATTCCGCCGCCCACCTGCTCGCCGCAGCGGTCATCGAACTTTACCCCAACGTGAAGCTCGGCATCGGGCCGCCCATCGAAAATGGTTTCTTCTACGAATTCGTTCGCGACGAGCCTTTTACGCCAGAAGACCTCGAAAAGATCGAGGCCAAAATGCGCGAGATCGCCGCCAAAGACATTCCCAACGAGCGCAAGCTGATTCCCAAGCCCGAGGCCATCGAGCTTTACCGCAACTCCAACCAGCAATTCAAATGCGAGCTGGTCGAGGAAAAAGCCGTCGAGCCGATGGTTTCCTTTTATACCACTGGCAAATTCATCGACTTCTGCCGCGGCCCGCATATTCCGTCCACTGGCCGGATCAAGGCGTTCAAATTGATGAACGTCGCTGGCGCCTATTGGAAGGGCGACGAAAAAAATCCGCAGATGCAGCGCATCTATGCCGCCTGCTTCGTCGATCAGAAGCAGCTCGACGAATACCTGCATCGCCTCGAGGAAGCCAAGCGCCGCGACCATCGCAAACTCGGCCAGGAGCTCGACCTCTTCAGCATCGAGGACGAAGCCGGTCCCGGGCTGATCTTCTGGCATCCCAAAGGCGGCACGATTCGCCGCCTGATGGAAGATTGGCTCCGCAACGAACTCGTTCGCCGCGGCTACGAACTCGTTTACACCCCGCACATCATGCGGCTCGATCTCTGGAAGACCAGCGGCCACGCCAATTTCTACCGCGAAAACATGTTCGGTCCGATCGAGGTTGAAAAAGCCGATTACCAGCTCAAGCCCATGAACTGCCCGGGCCACATCCTGATCTACAAATCGCGCCTGCGCAGTTATCGCGATCTTCCCGTCCGCCTCGCCGAGCTTGGCACCGTCTATCGCTACGAGCGCTCCGGCGTGCTTCACGGCCTCATGCGAGTCCGCGGCTTCACCCAGGACGACGCGCATATCTTCTGCATGCCCAACCAGATTGAAAAGGAAATCCAGGACTGTGTTGAATTCGCCTGGGAAGTTCTGCGCGTCTTCGGTTTCGATCGCTACGAAGTTGAACTTTCCGGCGGCGATCCTTCGCATCCCGAAATCTACGCCGGCACTCCCGAGGAATGGAAACGCGCGGAAGACGCTCTCACCAGCACGCTAAAGCGCATGGGCGTCGAGTACAAATACATTCCCGGCGAAGCCGCCTTCTACGGCCCGAAGATCGACGTCAAACTCGTGGATGCCATCGGCCGTCCCTGGCAGCTTTCCACCGTCCAGTTCGATTTCAATCTTCCGCGCCGCTTCAATCTCGAATACGTGGGCGAGGATGGCAATCGCCACGCGCCCTTGATGGTTCATCGCGCGCTATGGGGCTCCGTCGAGCGCTTCTTCGGCGTGCTCATCGAGCATTATGCTGGCGCGTTTCCCCCGTGGCTCGCGCCCGTGCAGGCCGCCGTGCTGCCGCTCAGCGAAAAATTCATGGACTACGCGCGCACCGTCACGGCGCAACTCAAGGATGCTGGTTTCCGCATCCACCTCGACGACCGCAACGAAAAGCTGCAAGCCAAAATTCGCGACGCGCAGTTGCAGAAGATTCCTTACATGCTCGTGCTCGGCGGCAAAGAAGCCGAAGCAGGCACGGTCGCCGTCCGCCACCGCTCGCGAGGCGATCTCGGTCCGCGCCCCGTCGCCCAATTCATCGCCAGCCTGCGACAGGAAGTTGACTCGTGCTCGCTCGATGCCCAGCCTGAATCCGGGCCATCTGCCAAGGCAAAATGAAGCGCTCCGGAATCGCAATCGTTGCGGCCACAGCCGCGCTCGCGATTGCGGTGTTCTGCTCGGCGGCCCGCTCGCAAAATTCGCCGGCTAACGATTGGACAGCCAACCATTTCCCCGTCGCGTTTGAACAATTTTTCCCTATCAAGTCTGGCGAAGGCGATTTCATCGCCGTGCGCGTCCATCGCAGCAGACTCAACGATCTGCGCGAATATTCCATCGTCTTTGAAAACGCTCAGGACCCGAATTCGCTCCGCGCGATCTTCCGCGAAGCGCAACGCTCCTCGCTGTATCAGCAGCTCTCGGCGTTGCACGCCGCGAACCCCTCTGCTTCTTACGATCGGCTGAAGTCCGCCATCAAAGTGGGCGACTGGACTCTCACACCCGGTCGCTGCCCAGCCGTCGCCTCGCAATTCAAAGCTTTTCAGGACGTCCAATTCGTCCGCCCGCGCGACGAAGATGAGCCCGGTGAAAATCCCGTCCTTTACGAATTCAACGAGAGCCTTGCCGGCGGCGGTTCCGTCCTTGAATACATGGAAAATCGCGCCCTCCCTCGCTGGACGCGCGCCACTCACGACGCCCTCGAAGCTTGCATCGCTTCCGGCGGAGCCGCCGCAAAATAATCGAAAAATGACGATCCATATCCCGTCTAAGCCGGCGCAACGCGCCGCGGGGGAAAATTCGTCTCCGTCCTTGCGCCGCTCCCCGAAAAGTTATAGTTTGCAGCCCTCGGGGGGTGGATTCACATGAGACTTAGCCGCCTTAGCCGATTCCTTTCGCTCGCCGTTCTGGGTTCGCTCGCATTCGCCGCGGCTTGCGGCGCACAGCAGCTTCCCTACGCGCCTAATCCCGCGCCGGAGTGGAGTCCATCGATCGTGAAGCCCTGCGATCGCGCCTGCCTGGTCAACATCATGAACGGCTACATGAATGCCATCTTCGCGCGCGATCCTTCGAAGCTCCCCACGCTCGCCCGCGACGTGCGCTTCACCGAAAATTCGGCGCAACTGAACATCGGCCAGGGAATGTTCTGGCTCTCGAAGGTCGAGCCGACCAGCTTCAAGATCATCGTCGCCGATCCCGTTTTCGGCGAGGTTGCCGAGCAGGCACGCGTGAAAATTAATGGCCAAGACTCGCTGATCGCGGTGCGCCTGAAAGTCGATCGCGATCAAATCGAGGAAATCGAGCATCTCTACACGCGCGGCGTGGACAAAACCGCGCTGCCGCTGCTGCAAACGCCTCGTGCTGATCTCTTGGATGATGTACCCGCATCCCAACGTACCTCGCGCGACGTGATGATTTGGGCCGCCAACTCCTATTTCGACGCCCTCGAAGGCGACGATGGCAAGATCGGCGATCTGGCCGATGACTGCGTGCGCCACGAAAACGGCTATCAGACGGTCAACAATCCCCCTCCGGGCGGCCGCATGATGCCCTCGCCAAATTTGCCGAACCCGAATACCGCGCAGGGCCAGTATCAACTGAAGATGAGCATGATGACCTGCTCGGCGCAGATCTCCACGAAGATTCTGAATTTCATCACGAAAATCCGTCCGCGCCGCGTGCTGGTGGTGGACGAGCAGAAGGGCGTGGTCGCCACGTTCCCGCTGTTCGTTGAAGATGGCACGCGCCGTGGCGTGCCTCCCGGTCCGCCGCCCGCAATGATGCTGTGCCTCGACACCATGGAAACATTCGGAATTCGCGGCGGACAAATTCACGAAGTCGAGGCTTTTCCGTTCGTCACCCTTCCCTATGGTTTAGGCAACGGCTGGACCGAAGGCTCGGGCCACTAATCGCACACGCAATCTGGCGAAGGAGAAAATCCGATGCGAACGAAATTTTTCGTGATCTGCGCGGCGGGGTGCTTGGCCGCTGCAATCTTTGCGGCACGCCCGGTACGGAAAGCGTATGCCGCGGGCCCGATTCCCGTGGATTGCAATCGCGCGTGCCTGGAAAATCTTGCCACCCAATATCTGAACGCGCTCGTGGCGCACGATCCTTCGCAACTGCCGCTCGCGAAAGACGTGAAGTACACGGAAAACGATCAGCCAATGGACGTCGGTGATGGATTCTGGGGCACGGCCTCCGCCGTCGGCCATTTCCGAATCTGCTTTTCAGACGTAGTGATGGAGCAGATCGGCTGCATGGTCACCATGCACGAATCCGACCATCTGCTGATTATGGGACTGCGCTTGCGCGTTCAGCTCGGACGCATCACCGAGATCGAAACCACCTATTACCGGCAGGGGGGAGGCGGACCATCGGGCATTGCGGCGCTCGACGCCAGCACTCCCGATCCCATCTGGACGCGAATCGTTCCCGAATCGGAGCGCGTCTCCCGCGCAAGCATGATCGCCACCGCCAACAAGTATTTCGCCAACCTGGAAAACGACACCGGGAAGGGCGACCTGTCGTTTTTCGCGGACGATTGCAATCGCACCGAGAACGGAATGCAGACCACAAACAATCCCACGATTTCTCCAAAAGCCGAGTTCAATGCTTTCGCGCTTGGCTGCAAGGCGCAATTCGCCAGCGGCTACTATGCCGTCGTCACGCGCATTTGGGAGCGCCGCTTCCCCGTCGTCGATCGAGAGCGCGGCGTGGTTTGGGCCAACTTTGTTTTCGACCAGAACGGCACCGTGCACACGATCCATCTCAACAACGGACAGACCGTCACCATGCCGGGACTTTTCAATCGCCCCTCCAGCATCGAAGGCACGGAGGCATTCAAGGTCCAGAATGGGCAGATTCACCGGATCGAGATGGTTGGCTCCGGATTGCCGTATCATCTGCATTCGCCGTGGGGCGGAATCAGCGATAAATAACCAGGGGAAGGAAAACTCGCAATGAATCGAGTCTGTCGGATCACCGCAATCATGCTCGCCGTGTTGGTCGGCTGTTTCGGCCTACAATCCGCTGCTCGCGCGCAAGGCGCTGCGCCGGCGCCGGGGCAGTCGCAAGCCGCTTCGAACAGGCAATCGAACGGCGCGCCCAACGTTCGCACCGCGGGCACCGAATCCGGGATCGCCGTATTCGAAGAGCACTGCATGATGTGCCACGGCAATCCCAAAGTGCCGCGCGCGCCGCAGCCCTCCGTGATCCGCCAGATGTCGGCCGAGCGCATCTACGAAGCTCTCACAACGGGCCTAATGAAAGTGCAGGGATCGTCGCTCACGGAAGATCAGCGCAAGATGCTCGCCACGTTTTTGAGCGGGCGGCCGCTTGGTAGCTTGCAATCCGGCAGCGCGCAAAACATGCCAAACCAGTGCGGGTCGAATCCGCCGCTTGCCCCTCCGGATTCCGAACCGGCATGGAACGGCTGGGGCGTGAACGTCGCCAACACACGCTTCCAGCCCGCGCAGGATGCCGGGCTTACTCTCGAACAAGTCCCGAATTTGAAGGTCAAATGGGCTTTTGGTTTCCCAGACGGCCTTTCCAGTTACAACCAGCCGAGCATCGTTTCCGGGCGCGTGTTCGTCGGCACCGATACCGGCTACATTTACTCGCTCAACGCGCAAACTGGCTGCGTCTATTGGTCCTACCAGGCGGAAGGATACGTGCGCAACACGATCACCGTCCGTGCCGTAAAAGGCCTGGGCCAGACGAAGTATGCCGCGTACTTCGGTGATGGCCACGCCAACGCCTACGCTCTGGATGCGCAAACCGGCAAGCTGCTCTGGAAGACAAAAGCCGAGGAAAACTTCATCTCCCGCGTCACGGGCGCGGTCACCGTTTACGATGGCGTGGTGTACGTCCCCATCTCTTCGTCCGAGGAATTCTCCGCTTCCGCTCTCGATTATCCGTGTTGCACCGCGCGCGGAAGCGTAGTCGCTATCAACGCGAACACCGGCAAGATTATCTGGAAGACGTATATGGTCAGCACTCCCCTGCCCACGCGCAAAAATTCCGCGGGCGTGCAGCAGTATTCGCCGTCCGGCGCCGACATTTGGAGCGCGCCGACGCTCGACCTGAAACGGCACGTGGTTTACGTCGGCACGGGAGACGGCCAAAGCAATCCCGTTCCGTCCACCACCGATGCCATCGTGGCGCTCGACATGAAAACCGGGAAAATGCTTTGGCATTATCAATCGCTGGCAAACGACGCTTTCCTCGGCGGCTGCAACGGAGCCACGCGAACAGACAATTGCCCGGCTGTCAATGGTCCCGACCAGGACATCGGCAACTCGCCGATTCTTCGCGCCCTGCCGGACGGCCATCGCGTGCTCGTCTTCGGCACAAAGAACGGACGGATCATCGCGCTCGATCCCGACCACAAAGGCAAGAAGCTCTGGGAAGTTAAAGTCACGCCTCCGGTAAAGAACCAGAATGCCTTCTACGCCGAGTTGAACGGCATAGTCTGGGGCGGTGCCGCGGATGACCAGCACGTGTACTACGGTTTGCACGCTGGCGGCGTGGTTGCCGTCGAGCTCGCCACGGGAAAAGTGGATTGGTACAACCCACTATCACCTGTCGCCGGCCGGGTTTCCAACTCTTCAGCCACTTCGCTGATT
>JASHPG010000060.1 GCA_030038275.1 Candidatus Acidiferrales bacterium | reverse complement strand
GCCGAGCAGCAACACGCCGAAGACACGCTGCTTCGTCTGTAGGCTAATGCCAACCACAGTGCGTAGCCGTTGATCCAGCAGCACGCGGCGCAGCCGCCCAAAGGAAGGTTCCTTTTCCAGCGCTTCCCAATTGGCGTCGCGCGACAGGTCGCGCAGTACCACCAGGCCGCCAAGGCGGGCTACGAGGTTGACCACATATGAATCCAGGTCGTCTTCTTGCAGAGCGCGGCAGAAATCGTCTTGGAGTCCGGTCACCATCACCGACGTCGGTCCGTCCGATTCGCCGTAGCGCATGCAGAGCGCCCCGGCCGGAATGCGCGCCACGCTCAGCACGCGGTCCAGCGCCTGCGCCAGCATCTTCTGAATTTCCGCGCCCACGAAACTGGAGGTGGCCAGGTTCAGATTGGAAAGCGCCAGCATGTCTCGCTCGACGCGCCGCCGCTCGTCTTCATAGACGGTCATCACCATCAACACGCAGGTGAACATCTCCGGCAGCAGCATCAGTGGCAGCAAATCGAGATTGCGCAGGAAAGAGATGCGGGCCTGAAACACCGTGACTATAAAGAGCGCGGCCCAGCCAAGGAAAGTAATTCCCAACAGAACGTCGGCGCGAGCCTCCTGGCGCCTCCCCTCCTGCCAGAACGTCTGCCCGATCACTATAAAAACCAGGCCAGCTCCCAGGCCCACAGGAACGTTGATGATGCCATGCACGTGCAGGCCGGACCAGATCGCTCCCAGGACGGCGGCTAAGGTCAGCAGCCGGTACGGAACCGAAACGCGAACGTACAGCCTCGCTGCGCAGAGGAACGCCAGGGCCGAAAGCCCCAGCAGCGTCTCATCAAACGTTCGGTACCAAAGCTTTAGCGGCCCATCCGCCAGGTACGGCACGGCGATGCGCGTAAAAAAGAACAACGCCATCAGAAACCATGCCCCAGCCCAAGCGAGCAGGTATTCTTGGTGTTTGCGGCGGTAGAGAAACAGGAAAAAGCACGCCAGCAGCAGCGCGCCGATCTCCACCGTTTGCACGACAATTGCGTGCGCGTTCAACTCAAAACTCCATGGCTTTCTTCAAGGACACTTCTGCTGAGAATAACAGAAAATCGGCAGGTTGCCTGCAGCTCGCCCGGAGAAGTTTCCCGAGCGTCAACTTGCGAGAGGCCGTACGGCACGCGAGATGAGTGCAAATGCTGCCCAAACCCGCCGGCACCTTTCGTTTATGCTAATTCGCGCCCCTATTCCGGTCAACGGTACGCGAGTACCGGAAGGCACGGCGGGTTCCCATCGATTTCGACAGCTCCTTTCGCTAAAATATTTGGTTTCACCATCGCAAAATCGGGAGTCTTATGGATCACACGCAAAAACCGCGCGTTCGGTTCGCGCCTTCTCCGACGGGGTATCTGCACGTAGGCGGCGCGCGCACCGCGCTGTTCAACTGGCTTTTCGCCCGGCATAAAGGCGGCACGATGCTTCTTCGCATCGAGGATACCGACGTCGAGCGCAACCGACCGGAACTCGTTGACGGCATCTTGGCCGGCCTAAAGTGGCTAGGCGTGGAATGGGAAGAGGGGCCTTATTTTCAGTCGCAGCGCCTGGAGATGTACCGCTCCGAGGCCAGGCGCCTGCTGGCGAGCGGCGCGGCTTTTGCGTGCTATTGCAAGGCCAGCTCGTACGCTGGCGCGGATGCCGCGCCCGCCGCCGAATCCGGTGAGGAGCAGGAGGGCGAAGGCGATGCCGAAGGGCCGAAAACCAGGAAGAACATCGCCTGCCCCTGCCGCGATCTGACGGATGCAGACCGCGCCGCGCGCGAACGCGAAGGCATTACGCCCGCTATCCGCTTCCGTGCGCCCCGCTCCGGGACCACCGGCTTTCAGGACGCTGTGTTCGGCCCTCGCGACGTGCAAAACGAAGAAATCGAGGATTTCGTCCTGCTGCGCTCCAACGGCTTGCCAACCTATCAACTCAGCGTCGTGGTTGATGACATCGACATGCGCATCAGCCATGTGATTCGCGGCGCCGATCACCTCTCGAATACACCCAAGCAGGTGCTGCTCTACCGCGCCCTCGGCGCCGAACCGCCCATCTTCGCGCATGTCCCGCTGATCCTCGGTGCCGACCGTACCCGCCTTTCGAAGCGCCACGGCGCTACCAGCGTCAGTTCCTACGCCGATGAAGGCTTCCTGCCCGAGGCCTTCCGCAATTTCCTGGCTCTGCTGGGCTGGTCGCCGGGCGGCGACTCCGAATTTCTGCGGACGCATGAGCTGGTCGAGCGTTTTTCGCTCGCCGGCGTCAGCCGTACCAACGCGATCTTCGATCGTCCCAAGCTCGAATGGTTCAACACGCAGTATCTGCAGAAATTGCCGGTTAGCGACGTCCTACCCTACGTTGCGGACGAACTGAAGCGCGCGAATTTGTGGAATGGCTCGCAGGCCGTGGCCGATCCCGAATGGTTTGCCCGCGCCGTCGATCTGATTCGGCCTCGCACGCGTCTGTTGCCGGATTTCACCGCGTGGGCGCGCGCTTTCTTCACCGACGATTTCGATTACGAAGCCGAGGCACGCGCCAAATTCTGGAAGGACGAGCGGCTGCCGGACATGCTCGCTAAACTTGCGGACGCTCTCGCCGCTCTGCCCGAATGGAACCACGACGCTTGCGATGCGGCACTGCGTCAACTGGCAACCGCCGAGGGCGTAAAGGCAGGCCTGCTCATCAACGCCACCCGCGTCGCAATCGTGGGCCGCGCGGTCGCTCCGCCGCTGTTCGAGACGATGGTGATTCTCGGCAAGGACCGCGTCGTCAGCCGCATCCGCCGCGCACTGCCGAGCGTCTCCGCACAGTAATCCGAATATAGCTCACCCCTTTACGACTTGAGGCCGACGGGCTCGGCTAATTCATCCGTCGTTGTGTGCGCGCACTTCACAGCAGCAAAAGAAAAAGGCCGAAGCCTTTCGGCTCCGGCCTTGTCATTCCGTAGGGGCGCAGCATGCTGTGCCCGCGTTTGGAACTCTTAAATTCCCGGCTTCTCGAAAATCGTCTTGTTCGCGGGATGGCTAGCCGCGCCAGCGGCGGCGATGTCCACGGGCACGTCCACCGGAATCTTCACGGGCGGCAGGCACGCGGAGTCATTGCACGCCTGATAGCGCAAAGTGACGGGAATCATCGTATTGCCGGTTTTGGCGTTTGGCTCCGCGATCATCTTCAGCCGCAACGTAACGCTTCCGGTATAGACGTTCAGCGGTTTCGTGGGCGAAAACGGAAACTTCTTATCGCGCCCCGCGGGATAGATCGTGTCCTGCACCTTGATGCCCGCCGGCGGATTGGCCGTCATGGTGGTGGGAATCAGGTACGAATCGAGCGGGTGATGCGAGTTCATGTGATATCCGTCGTGAATGGTTGCCACGATGGCCACTTCGAACTCCTTGCCTCGCGGCACGCGGTCGAGAGATACGTACGATTTAGCCTTCACCACGTCCTTGGCGGACATCGGAACCGCTTGCCCGTTCGCGCGAGCAGGCAGCATCACGCTGGCAAGCAGAAGCGTTGCGCATAGCACCAATGCAGTCTGAATTGTCTTGAGCATGTTCATAGCTGAGCCTTTACATCATCGTTGATTTCAGTTGGATTCAGTGAGCCGATATAGCGCTTGACGATGTCTCCCTTGCGATCGATTAGAAAGCTCGTGGGCATTCCCAGCAGCCCGCCGAACGCATTGGAGATGTCATCGCTGCCCATCACAATCGGATAATCCATCGTCAGTTCCTGCCCGCCCACGTCGAACTTGGTATTGTGAACGAACGGGATCACGTTGTTGATCTCATCGTTAGTCGCCACGCCGAGCACGGTGAAGCCTTTATTTTTGTAATCGTCCTGCATTTTGATAAGCGTGGGAATCTCGCCTCGGCACGGTTCGCACCAGGTGCCCCACATGTTCAATAGCACCACTTGGCCCTTGTAGCTCGCCAGCGACACGTTCTGTCCCTGCAAATTCTTGAAGGTCACGGTCGGTTCAGGCTTGAGATTGCTCGCGAGATTCTTTGCGCCCTTATTTGTCGGCTCCAGCAATTGAAGTGCGGACTTGGGAATCAGGCCATCGAGCCCAGCCATATTTCCCATGTGCCGGGAAATCAGCGTCAGGCCCGGTCCAAAGAACAGCAGCCCCACCAGCAGCAGCACGACGCCGCTAACCACTTCTACGGTATGCAGATGTCGCCGGAACTTCTGGTAGAACTTCAGGAATCGGCCAACGCCGACCGCGGTAATCAGGAAAGGAATCGCCAGCCCGGCAGAGTAGCAAACCAGCAGAATAACGCCTTGGGTAACCTCCGCGCGTGTCGCTGCGATTGCCAGCACGCCCGCCAGCACCGGCCCGATGCACGGCGTCCAGCCCAACGCAAAGGCGAAACCCATTAAAAATCCG
>JASHPG010000059.1 GCA_030038275.1 Candidatus Acidiferrales bacterium | reverse complement strand
AACACAACTTGCTGAACGAGCGGATGCTTTCGGAAATCGCCACGGGGATCAACACGTTCGGCGAGCGGAACGCGGTGAAGCTGATCGTGCTGGATTCGGCGGGGAAGACGTTCTGCGGCGGAATCGAGCTGGGCGAGTACACGCAGCGGCGCGTGTTTCAGATGCTGGAGGCGTTTCACAGCGCGTTCGCGGCCATGCTGGACACGGCGACGCCGGTGCTGGTGGTGGTGAACGGCGGGGCGTACGGCGGCGGCGCGGAACTGGCGGCGCTGGCCGATCTGGTGATCGCGACGCCAAAGGCGCGATTCGCGCAGCCGGAAATCAAGCTGGGCGTGTTTCCTCCACTGGCCGCGGCGGTGCTGCCGTACATTCTGGGACCGAAGCAGGCGCTGGAGCTGGTGCTGACCGGCGAGGCGATCACGGGCGAGCGAGCGTTGGAATTGGGACTGGTAAATTGGCTCGTCTCCGAAGCGGACTTGCAGAAAAAAATCGACGAGGTGGTCGCAAAAGTGACGGCGCAGTCGGGGCCTGTGCTGACGATGGCGAAGAAAGCGATTCTGAATAGCCTCGGATTGCCATTGCGCGAAGGCGTGCGCAATTCGATGAAAGTTTTTCTGAACGAACTGGCGGAACTGGAAGACTCGCAGGAAGGTTTGCGGGCGCTAGTGGAAAAACGCGCGCCGAAGTGGAAGAACCGATGATTTATTTTGTGCCGTGGGTTCGAACTCAGCGAGGGCGTGCTGGTTGAGACCGCCGGCCGCGTGGTACACTGCACGCGACAATTCAACTGGATTCGGGGATTCGGAAGGCTGTGAAAATCGGCCACGGTCCCGCCACTGTGATCGGCCCGCGCGAATGGCGCTCGACGGCCGAGAGTCAGGAACGTACCCGAGCCAGGAAACGCCGGCGCGCTTCGCGAGAAAGCGCGCGGCCATGAGCCTCGCGTCTCGCGAGGCTTTTTTATTTTTGGAGAAGACGTGAAGTGCCTGGCGGCGATTTTTGTTGCGTTGACGATCGCGGCGATGGCGCATGCGGGCACGGCGGTCGCGCGCACAGCGTTGCCTGGCACGGCAATGGCGGGCACAGCATGCTGTGCCCCTACGGTCTACGCCGTTACGGCGAGCGCGGTCCAGCAGAGTTCAGGCGCGGACGGAAAAGCTGGGCGCGTGGTGGTCGATGGCGCGGGCAGGCGAGTGACGATTCCAGCGCGAGTGAATCGCATCGTCACGCTGGCGCCGAACTTGACGGAAACCATTTACGCGCTCGGGCTCGCCGACAAACTGGTTGGGGACACGAACGAGTGCGACACGCCGGCAGCGGCAAAACTAAAGCCGCACGTGGGCAGTGTGATCGATCCGAGCCTGGAGGCGATCGTGGCGCTGCGACCGGATTTGGTGCTGGCGACAACGTCGATCAACCAGCCGGAAACCGTGGAGGCGCTGGCGCGGCTGGGAATTCCGGTGTACACGAGCGACGCGCAAAGCGTGTTGCAGATGCTGGACGCGGTGAAAAGCATCGCGGATATAGCGGGCGCGCCGGAACAGGGCGCGAAGCTGGCGGCGCAATTGCGGGCGCGGCTGGATGCAGTTCATGCGCGGCTGGCCGATCAGCCTGTGCAGCACGTGCTATTCGTGATTTGGGACGATCCGCTGATCACCATCGGGCAGAACACCTTTATCGAGGATGCGCTGCGATGGGCGGGGGCCGAGTCCGTGGTGCTGTCGGACCAGAAGTGGCCGCAACTGAGCATGGAAGAAGTACTGCGGCTGCAGCCGGATTACATCTTGTACGCGGCGCACGATCAGGAATCCGCGGAAACGCTGGACGATTTGCGCGCGCGGCCGGTGTGGCGCGATCTGGACGCGGTGGAAATGGGGCACGTGCTGGACGTGAGCGAGGAAGCGCTGCGGCCTTCGCCGGGACTGGTGGACGTGATCGAAGAGCTGGCGCGCGAGTTGCATCCCGATGCATTTAGAGACAAAACCGGAATCTGAATTCGAGGAGCCGAAGGCGAGCCTGGCGCAGCAGAGCGGAAGCGTCGCCGGAGTGCGCGCGTTCCGTCCGCTAACGCCGCGGCGGCTGGTTTTTATCTGCGTGATGCTGCTGGTGGCGCTGTTCGTGGCCGTGGTGATCGCGCTGCGCATGGGCACGTTTCCGATTTCGATCCGCGAAATCGTGACTACGCTTTTCAACGGCGCGATCGGGCGTCGCGCGGAAATTCCCTCGGATTATTGGCTGGTGGTTTTCGGGCTGCGGCTGCCGCGTATCGCGCTGGGAATCCTGGTGGGCGCCGCGCTTTCGACGGCCGGCGCCGGCTATCAGGCGCTGCTGCGCAATCCGCTGGCGGACCCCTACGTGTTGGGAGTTTCGAGCGGGGCAGCGCTGGGTGCGATTATCAGCTTGATCGTGGCGCCGCGCGTGCCGGGGCTGATCCAACTGGCGGCATTCGTGGGCGCGGTGGCAACGATCGCCGTCGTGTACTTCCTGGGCAGGCGCGGAGGGCAACTCGACAGCGGAACGCTGCTGCTGGCAGGAATCGTGACGGCGTCGTTTCTTTCGGCGGTGATCATGTTTTTGATGACCACGCTGAGCGGACGCGACCTGCGCGGAATGTCGTTTTGGCTGATGGGCGATCTGGCGGCGCCGCCGTCCGTGAATATGGGCTGGCTGTATTTTCTACTGGCGATCGGCATCGGCACGATTTACGGAACGGCGGCCGATTTGAATTTGATTCTCACCGGCGAGCAGGAAGCGCGGCATTTGGGCGTAAACGTCAACCGCGTAAAGCTCGTGGTGTATCTGGCAGCGTCGATTCTGACGGGGCTGGCGGTTTCGGTGAGCGGGGCGATCGGATTTCTCGGATTGCTGGTGCCGCACGTGATGCGCATGATGTTCGGCACGGACTATCGCGTGCTGATTCCGACGTCGGCGATCGGCGGCGCGATTTTGATCGTGCTGGCGGATACGCTGGCGCGAACGGTGGTGGCTCCCACGGAATTGCCGGTGGGGGCGATGACGGCGATTGCCGGCGCGCCGCTGTTTATTTACCTGATGCGGAGGCGCGTGCGATGAGCGCCGTTGCCGGCAGCAGCGGAATGGCAAGCGTGGCGGCCGCGGCGGAGCCTCGGCTGAGAGTGGAGCAGGCGAGCTTCGCCTACGCGGCGACGGACAAGTCCGCGCCAAAATTCACGCTGGGGCCGATAACTTTCGAGGCGCAGAAACACGAGCTGATCGCGATTCTCGGGCCGAACGCCAGCGGCAAATCGACGCTGCTCGGGCTGCTGGCCGGAATGCACGCGCCCCTGGCGGGCCGCATCGCGCTCGACAGCACGGAAATTTCGAAATTGGACGCGCGCGAACGCGCCCAGCGAATCGCGCTAGTGCATCAAGAAAGCGAGCTGCTGTTTCCGCTGCGCGTGTGGGAATACGTGCTGCAAGGGCGTTATCCCTACGGGCGGCGGCTGCGATTCGAATCCGAGGAAGATTGCCTGATGGCGGGAAACGCGCTGGCGCAGGTGGGCGCGGACGCGTTGCGCGACCGATGGATGGATCAGCTTTCGGGCGGCGAGAAGCAGCGCGTGATTCTGGCGCGAGCGCTGGCGCAACAACCTCTGCTGCTCTTGCTCGACGAGCCGACGCAGCATCTCGATATCGGCGGCAAAGTGGAATTGCTGCGGCGACTGCGCAAATTGACGGCGGAACAGCGTTATACGGTTCTCGTCGTGACGCACGAGCTGAACCTGGCGGCGGAGTTTTCCGACCGAATCGTGCTGCTGCACAAAGGCAAATGCCTGCGCGCCGGGACGCCGGCGGAAGTGTACGACCGCGCGGCGCTCGAAGAGGTGTTCGAAGCACCGCTGGAAGTGGAGATGCGCGCGAACGGCAGGCCGCGCGTCACCGTACACGGCAGCGAGCACGGCTAACGATTTTTCACTGCATCAAGAAAGCCGGGAGAATTGCACGGCCCGGCGCACGGCGCTTGTGATTCGCGTTTTTCAGGCGCCGTTCACAATCACCCGAGACTCCGCGCACGGGAAGACGGTGAAAATCCGTCGCCGCCGCGCGACTGTAAGGCGGAATAGCAAAAAGATGTGCCTCGCCGAGAGGCGCATCGCACTTTTTCGGCGCGAGCCACTGTCCGCGAAAGCGAATCGCCTGATTCGCCGGGCGGATGGGAAGGCCGCGCCGCAACCTGAAATTCGCGACCGAATTTCGGGAATCCGCCAAGCCAGGAGACCGACGGAGTCTCAATCCGGAAGCACGCCGTTTGAATGTCGCGCCCCGGACAACCTTCAACTCCCGCGCGAGAGGGAGAGGAGGACTCCATGAGACTTTGGCTTACCTGCTTTTTCTCACTTTTATTGCTGGTGGTTTTCACGCAAGGCACTCGGGCGCAAAAGTCCGCCGCCGCACAATCTGGAAGCAGGATTCACGGCGTCGTTTACGATCCCGCCGGGCACGTGGTGCCGCACGTGACGGTCAACTTACTCGAATCCACAGTGGCTATCGCGCAGACGCAAACGGACAGCGACGGCAAATACCAGTTCCGTGGGCTTGCGGATGGGACGTACGCGGTGGCAGCAAATTCGCCTGGACTGACCAAGGTGTCCGGTCCCGTGGCTCTGCGATCTGGAGAAACCGCGACGCTCGATTTGTATCTGGCGCTAAGCGCGGTGCAAGAGCAAGTGGTGGTCTCGGCGTCACTGGGGGGAGCGCTTTCGCCGCAAATCGGATCGTCGGTGACGGTCGTCAGCCAACAGCAGATGCAAAACGAGGGTGTGGAGACGCTGGCGGACGCGCTGCGGAACGTTCCCGGCGTTAGCGTCGCGCGCACCGGACAGTTGGGCACGGTGACCAGCGCCTTCGTGCGCGGCGGAAATTCGAATTACAACCTGGTGATGATCGACGGCATTCCCATGAACGACTTCGGCGGAGGCTTCGATCTTTCTCCGCTGCCGGTAGATGGAGTGCAGAAAGTGGAGGTGACGCGCGGGCCGGAAAGCGCGCTCTATGGCTCGAACGCCATCGCGAGCGTAATCAACGTCGTCAGCGAATCTGGCGAAGGCGCGCCGCATTTCAGTTTCGATGGAGAAGGCGGAAGCTACGACACGTGGAAAATTTCCACCGGCGGCGCGGGCCTGACGCACGGCATCGATTGGGCATACGACCTGTCGCGATTGAGTACGCAAGGCATGGTGCCGTATGACGCATACCGGAATCAGACTTCGTTCGTTACGCTCGGCTATTCGCGCAGTCCCCGGCGAAAATTCGTGCTGCACTTTTTCGGCGACGCGGGCCGCGACGATAATCCCGGGCCATGGGGCTCGGATCCGGACGGACTCTATCCGCTCGATCAAACCACAGGCGCCCGGGATTTCGAGGCGGCGTATTCGGCCCAAAAGCAGGATCTGTTCGGTTACCAGGCCGGCTACACCGAACAGTTTTCCGACCGCTTCCGCCAAGTGAGCACGGTGAGCTTCTCCACGGACCAATACGAGTTTCTGCCAACGCCTTCGAGTTTCTTCTCGAGTTCGTTCACAAAAAACGAGCGGCTGGTGGCGAATACGCGCAGCGAAATCACCCTTTCTCCGAAAGATGTGCTGGTGGCTGGCTTCGAATATGACCGCGAGACGTTTCGAAACAGCGACGTAGTGAACCCGGACGTAGAACCATTCACGCTGCCTCGCGATAGCTACGCGGCGTTTGTCGAAAACCGGTGGACGGGAGGCGATCGCTGGTTCCTCAGCACAGGCGTTCGCGTGGATAGCATTCTCACCGGCGCGCTGGCCGCGGATCCGAGTATCGCTGACCGTCCATACATCCCGGCGAGCTCCGTCACCCAAGTGAATCCGCGCATTTCGATTGCATATCTGGCGCGCGAGTCGAGCGGCGGCGTTTTCGGTTTGACGCGCATTCACAGCAGCTTCGGCACCGGCATTCGTCCGCCGGATGGCTTCGAGCTGGGATTCACGAATAATCCGGATTTGAAGCCAGAGCGCAGCATCAGCGGCGATGCCGGCGTGGAGCAGCAACTGTTCGGTGGAAAAGTGGCGCTCGACGTAACGTACTTCTACAACTACTTCACGGACCAGATCGTCACGCTGGGCGGATCGCTCTCGAACCTGAGCACGTTCATGTCGGCGAATTTGGCCAATTCGCGCGCTTACGGGATCGAGAGCAGCATCCGGGTTCACCCGATTCGTTCGATAGAAATTTCCGCGGAATATACGTGGCTTAATTCGGCGATTCTGGCGCTCGATAACAGCAACCAGACGGACTTTCCGTTCGCCGTCGGCGATCCGCTGACCCGAAGACCTCGCAATTCGGCGGCATACGATGCGACCTGGACCCACGGACGCTTGATGCTCGATTCAAACGCCAGCATTCGCGGGGCGGACCTGGACCTGGAGCCAAATTACGGAAGCTACGCCTGCACGCTGGGTTTGCAATGCTTGTTTTGGAACCAGGGCTACATCGACGCGAACGCCGGATTCGCGTATCACTTCCCGCGAGGAATCGAAATCTACAGCCACATCGGCAATTTCCTGAACGAGCATTATGAAGAGGCGTTCGGTTACCCGGCCCTGCGCCTGAATTTCATCTCGGGCATTCGGCTGAACTTCCCGGCGGAGCGCAGCAACTGAGCGCCAGACGGTCAGATGGTCGCAGTGACGGTGGGTTCGGCGGCACGAGCGCGCGGGCCCGCCGTTTCTTTCATGAACAGCACGACAAAGAACAGGAGCACGATTCCCCCCGTGGCCATGAGCATGGTAGTGCCGAGACCGTGCGATTCGGCAAGCGTGCCGCCGAGCGTCGGCGCGACTGTAGCTCCGATTAACTCGCCAACCAAGTTCGCCACGCCGATGGCTGTACCGGTGAATTCCGGCGGGACGCTTTCCGCGGGAATCAGGACGATCACCAGAGCGGCGATAGCCTGGCCGCCTTGCGTGACGAACAAAATGGCGGCAAGCAGCCACAGATGTCCGTAGAGCGGGCGAGCAAGAAGCGCAAGGGGCAAGAAAGCCGACACGATGGCGAGGAGCAGCAGCATGGGCTTGCGTCCGACGCGGTCCGACAACGATGGCAACGAGAGTCCGAGGAAAAAGCTTCCCAGGCCGGCGGCACCAAGCAGGAAGCCGGCGGTGCGTGGGTCCTGATGCATATCGCGCGTGATCAGAAGAGGCGCGAACGTATTCTGCAAGAAGAGCCAGGAAATGAATCCGCCCGCTCCGATGCTGCAAAGCCAAATGTTGCGATAGCGCAGAACCGAAAAGTATTGGGAAATCGGAGTGCCGCGCGTGTGCATTGCTTCGCCTGCGGCGGACTTTTCGGGCTCTTTTATGTATTTCCAGATGAGCAGCGCCATCAGGAGTCCCGGAATGCCCGTGACGAAAAGGCCCCAGCGCCAGCCGAATCGCGAGGCGATTTGCGTGGTGAGGATGGGCGCGGCAAAAAGGCCCACCAAAGCAGCGCCGCTCGTCACGATGCCCACATTGCGCCCGCGCCGCGACGGATGCGACGACTCTTCGTTCAGGGCGCTAATCGCAACCCAGCACGGCCCTTCCGCCAAGCCGATCAAAGCTCGCATTAAAAGCAATTCGTCAAAGCTGCGCGCCAGGCCGGAAACCCAGGAGAGCGTCGAAAAGATCAGCGTCGCCGGAATCAGGATTTTTCGGCGGCCGAAGCGGTCGGAAGCCGCGCCCAAGAGCAGCGCTCCGATCGCCCACGCGATCGATACGGCGGACGCCAGAAGGCCGATCTGCTGGTCGTTCAGGTGGAAGACCGGCGCGAAATATGGGGCGAGGTAAAGCTCGGCCATGCGGTCGAGGAAGATCGTGCCCCAAGTGAAAAACAGGATGCCGACGAGGACTCGCTCGTAGCGCCGCGAATATTCCACGATGGACGTCGCCTCGAAAGGATCGTTGCCGCGAGTTGCGGTTCGCGCGGCTGCGCCAATCTAGTCCATGACTAGGGTGCGGTCAACTGCGACGGGGACGTGGTGCTTCCAGCGACGACTCATCTCGCGCAACGCTTTTCTGTATTGTTTGTTTAAAGGTTCGCTGCCATGCCGCGTAGGCACCTGAGGCGTCAACGCGGGAAAGATCAGCGCAAATTTAGGGGAGAACACCCATCGCAATCGCGCGCGCGGCGGATGCTATAATCCCGTCCAATCGCCATGAGCCGAACCGCACAAGAAACGATGCGAGTGACGCCGGAAGTAATGGCGCGCTACGAAGCCGTGATCGGGCTGGAGGTACACGCGCAGCTCGACACGGTCACCAAGGCGTTCTGCGGCTGCTCGACGAATTTCGGCGACGCGCCTAATTCCAATACCTGCCCCGTGTGCCTGGGGCTACCGGGCGCGCTGCCGGTGCTCAACAAACGCGCGCTGGAGCTGGCGATGCGCGCATCGCTTGCGATCAATTGCACGATTCAGGAGCGGTCACGGTTCGCGCGTAAGAACTACTTCTATCCTGACCTGCCCAAGGGCTACCAAATCTCGATGTACGAGCTGCCGCTCGCGACCGGCGGCTGGATCGACATTGACGTCGAAGGCGAAAAGAAGCGCATCGGCGTCACGCGCCTGCATATGGAAGACGACGCCGGCAAAAGCCTCCACGAAGGCTTCGCCGATTCCGACCGATGGAGCTACATCGACTTCAACCGCTGCGGCGTACCGCTGATCGAAATCGTCTCCGAGCCGGACTTGCGCGCGCCCGCCGAGGCATACGCCTACCTGAACGCGCTAAAGCAAATCCTCGAATACACAGAAGTGAGCGACTGCAACATGGAGGAAGGATCGCTCCGCTGCGATGCCAACGTGAGCGTGCGCCCGCGCGGCGCGCCAAAATTCGGTATCAAGGCGGAAGTAAAGAACCTGAACTCGTTTCGCTACCTTTCGCACGCCCTGGAATACGAAATCGAGCGCCAAATCGGCGTGCTCGAATCAGGCGGCACGATGGTGCAGGAAACGCGCCTGTGGAATGTGGCCGCCGGGCGCACGGAGCCGATGCGGTCGAAAGAATTCGCGCACGATTACCGCTATTTTCCCGATCCGGACTTGCTGCCGGTGGCGGTTTCCGCGGTGCAGATCGAACAAGCGCGCAAGGCGATGCCGGAATTGCCGGATGCGAAGACCGCGCGCTTTCTCCACGACTACGGAATCACTCCGTACGATGCCGGCGTACTGACGGCTACGCGCGCGCTGGGCGATTACTTCGAGGCCGTGGTTCGCGCGGGCGCTCCCGCCAAGCCGGCGGCGAATTGGGTTGCCGGAGAATTGCTGCGCCGGCTCAAGGACGCTGGGCAGGACATTTTGGCCTGTCCGCTGCCGGCCGCGGCTCTCGCGGAATTGATCGTAAAAGTGGAAAATGACGAAATCACCGCGGCCAGTGGGAAAAAAGTGTTCGCGAAGATGTTCGAAACGGGCAAGTCCGCCGCGGACGTGATAGCGGCCGAAGGGTTTTCGCAGATTTCCGATGCCGGCGCGATCGAGCGGATCGCGCGCGAAGTGGTGAAAAAGAATCCCGATAACGTGGCGAAGTTCAAATCGGGCAACGAGGGCGTGTTTAAGTTTTTCGTGGGCCAGGTGATGCGCGAGACGCGCGGCCAGGCCAATCCGCAGCTTGTCAACGAGGTGGTGAAGCGGATTTTGAGCGAATAGCTCAGCCGAAAATGACGTCCAGCCAATGGAGAGACAAACGTGCTGAAAGAAGGCGATGCAGCTCCCGATTTCCAAGCCACGGCCGATGACGGTCGTACGGTTTCGCTGGCCGACTACCGCGGCAAAAATCTAATTTTGTACTTTTATCCGAAGGCGAATACCTCCGGCTGTACGAACGAGTCGATCCAATTCCGTGACGCACTGCCGAAATTCAAGGCTCTGAACGCGGAGATCGTCGGCTGTAGCGGCGACAGCATCCAGGCGCAAACCAAATTCAAGCAAAACTACCGCCTAAATTTTCCTCTCCTCGCCGACGCGGAATTTAAAGTCGTGGAAGCCTACGAGGCGCGGCGAATGAAAAGCTTCTACGGCAAGTCGTTCCTCGGCATCGTGCGCAGCACTTTCTGGATCGGCCCGGACGGAAACATCCGCAAGATCTGGCCTAAGGTGAAAGTGGAGGGCCACGCCGCCGACGTGCTTGCCGCCCTGCAAGCAGCGCCGGAGCCCGCCCGCGCCGCCGCTCACAAATAGTGATCCGCCTCAGTGGCTCTGTGTCTCC
>JASHPG010000058.1 GCA_030038275.1 Candidatus Acidiferrales bacterium | reverse complement strand
CCAGAGATGGCTTTAGAGTTTGTTTGCGCGGAATCCGAACCTGCGGGCACTCCGAGCGGTCCTACAGCTCAGGCTAAGCTCGATTTCGACGCAGCCGACGCGCAGCTCAATCCGCGCTATACGTTCGATAAATTCATTGTCGGGTCGTCAAACCAGTTCGCGCATGCTGCTGCCGTGGCCGTGGCCGAGCAGCCCTCCAAGTCCTATAACCCGCTCTTTCTCTATGGGGGTGTGGGGCTGGGCAAGACGCACCTCATGCAGGCAATTGGCCACGAACTCAAGAGGCGCAATCCGGCGCTGCGCCTGATTTACATCAGCGCCGAGAAGTTCACGAACGAAGTGATTGCCTCGATCCGTTTTGAGCGAATGTCCGCGTTTCGCGACCGTTTCCGCACCATGGACGTGCTGATGGTGGACGACATCCAGTTCATCGCCCGAGCGGAGCGCACCCAGGAAGAGTTCTTCCACACCTTCAACGCCCTGTACGACCAGCAAAAGCAGATCGTCATCTCGTCCGATTGCCCGCCCAAGGAAATTTCAGCGATTGAGGAGCGGTTGCGGTCGCGCTTCGAATGGGGCCTGATCGCCGACATCCAGATGCCAGACCTGGAGACCAAAATCGCTATTCTCCAGAAGAAGGCGGAGAGCGAGCAGGTCCGCTTACCCGAAGATGTGGCTGAATTTATCGCCCGCTCGATCAAATCTAACGTCCGCGAACTCGAAGGCGCGCTGATCCGCCTGATGGCCTATACGTCCCTTACCGGCGCCGCATTCAATCTCGCAACCGCTCAGCAGGTGCTGAAAAACATCATCGAAATCCAGGAAAAGAAGATCAGCATCGAGCAGATTCAGAAGCGCGTCGGCGAGCACTTTGGCTTGCGGGCCCAGGACCTGAAGGTCCGGAGTAACTCGAAGACCATCGCGTTTCCGCGGCAGGTGGCTATGTTCATCGTGAAGCAGCTCACGTCCGCATCGCTGCCGGAGATCGGCAAGCAGTTTGGCGGGAAGCATCACACCACGGTTCTGCACTCGATTAACAAGATCGACGCATTGCGGCAGGTCGATAAAGAATTGAACAAGACGATCAACCGGTTAATGGACTCGTTTGGCTAGACTTAGTTGTTTGGGGCTGCGAGCTTGGCTGGCGCGCCTGTGGATAGCTTGTGGATGGTGGTGCAAAAAAGGAGAATACCTGAGTAACGCCTCAGGTTTTTCCCCGGCCCCCTGTAGGTATTCACAGGCATTGCATACGGTCGAAAGCAATAAGGAAGCTAATTTTGGGCGATTTCCTCAAATCCACAAGTGCGGAGACGGCGACGGTTTTCATATCTTTATCAAAAGAAAGAAAAGCAGTAGAGTATGCCCACTAAAACCATGAGCCCAGAAACAAGCGCAAGGACCGCATACGAGATGGAATTCAGCGTAAAGAAGTTTGATCTGCTCGAAGAGCTGCAAATGACGCAAGGCGTCGTCGAGCGCAAAACCACCATTCCCATCTTGTCGAATCTCCTGTGCGAAGCCAGCGGTAACCGACTGACGATCACAGCTACCGATCTGGAATTAAGCATCCGCACGTCTTGCGAAGCGAAGATTAAAAAAGAGGGCGCGGGCACAATTCCGGCGAAAAAGCTGCTGGAGTTAGTTCGTTTGCTGCCGGACGGCGAAATTCGCTTTAAGCTGCTTGAAAACCATTGGGTCCAGGTTACGTCTGACCGCCGCAATTACAAACTCGTGGGCATGTCGAAAGACAATTTTCCGCAGTTGCCGGTGTTTCCGCACGCGCTCGTAAAAATCCCGGCGAAGATGCTTGCGGGTCTCATCGCGCGTACTACGTTCGCGATTTCACTGGAAGAATCGCGCTACACGCTGAATGGCGCCCTTCTGGTGTTAAAGCCCAATTCGATCAGCATGGTGGCGACGGATGGACATCGCCTCGCTCTGGTGGACGTCGATCATAAATTCGAAGGTTTTTCTTCCGAAACGCGCGTCTTGGTCCCCAAGAAAGCGATGAACGAAGTACAGCGTCTCGCCGCTGAGGCCGGCGACGAAGATATGATCGAATTCGCTCAAGACGAGAGCCACCTTTTCTTCCAGTTTGGCCGCCGCCTGCTCACTTCGCGCAAGCTAACTGGGCAATTTCCAAATTACGAAGCGGTGCTCCCCCGCGAAGTCAATAAGACAGTCGCGATCGAACGCGCGGAGCTTCAGGACGCGCTGCGGCGCGTATCCCAACTCGCTGACCAGCGCTCGCATGCTGTGAAGTTCGTGCTAGCAAAGGAAGGCCTGGAAATTTCCGCCTCTAGCCCGGAGTACGGCGAAGCCAAGGAAGCGATCGAAAAGGAATTCAAGGGCGAGCCAATCGCCATCGGTTTCAACGCTCAATACCTGCTTGATTTCCTTGCTGCCGCACCGGACGGCCCGATCAACTTCGAGCTGAAGGATGAACAATCCGCGGGCCAACTTCGCCCGCTGGCCGATGATGGCAGCCGCTACCGCTACGTCGTGATGCCTATGCGCATCTGACGGGTTTCCCGGCCCGGTTTGTATTATCAAATAGCGCCGGAAGACTCCGGGGAAACACACTTCCTCCTAGGAATGCTTCCCACGCCGGTTCCGCGCAGCAATTTCCTAATTAGTTCACGTTGTAAACTACTGCATTCATGGCAGATAATCTGATTTACGGCTCCTACTTTCGGCTTGTGAATCTACGCCACTTCCGGTAAAATATAGCGGTAATTCGGATTCCTCCTGAGCGACACGTTGTGTTCGGATCGGCCAGCACCCAGGCCTAGCGGGCGCGCGCCAGCGCCAGCGGTTTTGGACTGGGTTTGGCGGTTTCCGGGCCCCTGCTTTAGGCAGGGTTTAAGAGAAAACCTCCGCCGCGTTCCTCCGAAATTTCGGTGTGGGGCGGGATGGAGATAACGAAAACCCCTTCGAGTCCCAGCTCGAGCGAAAGCGTTCGCGCAGGGGGCCAATGGGCAAGGCTAGCCCGCCACGACGGGCAAGTGTCGAGCCGACGCGTTATCCGATCTGGGGCGACCGCCTTCCCGCGCACGATTTTCTTAGCCGCAGTACGCAAATTCCGAGGAGACGCAAGGTTCATGCCTGATAAAGATACGTCCGCCGCGGGCGCTGGACATAAGTACGACGCTACATCGATCAAGGTGCTTGGAGGGCTTGAAGCCGTCCGCAAGCGCCCGGCGATGTACATCGGCTCGACCGGCGATTTCGGCTTGCACCACCTCGTCTGGGAAGTAGTCGATAACTCCGTGGACGAAGCCATGGCCGGCTACTGCGATGAAATCAACGCCGTTGTGCACGACGATAACAGCGTCACCGTGACAGACAACGGCCGCGGCATTCCCGTGGATATGCACGCCACGGAGAAAAAGCCCGCCGCCGAAGTGGTGATGACGGTGCTGCACGCCGGCGGAAAATTTGATAGCGACACGTACAAGGTTTCCGGCGGCTTGCACGGCGTCGGCGTATCCGTGGTGAACGCGCTCTCCGACTGGCTCGACCTGGAGATCTGGCGCGAGGGCGAAGTCTGGGAGCAGTCCTACGAAAAGGGCGTGCCCACTTCGAAGCTGAAATCCTCCGGCAAGACGCGCAAGACCGGAACGAAAATCACCTTTCACCCCGACCCTTCGATTTTCTCCACCACCAGCTACAGCTTCGACACGCTTTCGCAGCGCCTGCGCGAGCTGGCCTTTCTCAACAAGAGCCTGAAGATCACGCTTGAGGATGAGCGCTCCGGGAAGAAAGCCGAGTTCCGCTTCACCGGCGGCATCTCCGAATTCATCAAGCACCTCAATCGCGGCAAGGAAACGCTGCACGAGTCGCCCATCTACATGGAGGGCAAGCGCGGCGCCGTCGAAATCGAGATCGCGCTGCAATATAACGACAGCTACGCCGAAAACATTTTCGCCTTCGCCAACACCATCAACACCGTTGATGGCGGCACGCACCTGGCCGGCTTCCGCTCCGCGCTCACGCGCACCATCAACTATTACGCAAGCTCGTTCGGAATGCTCAAGGAGCAGAAGGACGAGGTCTCGATCAATGGCGATGACGTGCGCGAAGGCCTCGTCGCCGTCGTTTCCGTCAAGCTGCCGCAACCTCAATTCGAGGGCCAGACGAAGGGCAAGCTGAATAGCGACATCAAGGGGCCGGTCGAATCGCTCGTCAACGAAAAACTTGGCGAATATTTCGACAAACATTCATCCGTCGCGCGCCGCATCATCGGCAAGTGCATCGACGCGGCCCGCGCCCGTGAAGCCGCGCGCAAGGCCCGCGAACTGACACGCCGCAAGTCCGCGCTCGACTCCAGCGGCCTGCCCGGCAAGCTCGCCGATTGCCAGGAACGCGATCCCGCGCGCTGCGAGCTGTTCATCGTTGAGGGAGAATCGGCCGGCGGCTCGGCCAAAGGCGGACGCGACCGCCGCTACCAGGCCATACTGCCGCTCAAGGGCAAAATCCTGAATGTCGAAAAGGCCCGCTACGACAAAATGCTGGGCCACGAGGAAATTCGCGCCATCATCACCGCCCTTGGCACCGGCATCGGCAAGGACGACTTCGACGCAGGAAGGCTCCGCTATCACAAAGTGATCCTGATGACCGATGCGGACGTGGACGGCAGCCACATCCGCACGCTGCTGCTCACTTTCTTCTTCCGCCACATGCGCGAGCTGATCGACCGCGAGCACATCTACATCGCCCAGCCGCCTCTTTATCGCGTGAAGCGCGGCAAGATGGACCGCTACATACGCGACGAGCGCGAATTTTCACGCGAGCTGATGAAGCGCGCCACCGAGGATCACGTGGTCAAAACGAAAGATGGCAAATCGCTCGAAGGCGGCACGCTGACGCAATTCCTGCTGAACATTCAGGAGTACGACCAAGTCGCGGCTAAACTCGCGCGCCGCTTGCGCGAGCCCAAACTCATCGACCTGTTGGCTGAAAGCGACATCGAGAAGAAAACCGATTTCGCCGACAAGAAAAAGCTGCAAGAGCTGGCCAAGTCGATCGAAAAAGCCAAGCTCGATCTCGAATCCAAGATCGTTTTCGACGAAGAGCACAGCTTGAACGAATTGGTGCTGAAGAATGGCTCGGAGATGCGCGTCAATTGGGCGTTGGCCGCGTCGCCCGAATACAAGCGCCTGCGCAGCCTTTATCAGGCTGTCTCGGACGTAGACAAGCCGCCGTTCACCATCGCTCACAATGGCGACAAGGCCAGCAAGGAAAACGCGCTCGCGCTTCTCGCCTACGTGCTCGAAGACGCCAAGAAGGATTTCACCATCACTCGTTTCAAGGGCCTCGGCGAAATGAATCCCGAGCAGCTCTGGGCCACCACCATGAATGCCGAGTCGCGCACGCTGCTCAAGGTCAAGCTCGAGGACGCCGTGGCCGCCGAGGAAATCTTCGCCACGCTGATGGGCGAAAACGTCGAGGAGCGCCGCAAATTCATCCAGGACAACGCCCTCGACGTCGTCAATCTCGATATTTAGGGCGCGCGTTGCTGTTGAGATGGTTTTCGTCAGGGCACGGCTTTTAGCCGTGCCACAAAGCATTGCGAAGGAGGGCGGCTTTAGCCGCTGAGGGCATGGCGATCCCAAACCGCCATAACAGCCAACCAGGGACATATTTTGTGACATCCCGCAGGTGGGAAAACCGCGCCATCTTCAAAGTTGCTCCGCCGTGTGA
>JASHPG010000057.1 GCA_030038275.1 Candidatus Acidiferrales bacterium | reverse complement strand
ATCCGTATCGCTCGTGTACGCGCAATCCGCGGGCACCGGCGCAATCGCCGGTACCGTCACTGATCCTTCCGGCGCGGCTGTAGCCAGCGCGAAAGTCACGCTCACCAGCTTGGCTACCGGCCAAATCCGCACCGCGACCACGGGTCCAAATGGCGACTATCGATTCTCGCTGCTCCCGCCTGGAAACTACAAACTCGATTTCAGCGCGTCGGGTTTCAAGACGGCAAGCGTGCCGTCCATAACGGTGGTCACAACCGAGACCGCAACAGCGAATCAGGCCCTCGAAGTGGGCTCCGTCACGCAAACCGTCACCGTCGAAAGCAACACCCAAGTTCTCCAAACCGAAAGCGCCACCCTTGGCGGCACGGTTACCGGAACGCAGATCAACGCCCTGCCCATGGCCAACGGAAACTACACCGAAATTTTGAGCCTGTCTCCAGGAACGTCGGTCGGCGTCGATAACGCAACGGCTCTAGGAAAAGGAACTCAAGACATCAGCGCGAATGGTGTCGATCCCGGCTCCAACAACTTTCAAATGGATGGCGTGGCCGTCGATAACGTCGCCAATTCCGGCAGTGCGAACGACGGCACGATCTACACGGGCATCCCAATCCCCAGCACCGACGCGATCCAAGAGTTCAAGGTCCAAACCTCGACATACGATGCAAGCTACGGCCGTAATCCGGGCGCGAACGTCGTCGTGAACACGAAATCCGGAACGAACGAGTTCCATGGTTCCGCTTTTGAGAACCTGCGAAATTCGATTCTGAATGCCGACGACTTCTTTTTCACAAAGACAGCCTCCCAACCGCACCAGGTGCTCGACCAAAATCAGTTTGGAGGCACGATCGGCGGTCCCATCAAGAAAGACAAGCTGTTCTTCTTTTTCAGCTATCGCGGAACGCGCGGCAAGAACGGCGTTGCGCCGCAAGGCGAAACTTTCGGGGCCCTGCTTCCGACGACCCTGAACCCCTACGCAGCGCTCGGATCCAGAGGCACGTGCAACACGCCGGCCTCCGTCCCAGACACCGGAACGATCGCTTCCGAGTGCGATGCAACCGCGCAGGCGTTTGCTTCCAGCGTCGGCATCACGAACGTCGTGGGGCTCAGAATCTTCCAACTTACCGACGGCACAGGTGCGGGCGTGCCGAACAATTACTACATTCCGGCACCGGCATCCGATCCGCAGTTCTGCGCGGGCGGCGGTTCGGTCTGCAATTTTACAGTCCCTGCTCTTTACAGCGAAAATCAATACGTCGCAAACGGCGACTGGGACATCAACGGCAAAGAGACCCTCACAACGAAGTACTTCTACACCGCCAATCCCCAGACGCTGTACTTGGGGCAGGCCGGTGGCAATCTACCGGGCACTCCGGAGTATACGCCCTGGGGAAATCAAGCCGCACAAGCCAGATTGACGTCGCTAGTTACAAACAACTTCGTCAACGTCGCGCGGGTTTCGTATCAACGCAACAACGCCGGCGCCAATGTCAGCGTTCCACCCGGCGGATGCCCGAATGCCGGACACCTGACCGGCCTTACTGGCTGCGGCTCGCCTTCGCAGCTCGGTATGCAGCCGCTCGTTCCGGGCTTTTACGAGCCAACCTCGATCATAGACATTTTCGATAATTTCACGTTGTTTGGCGGCCTGCTGCCATTTCATGGACCGACGA
Source organism: Candidatus Acidiferrales bacterium (assembly GCA_030038275.1). GTDB lineage: Bacteria > Acidobacteriota > Terriglobia > Acidiferrales > UBA7541 > Palsa-295. The sequence goes on along the minus strand of JASHPG010000057.1, from coordinate 28,807 downwards.
ATCAAGTCCAATTGTCAGATGAGGTTTCCTGGCAGCACGGACGGCACAGCATTCGCGCGGGGTACGAATACGAGTGGACGAACTGGTCCCTTAGCGATCAAGGCTTACAGCAGGGTCTGCTCCTTACCGCCGGCGCTCTTTCGGTGCCGCCTGGTTGCGGACCAGCCAATCCGGCGTGCCCGTTCGTTCCGGGGCTCGCTACCGGGGGTAATGCTGGTCCATTCTGGGACGCAGGGTGCCTCTTCTGCGTAAAGGGCATCACCGGGCAGAACGGAATTATCCACTTCTATCATTTGGACAATCAGGCCGCCTACGTTCTAGACGACTTTAAAGTGAACTCTCACCTGACCCTGAATCTCGGCTTGCGTTGGGAATTTGACGGCCTCCTTACCGATAGTCTGGGGCGACTGACGCAGGTCTGGCTCAGCCGGATGGTTGACAACTCCGCCGTTCCAACATCAGTGGCAGACGCGATAACCAGCCCGCTTGGCATCCAGCAATACGTGGTGCCCAGTAATTTCGAGAAATTCTTCGGTCCTCCGCCCGCTGGCGTCGGTATTGCTGATAACAAATATTCAATCCAAGGGCATGCCCCGTATAGCAACTTTGCTCCAAGGTTTGGTTTTGCATGGCAACCGCTGAGCAGCAAGCTCGTAATTCGCGGCGGGTTCGGGATCTTCTACGATCGCGTCGGCCTGGATAGCGTAGTGCACGCATATCAACAGGGTTACCCGTACGCGGCCACGTACGATTACTCAACCGGCAGCAGCCGCTGGGCGGACGCGACTCTGGCGCAGCCGTACCCCTTGATACAGCTCGTTTGCATGCCTTCCGACCCGAACTGCAATACGGATTTTGGTCTGGGATTCGCGCCGCGGTTTGCCGACCCTACGACTGCCAACAGTCTCGCTCCGGTCAATTCGAGCCTGAGTACGCCTTTCGATCCAAACAGCGTGCACACTCCGCTGGTTCGGGAGTACAGCCTCGGCGCGGAATACGAGTTTGAGCCGGGATGGATGCTTGACGTAACCTATGCAGGATCGAGCGGCATCAATCTGCTCGATTACAACCACAATCATAACCAGGCGACGCTCGCCACCCCAACCAATCAATTCAGCTATCTCTGTACAGGTACGCCTACAATCTGCAACACGTCTGGTAACGCGCAATTCCGCGTTCCGTATCTGGGCTATGCAGCAGACGGTTTAGCCGCATCGGATGACAACGGCTACTCGAACTACAACAGCTTGCAAGTGTCCGTGCAGCATCAGTTCTCGCATGGACTAACGATTCAAGCCGCTTATACCTGGGACAAAAACCTTACGGACGTGTTCTATGGTCCTAGCGCGAACATTAACGACGCTCTGTGCATGATGTGCCAATACGGCAGGGCGTCGTTCGATCGGCCGCAGCGGTTTGTAATGAATTATAGCTACGACCTGCCGTTCGCCAAAAACCAGCAAGGGTTCGTTGGACACGTTATTGGTGGCTGGAACGTGTCCGGTATCACGATTGCACAATCGGGTGATCCTCTGACGCTAATCTCTTCCGATAACGCCGGCGGTGCATACGGTACAAACACGACCAGCTATTTGACTGGCGTTACGACGGTGGAGTATTGCTCTACCTTCAACAACAGCAATATCGAGACCTCAGGATCAATTCTCTCGAAGCTCGGCACCACTCCGGTCAACGGCAATGGCTATTTCAATCGCGCGGGTTTTTGCTCGGCGCCGATCGTTCCCTATGGAGACGCAACAGCTACGGGATTTGGCAATAGCGGCGTTGGCGTGGTTCTTGGTCCCGGGCAGTTTAACTGGGATATCTCGCTGCTGAAGAACAACAAGCTCACGGGGCGGGTGAACATGCAATTTCGCGCGGATTTCTACAACGCATTTAACCACCCGCAGTTCGCCGATCCCGGAGGAGGTGGCTTCGCAACAGTCGGATTCGTGGATGTCGACTCTCCATCGACTTCATCCATCACCCACTCAAGCGTGAACCCGAGGCTGATTCAGTTCGGGTTGCATTTCTTCTTCTAGGACGCGGTTCGCGGATTGCCTCCGGGCGCGGGCCATTATGGCTCGCGCCCAGAGGTTCGGCGCCTCTACGCCTCTACCTGTCGCCGCAACGCCACCCCATCAGCCCCTTGTGAACGCTCAGGGCCGCTATGCGCCGCGAGGCAGGCCTTTGCGGCACTTTATGGCCTGCTAAAGGCGCGCTAGCGTGGCAAATGTCGCCCTCCATGATGGCGATGTTGCAGCAGGTTTGTTTTCGCCTTAGCTTCGCTTAGCCGCATTCAGATTCACAATTAAAGGCGGCACAAAACTTGCGACTCTTGCCTACGGCAGGCATGGCCGGGCGCAAAAAACGAAAGGGGCACAGGATCGATCCTGTGCCCCCAATGAAAAACCGCGATTTTTGCGTGTTTCAGTTTGAATCCGGGATCGGGGAGGCCTCGGGCATTTGGAGCTTCGCCTTCGCCAGCGCACGGACGATATTGGATTCTACTACCTGTTCGGTTGTGTTGCGCACGGTGGCCAATTCGCTGACGAGAAGATACTTTGCTCGTTCGAGCATTTTCTTCTCGCGGAACGAAAGAGGTTTCGTGCGGCTGAGCGCTACCAGTCCCTTCAGGACGGCTGCGACTTCCATCAGCGATCCGGTGCGCATGCGGTCTGAGTTTTCCTTGAAACGGTGTTTCCAATCGGGATGTGAGATGGAGCGGCCCTTTTCGAGGTAGGAGAGAACTGCACCGGCTTGAGTGGGACGGATGATCGCCCGCAGACCGACGTTTTCAATGTTGGTTTGGGGAACCATCACTTTTAAACCGCTCGAAAGAATTCGCAGCATGTAAAACTTCTCTGACTTCCCGTTGACATAACCGTAACTGATTTGTTCGATGAGCCCGACACCGTGGTTTGGATAAACGACTTTTTCGCCTAACTTGAAGTCCATAAGTCGAATTTCCCCTCCCCCGTAGATTACCCGATAAAATTGTAGGTCCTAGCGGTGAGCCGCGTCAAGGAATTCTCCTGATTTTCATGGCCGATAAACGTGGCGCCAACAAGCGATTTTGAAGGGTTTGGCATCAGAATTGCCCTATAATTGGGCACGTGTTGATCCTTGCTCTCGATACGTCTTCACCCTCCGGAAGCCTTGGTTTCCTTCGCGACGACGGCGTAATTGCAGTCGTGGGAACATCATCCGCCGAAATCTATTCTTCGCGTGTCTTTCGCCATTTAGAATTTCTGCTGAACGACCTCTCGCTGCGCCTCCAGGATTTTGACTTGTTTGCGGTCGCCGCAGGCCCAGGCTCCTTTACAGGCTTGCGCGTTGGGCTCGCGGCAGTGAAAGGCTGGGCGGAGGTTTTTGGCAAGCCCATCGCGGCGGTCAGCGCGTTGGAGGCGGTAGCGGCGCAATCGCGAGCGCGTGCGGCGAAAGTGATATCCGTGATGGACGCGCGGCGGAAAGAATTGTATTGGGGTGTTTACACGCGGCGCGAATCTCAGGATGGCGCACAGATCGTACTGGAAAACCACGAGCTGGTTGGAACGCGCGATGAATTTTTTCGCTCGCTCGAAAACGAAAAATCGACGGAAGAAATAACCATCGCCACGCCGGATCCGGACATTCTTGGCAGCGCAATCTCCGAACTGCAAAGTTTGGACGGGCGGATGCGGCGGATTTCGATCGAGCGGGTGTCGCCGATTCTGGCGCCTGAAATCGGCCGGCTTGGATGGCTCCGCGCGCAAAGAGGCGATCTGGCGGATGCGCTGACGCTGGATGCAAATTACATCCGGCGCTCGGACGCCGAGCTTCACTGGAAAGGTTCCTCGGGATCTTGAACGCCCGGCCGATCGAATCGCGCGACGTGGAACCTATGCTCGAAATCCAGTCTGCCAGCCCGGAAGTGGCGCAGTGGACCGCGTGGGATTACCAGCGCGTCGCTCACGGCGAAATGGCCGGATGGGTAGTTGAAGAAAACGGCGAGCTAGCCGGCTTCCTGGTGGCGCGGCGCGTGGCAAACGACATCGAGATTCTGAATTTCGCAGTGCGACCGGAGACACGGCGTTGTGGGATCGGCGGCACGCTTCTGCGCCTGGCGATGGAGTGGGGAACGCAACAAGGCGCGGAGAAAGCCCTGCTCGAAGTGCGCGCGTCGAATTTTGCCGCGTTGCAGTTCTACGAGCGCCGTGGGTTCCAGGTCGTGGGGCGGCGCCCCCGATACTACGTTTCGCCCATCGAGGATGCGCTTTTGCTCAGCACGGATATGCGCTAGCGGAAGCGGGCGCGCGGGCGATTCAGTTCGCGCCGCTGAAGCAACCTGGCCGGATTCAGACCGGATTTGCTGTTAAAATTTCGCCATGCGTACGTACGACGTAGCGATCATCGGCGGCGGAGTTATCGGCGCATCCATCGCGTTTGAACTCGCGGCGGAGAACCTGCGCGCGATCGTTCTGGACCGCCAGGAGCCGGGGCGCGAAGCATCCTGGGCCGCAGCTGGAATGCTATCGCCCGCGCCCGATTCGCCGCGCGATTTGCCGCTGGCGCCTTTCGCTCTCAAGAGCCTTCAGCTTTACCCGCAATTTGCCGCTGCAATCGAGGAGGCGTCCAGCAAGAGCACCGGATACGCCCGCGACGGGGCGCTCGAAGTTTTCTTTTCAGCGGAAGCTGACCGCGAACGCGACGCGCGCCTGCGCGAACTGCGGCAGCTTGGAATCGCGGCTGAAGCCATTTCGGCGGATGCCGCGCGGGAGATGACGGGCGCGACGGGACCAGCGGTCCGCTCCGCTTTGTTCCTGCCGGACGAAGGCAGCGTGGAGCCGCGCCTGCTGATCGACGCGCTACTGACCGCAGCGCGCAGTCGCAGTGTGGAAATTCGCGGCGGCTGCGAGGTCTCCAGCTTGACGCGCGACGGCGACCGGTGCACAGGCGTGGTTGCCGCCAACGAGAAGATTGCAGCGGAGCACGTGATTCTCGCCGCGGGTTGCTTTTCGAGCCAAGCTGTCAATGAACCATCGCTAAGCGCACAAGCACCGACGCGTCCTGTGCGCGGGCAGATGCTCGCGCTGCGCCCGAAAGGCGGCATGGGATTGCAGCGCGTGGTGCGCTCCGAACACGCTTATTTGGTGCCGCGCAAAGATGGACGAATCGTGGCAGGAAGCACCCTTGAGGAAGCCGGATTCGAAAAGCAAATAACTGCCGCAGGGATCGCTAAAATCCTGGATGCGACGCTCGATATGTGTCCAGAACTGGCCGGCGCGCAGTTGATTGAGACTTGGGCGGGGCTACGGCCCGGCACTCCGGACGACTTGCCGATTCTGGGTTCGACTGGCCTTCGTGGCCTCTGGATCGCTACGGGCCACTATCGTAACGGCATCCTGCTGTCCGCCGCGACGGCCAAGCTTTTCCGCGAACTTATCTCGGGCGGCAACGTGTCGTTTGGCGTGCGGCAATTCTCGCCCGCGCGCTTCGCCGACCGCCAGGTGCGAGCGGCGCAGACGCCCGTCTAGCTTCGCAGTTTGGGCAAACCTTCCAACCCGCAGGCGATTTTCAAGTCCAGCGTTCAATAGAGCGCGAGCAGGCCTATCGAGACAACTCTCTGAGGGAATCCATGCGCCGGGTTTAGTGGTGTTCTTGTATGTTTCGACTCCGCGATCCGGTCAAGAATGCTGGCGAGGTCGCAACGATGGGATCCAACGATTTCGAAAACACGCTTTCGCGGAGGGACCTGATGAAAATCGGCGCCGGAATGATTGCCGCACCTCCTCTGCTGGGAAGCGCGATGCGAGGCATTCAGGAAAGCGGCGGTTCGCCCGCAGGCGCAACATCCAGTTCAGGAGAACTGCAAAATCCCGTAACGGAATACCACAAGCCTCCCTTCCCGGAGCAAAACCAGCCATGGCCCGGACTTTCGCTGAAAATGGACCCTCAGCCGCGTTACGGCGAGGACACCTACAAGGGCTCTGGCAAGCTGCGCGGCCGGCGGGCATTGATCACCGGCGGCGATTCCGGCATCGGCCGAGGCGCCGCGATCGCGTTCGCCAAAGAGGGCGCCGACGTGGCCTTCAACTTTTTGCCCGCCGAGGAGCCGGACGCCAAGGAAGTGGTCGCAGCGATAGAGGGCGCTGGACGCAAGGCGGTGCCGCTGCCGGGCGATCTGCGCGACGAAGCATTCTGCAAAACGCTGGTAGCTGACGCCGTTCGCGAGCTGGGCGGATTGGATATCGTGGTGAGCAACGCCGCCCGCCAGGTTTATCGCGAGTCGATTCTGGAGATCCCGACCGAGCAGTTCGACGATACGTTTCGCACCAACGTGTACGCGATGTTTTGGATCGTGAAAGCGGCGCTGCCGCACTTGCGGCCCGGATCGACGATCATCTGCACCACTTCCATCAATGCCTTCGATCCGTCGCCGGGCATTCTCGACTACGCGATGACCAAGGGCGCGATCGCGATCTTCGTGAAAGGCCTTGCGAAACAGATCACCAGCAAAGGCATCCGCGTCAACGGCGTGGCGCCGGGGCCGATCTGGACACCGCTGCAAGTCTGCGGCGGGCAATCCACGAATGGACTCGTGAGCTTCGGCGAGAATACTCCGATGAAGCGACCCGGCCAGCCCACAGAGCTCGCCGCAACGTACGTGTTGCTTGCCTGCGAGGAATCGAGCTACATGAGCGGAGAAATCGTCGGCATTACAGGCGGCCGGCCGCTTTGATGTGACCGCGCGATGCCGTCGCGTTGTCCTTCAGAACGGATACGGAGAGCGGTGCGTCTCGCGATTTGGCGGGCCGGGAATCGCAGAAGATGTGCCAGGACTGGTGAACTGGATTTTGTCCGCGTCCAAATAAATCGGGTGATCGAGCACGGCATCGAGAGTGGTGCCGCGAGGCAACTCGGCCTCCGGCCCGCGCGTTAGCAGAACCTCGGCAAGGCCCGCGACGACTCCAATTCCCGCTCCCATTCCGGCGCCGCGAGCTATGTCCCCGGATGCGGCTCCGACCGCGGTGCCGACTCCTGTGGCCTCCGCGGTGGTGTTGATGACGGTGCCAACGTCCCCGGATTTGTTGCTGTCGCCTTTGATTTTTCCCTCGCTATCGATAGTTTCGTTGCCGCCGGTGCCCGCCGAACCGCCGGGAATCGCATTTAGTTTGACCATGTAAGAGTTGGGCAAAATCATGGTGGTCAAGCGAATCATCAGCTGGCCTCGGCCACCGGACGCGCCCGGGCCTCTTGGCGTCTGTGACTTCACCGCTGACGTACGAGCCCGCCGGGATCACCACGCGGCCGTTGACCATTACGGGAAATGACGTTTCAAAGTAAACAGGATCGCCGGGGCGCGCCGTGCGCGTAGAGATCGCGTTGTGCAGAACGAGGGGAATGTGGGTTCCGGCGGGCAGCTCGACTTTGGCGATTTTGCCGGATTCGGTGTTCGCGGGGGGGCCGGGCTCGCTGGCGCCCTGGCTTGCCACGGAAGCTTTGGCGGAAGGCTGAGACGAGTCCGCTGTCGCGCTGGTATTTGAGGCCCGCGGTAACGGGCCAACCTGTTGCGGCGCGGCAGAAACAGCAAGAGACATACAAAGCGCAAACGCCAGAGTGGCCATCGAGGATAAGCAGAACCTGTTCATAATGCGCCCCTGGATCCGCGCTCCGGAATCGGAATCTTCCCCATTGATGTATTGCGCGCCGCGAAAGATGCCTAAAGCGTAATCCAGTGCCGCTTTGCGACCAGCCACGCGGCTCGCGCCCGGGGTGCCCGATTCGGCACCCATTGTAGTACATCACTGGGCACGCAGCATGCGGGACCGTCGTGCGGGACCGCCGCGCGCGAACCTATACTGGAGATTCACACTCAAGGCATCCAAGGGCGCGTCCTGAATGACTTTGCGATTGCTGACATCGCTGCGCGGCAAGACGTTGGTGATCGTTTTCGCGACGATCGTGGGCCTGGTGGGCGGGCTATACATGCTCTCGCGGATCGCTCTGCTCCGCGAGTTTTCAAACCTGGAAGACAGTTTTGCCCGTCAGGATTTGCAGCTGGCCTCCAGCGGACTATCGAACGAACTGACCGCTCTCAAGCAAACAGCCGATCAGTACTCAGAATCGAGCGAGACATACGCGAGTCTGCGAAGCAGAAATGTGAACGCGCTTGCCGCGCAATTCCCTGCATCCATGTTCGAGCAAACGCGCACAAACTTCGCTGCCGTGCTCGATGGTAAAGGCCGGCCGCTATTTCAGGAAGGCTTCGATCTAGTGACGGTTGAACCGGTCAGCGTCCCGCCCGGGCTCGATGCGGAATTCACGAGCGAATCGCCCGTGCTGGCGCCCGGAAACTCACTTCGATCGGCCATGGGAATTTTGCGACTTTCCGGCGGCGCGTTTATGGTTGCAGCGAGCCCGGTGATAAACGGTCCAGGCGGCAGCTCGCGAGCCGGGACGCTGGTCATTGGACGTTCGCTGAATGACGAAGAGGTGAACCGGCTGAGCGACCTTACGCAGCTTTCCATCGAGATTCGGCCATTCGATCTGGCGGCTCAGGACGATGGTTTTCGTGCGGCGGCTCGAAGCATCGCCAGCGGGCAGGACAGCTTGATCGACCCGTACGCCGCGGACGAGATGGCGGCCTATGGGCCGGTGATGGGTATCGACGGCAAGCCCGCCGCCGTCCTGCGCGTTGATATGCAACGGAAAATCTATGGCCAGGGCCAAACGAGCATCGTGCAGTTCCTCCTCCTATTGCTGGCCACAGGGTTCGTATTCGGAGCGGTGATGCTGTACCTGCTGGAGCGATTCGTGCTCTCGCGCGTGGCGGCACTCAGCGAAGGCGTGGTTAAAATCGGCGTCAGTGGTGATGCGAACGCTCGATTGGCGACTTCGGGCAAGGACGAACTGGCGTTCCTGGGCAACTCGATCAACACCATGCTCGACGATCTCGAAAAAGGAGAGATCGAGCGGAATCGGGAACGGGCCCGGCTGGCGGTAATGCTGGAAAACGTGCCGGCCGTGTTGTGGACCACGGACGCGCAGCTCGTGGTCACATCCGCCATGGGCGCTGGGCTGAACGGCGTGGGGCTGCCTTCGCGCGAGGCGACCGGCTTGCCGCTTCTCGACTTCTTCCGCACGCGCGATCCCGAGTTCCCCGCTATTGCGGCGCATCGAAAAGCGCTGGCGGGCGAGCCAACGTCCTTTGAAACCGCGTGGCAGACGCGCCAGTTCGAGGCGCACGTTCGTCCGTTGAAGAATGCGGATGGACCGGTGGAAGGCGTGATCGGCGTGGCGCTGGATATTACCGACCGGGAACGGCTGATGGATCAACTGCGGCAGTCACAGAAAATGCAGGCAGTGGGCGAATTGGCCGGCGGCGTGGCGCACGATTTCAATAACCTGCTGATGGTGGTGAAAGGCCACGCGCAAATACTTCACGACCGGCTCACTGATTCGTCGCTACGACACAGCGTGGAGCAAGTGGAAAAAGCAGCCGATCGGGCGTCGTCGCTGACGCGGCAACTGCTGGCCTTCAGCCGCAAGCAGGTGCTGCAGCCGCGCGTGCTGGATGTGAACGAAGTTGTGGCCGGCATGATTAAAATGTTCTCGCGCGTGATTGGAGAAAATATCGAGATGACGTTCGTGCCGGGGTCAGGTCTGGGGCGCGTGAAGGCCGATCCGGGGCAAGTCGAGCAGGTGCTGCTGAACCTGGTGGTGAACGCACGAGACGCGATGCCCAATGGGGGCCGGCTGACCATCGAGACGTCCAACACCGATCTCGACCGCAGTTACGCGACGCAGCACATCAGCTTTCAACCGGGACCGTACATCATGCTGACGGTGACCGACACCGGATGCGGAATGGACGCGGAGACGCAAGCGCGAATTTTCGAGCCGTTTTTCACCACGAAAGGGCCAGGCAAGGGCACGGGGCTTGGTCTTGCGACCGTGTACGGCGTGGTGAAACAGAGCGGCGGGTACATTTGGGTGTACAGCGAAGTGGGCCGCGGGACGACGTTTAAGATCTATTTGCCACGGGTGCTGGATGAAATCGAGCGGACTTCGGCCATGGCCGAAAAGAAGGCCGCAGCCGTGGGGACGGAGACTGTGTTGCTGGTGGAAGACGAGCAAAGCGTCCGCGAATTGGTGTGCGATTATCTGAGCGCCGCCGGCTATCGCGTCTTGCAAGCGGAAAACGGCGATCGCGCGTTGAAAGAGGCAGCGGCGCATCAGGGGCCTATCCACATCTTGGTGACGGACGTGGTGATGCCGCACATGAGCGGCTCCGAGCTAGCCGCAAAACTGGCGGCCGAGCGACCGGATATGAAGATTCTGTTCATTTCTGGTTACACCGACGACACCGTATTCCGCCACGGGTTCCTGGAGGGTGGCGTCGCGTACCTGCAAAAACCTTTCAATCTGAAAAGCGTTGCCGAAAAGATACGGGATGTGCTCAGCGGGCGCGTGCCGGTGGAAATCGGCGGAGACGTGGCGCAAGAAAAATGAGGCCGCGGCAACCTCTTGCTTTACACTGGCAACTCACGGTCAGCGGCCCAAGGCGCTGAAACGCTTGGATCGCGCTCAGAGTGCCGATCAGTTCACGCCAATCGAATTGAAACGATGAACCCCGTGCGCGTATTGCGGAAGTGCCGCGCCACGGCGCAGCCACTTGGGATTGTGCTTGCAGCGGGTGCGCTCTTCGCCGCATTCTGCGCTGCGCGGCCGGTTCGGCGGCAATCCGGCGGCCCATTAGCTAGCGCGCGGCGCAACGGCACCGTGAGCAATCGCCGTCCCACCGCACATGCCGACAAAGATGCGCCGTCGGTGCATCAGGCGGCGATGCGCTCCGTCATGGCAACACCACCACTCGAGCCGCGTACGAACCGCGAAGTTGCCGTCACCTTTGACGACCTGCCAGCGCCGGCTGACTCCGTGGTGTCCGACGACCCCGCCGCGCTGCAAGCGATGACAGCGCGACTGCTTGCCGAATTGAAGGAATATCGAATCCCCGCCATCGGCTTCGTCAACGAAGATAAGCTCGACCGCGGCGATTTCGCGCAACGCGTCGATATCCTGAAGATGTGGGTGAACGCCGGTTTCCCGCTTGGCAACCATACGTACTCGCACGCGGATATCGACGCCATGCCGCTGGCGGCGTACGAACTGAATTTCCTGCGAGGCGAGGTAGTCACGGAGCCGCTGCTACGCTCCAAGGGAATGCGCGAGCGCTACTTCCGCTATCCTTTTTTGAACGTGGGCGCCACGCCGGGCACCGAGCGCGCGTTCAAAGCGTTTCTCACGCGCCAGGGATATGCCGTAGCGCCAGTGACGATTGACAATCAGGAGTACATGTTCGCGGCGGTTTACGCCCATGCGATGGCTGCGGGTGATACAGCAACCGCGGACCGAGTGGCGGCCTCGTTTTTGAGTTATATGAACGATATTTTCGCGTACTTCGAGAAATTCTCGGCGGTGACGCTCGGATATCAACCGCGGCAGGTGCTGCTGTTGCACGCGGACGAGTTGGATACGGACGAGTTGGGGAATTTGGCGCAAATGATTCGCGCCCGAGGCTACAGGTTCATCACTCTGCGGGACGCATTATTCGATCCCGCCTACCGGCTGCCCGACCGATACGACGATAACGTCGATGGCGGCGTCTCGTGGGTGGAGCACTGGGCGTACACAATGCACAAGGATGTTCCCGGCGGGCCTGCCCCTCCCGAATACATCGAGAGCGCGTATAACAAATTGCAGTAACCGAGTCGCGCTGGGCCAGCTTACGCGCAGCGCCAAGCCTTTAGGATTGAATCCCCTGCGGAACCTGCACCAGCGTTAGTACCACACCATCGACTCTTCCATCCGCAACCGGATAGGGAAAGACACGCAAGAAATACCGCGTACCCTGCGGATCCGCCACCTCGGTATCGACCGGCGCGGAACCGGACATCACGTTCCCGATCATCTGCCGCAGATTCGGCACGTCAATGTGCGGATTGATATTGGAAAGTGGCCGGCCAACATCTCCCGGAATCAGCCCAAAAATCTTCTGCGCTTGCGGAGTAAACCGCCGGATTTTCAAGTCGCTGCCAATCATCAAAATGGCCATGCCGATGCTGGTGAAAAGGTTCGACAGATCCTTATGCGCGCGGGATAGCTCGCTGTTGCGGTCGCGCAACTCGTCGTTCACCGTGGCGAGTTCCTCGTTCGCGGACTGCAGCTCTTCCTTTGCGGTTTCCAGCTCTTCATTGGTGCTTTGCAACTCTTCGTTGCTGGAAAGGACCTCTTCGTTCGCCGATTGCAGCTCTTCGTTGGTGGCTTCCTGTGTTTCGATCACGGACTGCAAATATTCCTTCGTCGCGCCCAGCTCCTGCTCCAGCTTGACGATGCGGCGGCTGGCGGACTCCGACTCGCGGATGATCCTTTGCGAGCGGGCTACTTTTGCCGCGGGAGGAGGTGCATCTGAGAAAATGATCATGTAGTAGGGCTCCTGCACGTTGCCCATGGTGATGGGCACGACTTCGAAATTCACCAGCGCCACAATGTCCTTTGCGCCCGTCGCATGGCCATTGCCGCTCCCGTTGCCGCTCTTGATCTCGACCGCCTGTTTGCGCACGTTGGTGCGGTCCTTCTTGGCGCGCGTAAGCGCATTGCGCAGCTCCAGGAGCAAGCCCTCTCGCGCCATTTTCAGTATGTTTAGGCTGGCACGCCCCGGGGCCAGCTTCAGATACCGGCCCACGTTGCCGCGCGTATGGATGATATCCATGTCCTCGTTGACGAAAACGGCCGCCGGGCAAAACTGCGCCAGCAAGCGGCGGTCGAACTCCTTTTGCGCCTCCAGGTAATTCCAGCTCGTATCGGCCAGCTTCGGGCCGGCGTGCGCGGGACCGAAATCAGCACGCTCCATCTGGCGGCCCATCGAAAATGTAACCGGCTGGCGCGCAGCGGTCGTTTTCTTCGAAAAGATGCGGTAGGTGCGGTCGTCCGTGGCAAAAAGATTTCCGGAAGCGCCAACGCCCTCGGAACTTCCGAGGACCAGATAGCCGTGGTTGCGAATCGCGTAATGAAACAGTGAAATCACGCGGTTCTGCAGAATCGGCTCCAGGTAGATCAGCAGATTGCGGCAGCAAATTAAATCCATCTGCGAAAACGGCGGATCGCTGAGCGCGTTGTGCTGCGCGAAGATGCACATGTCGCGAATCGCCTTACTGATCCGGTACCCGCCATCAGCCTTGGTGAAAAAACGCCGCAGACTCTCTGGCGAGACGTCACCCAAGATGTTCTCCGGGTGCCAGGCCGACCGCGCCTTATTGATACTTGGCTCGCTGATATCGGTCCCGAAAACCTGAATGGGCGTTTCCTGCGCCCGGTCGCCCAGATATTCGAGCAGGGCGATGGCTACCGAATACGTTTCCTCGCCGGAAGAACATGCCGGGGTCCAGATGCGGATCGTGGAATTCGGCTGGCGATGCTTCAGGATATTGGGAAATACCTGTGATTTCAGCGCTTCGAAAACCTTCGGATTCCGGAAGAAGCTGGTCACGTTGATTAGCATGTCCTGGTACAGAGCCTTCACTTCCGTAGGGTTGGTGAGGACGTATTTTACGTAATCCGGAAGCCGGTCGATTTTATGCACGATCATCCTGCGGTGAATGCGCCGCCGGATCGTGGATTGGCGATAGTGGGTGAAATCGACGCCCGTAGCGCGCCGCAGCGCCTGAAAGATGCTCTCGATTCCATCCACTTGCAGGCCCATCGAAGCCGACTCTTTGGAGTGATCGAGCGCCACGTATGGGTGATGGGCGATGCGCGCCAGTTCGCGCGCGATTCCCTCGGGAGGAAGTATGAAATCCACGGCTCCCGAAGCGATGGCGCTTCGCGGCATGCCGTCGTAACGAGCGGTTGTCTCGTCCTGGGCCAGCGTGACGCCGCCTTGCGCTTGAATCTCGGCGAGACCCAGCGTTCCGTCGGACCCCGTACCGGAAAGCACCACCCCGATCGCCTGATGGCCGTGAGCATCCGCCAGCGAGCGCATGAAATAGTCGATAGGCATTCGCCCCACGCGTGATTCCTCGCGGGGCGTCAATCGCAAAACGTGGTCGGAAATCGACATGGTCGCGTCCGGAGGAATGACGTACACGTGATTCGATTCGACCTTCATGCCCTCTTTCACTTCACTGACCTGCATCCTCGTCTCTTTGGCCAGTAATTCGGCAAGGATGCTGTGGTGCTTGGGATCGAGGTGTTGGACGACGATGACGGCCATTCCCGTATCCGGAGGCAAACTGCGGACCAGCGCTGTCATCGCCTCAATTCCTCCGGCGGATGCGCCAATCGCAGCGATCAGAAAATCGTCGCCGGGACTGATAGGAATGACTTTGGCCTTTTCGGCACCGCGCCGTGCGCCGCGCTTCGATGACTTCGCGTTCATGGCGTCATATCTCCAGATGCTCGATCAGCGCCGCCGTGAGGGGAAGGCGCGCCCATTCGGGAAGGTGAGAGTTGGCAGCTCGCGCGTTCGGTCCGACGCAATCCTCAAGCGTGCCACACGCTGATTTTAGTCCTTCGCCGAGGAGCGGGCAACCGCTCTGCGAATAGCGGACTTCCGCCTCCCGTGAATAGCGCTGCCTCCGAGGCGCAGTTGCAATTTCGCGGGAAAATCAGCCATACGAAACCGAGGCAGAGTCGCCCGAACCAGCGTTCCTCTCCCGCTGGATTCCACTTCGAGTTGTCCGTGCAGGTCCCTCACGCTCTCGCGTATTTTCAGCAACCCTATGCCAGATGCCCCGCCGTCGAGACGTTCAAGCAGGTCAGGGGGCACACCCACACCGCGATCTTCGACTTCGAGAACGACCGACTCTGCTTCGCATTGAACGCGCGCCCAAGCCGAATGGCTACGCGAATGCCGCCGGATGTTACCAAGGCATTCCTGAAAAACGCGAAAGAGCGTCATCTCCGCTTCGTCTCCAAGGCGGTCGATGCCTGCCGCGGGAGCGTCGAATCGGACCTGGATTCCGCTCTCTTCCGAAAATCGTTTCGCGTGCCATCGGAGCGCGGGAATCAGGCCGAACATTTCGAGCACGGGCGGCTGCAATTCGTAGGAAACGTTTCGGAGTTCGTCCATGCACTGCTGTATTAGCCGAACGCATTCCCGATGCTGCTCCGCACGCTGGCTCTCTTCGGTATCTTCCCGGGCCATCGCCGAAAGTATCCATTGCACGCCGCTGAGATGCTGTGCAATTTTCTCGTGCAATGCAAAGCTGATGCGTTTCCGCTCTAGTTCTTGGCCCCGCAGCACCTCAAGCGACAAATGGCGCGCGCCAAGTTCGCTACGCTTCTGATCGGTAATGTCCACCATCACTCCGCTGAGTTCCGAATGGCCAGCCGCGCCGCCGATTAGCTGCACGTCCGTCCGGAACCACATCTCCCGGCCGTCTGCATGATTCATCCGAAAATCGAGGCGCCGCGCGGTTGCGTCCGCCGCTATGCGGGAGAATGTGGACTGCACCAAGGGCCAATCGTCCCGATGCACGTGCCTCCTGAAAAAATCGTGTTCGTGCCGCCAGCGCTCGACCCAGTACCCGAGCACCAGAGGAGCTTCCCGGGAAACATAGTGGAACTCGAAACTAGCGGGGTCGGCTGTCCACAAGATTGCACGAGCGGAATCGCAAATATGCAGAAGCCGCGATTCTGCATCCACTCGATCGCGCGTCGCTTTCAACGATGCCGACACGTCTTCGAAGAGAACTCCAACGCAGTTGTCGGGCAAAGGAAAAGCTGTCAGCGAGTACGTTCCTTGCGGTGCGGCGTAACCGAGTTTTCGAATCAACCCAATTCGCTTCAGCTTTTGTTGCAGGATGACGTCCCGGTAAACGAGGGAGGCGTTAAACCCCGAACTTTTGGCGTCGATGAGCCGCAATGCGAGCAAATCGGCCAACCCGGAGCGCACAATGCGTGCCGCCGCGCGGTTGCAGGTAACCAGCTTCCAATTCGACGGATCCCCGGGATCGCTCAAGTGAAGTACGGCGAGTCCGCCCGGAAATGTCTTAGCGAATGCGGAATAAAACCCCGCAGCGGAGCGGCTTAGGATCGCAACCCGTCGCGGCGATGCGCGGGCGCGCCCTCGGCCTTTTGAGCCAGCAGACTCAGGCATTTTACTGGTGGAGATGATGTGCCCTCGGTCAATGAGTGTCAACACCGAAGGCCATGGCCAAGGTTCGCGCCGCGCCATGTACAATGGATCGATGCCCATCAAGTTGATTGCCATGGATTTGGACGGCACGCTGCTGGACTCGCACGGAAAGCTGCCCGAAGAAAACGCGGAAGCTATCGCCGAGGCCGCTGCCCGAGGAGCCGAGATCGTAATCGTCACCGGCCGGCGCTTTCATTCCGCGCGCTTGACGACTGCCAGACTCTCCTGCGACCTGGCCTTCATCTCCAGCAACGGCGCGCTAATCAAAGGGCGCTCCGGCGAGACGCATTATCAAAGGCTTTTGCCCATCGGCGTGGCCCGCCAGGTGCTGGAAGCCACTCCGGAATATCGTGCTTGCGCCGGCGTGATTTTTGACCGTCCGCTCGAACGCCAAGTGATCTTCGAGAAAATCGATTGGAATGGCGCGTACGTGGGGCCGTACCTGGCTCGTCATCGCGAGCAAGTGGCCGAAGTGAAACCGCTCACGGATTGCCTCGATGATGATCCAGTCGAGATTTTATACCTGAGCGATTGCGCCTCGATCCAACGCGTGGCCGGGCAGCTTGCGCAGTTCCCTCTCGCGTCGCAATACACCCTAGCGATGACCGAATACCAGGCGCGCAATCTTTCCATGCTTGATGTGTTGCAGCGAGGCGTGTCCAAGGGAGCGGCGCTCGCAGAATGGGCTTCGCGCCGCGGAATCGCCCGCGCGGAGATCATGGCCATCGGCGACAACTGGAATGACCGCGAAATGTTACAATACGCCGGTTTGCCGGTGGTGATGGGCAACAGCGTGGCCGCGCTGAAAGAATCCGGATGGGAAACCACGGTCTCCAACGACGATTGCGGCGTGGCGCGCGCCATTCGAAAACACGTGCTTGAAATTCCGGCGGCCCACGCCGGGCGGTAACTTCCACATGCCACAAGGAGGACGGGAATGAAAACGGCGCTCGGGGCGGCAGCAATCTTACTGATGAGCGTTTTGTGCGCGATCCCCGCGGCTGCGCAGCAAAGCCAACGGGCAGGCTCACAAACGAGAATGCATAGCGGTCCGGCCACTCTTCAATCCACTTTGGATTTTCAACTGAGCATCGTCGAACGCGAGTTTGAAGGCGCAGCCGATGCAATGCCGGCAGACAAATACGACTTCGCGCCTACGAACGGCGATTTCAAGGGCGTCCGCACGTTCGCGCAGGAAGTGAAGCACGTAGCCGCCGCGAACGACCGCTTCTTTGGGTCGATCCTCGGACACCCGCCAGCGAAAGCGCCTAACTACATCGAGCAGGAAAACGGCCCGGACTCGATCAAGACCAAAGCTCAGATCATGCAGTATCTGCGCGACTCATTCGCCGAGGGACATAAGGCGATCGCGTCGATCACCAACGAGAACGCCTTTGAACCACTCAGCGACTCGCCCACGCCATTCCTCAGGACGCGTGCGGCAATCGCTATGTTTGCCTGCGTCCATGCGAACGACCATTACGGTCAAATGGTGGAATATCTGCGGGACAACGGCATCGTTCCGCCAGCGAGCCGCAATCGCCCACTAGCGAATCCACCAGCCGGGAAGTAAGCGCGCCGCATTCGCCTGCGATTCCGGCTTGGGCTTGAATCGCAGGCTCTGTTTCCTCATCGAATTGGACTTTGAACTCGGAGTTTATCTTAGCGCAAGGTTTCTAAGTAGGCCGCCGCATCGCGTGCTTGGCCCTCGTTCAGCCCGAGCGTAGGCATCGCAGTTTTTGGCTTCATGATCTGCGGCTCCTCGATCCACTGCGCGAGAACGCCGGGCGAATTCGGGAAATTCCCCGCGATATACGATCGCCGGCCAAATTCCATCAGCGGCGGCCCGAAGACGCCTGTCGCTCCGCGGATGCCAGGAATGGTGTGGCATGTGCCGCAGCGGAACTGCTCGATCACCTGTTTGCCTTGAATAGCTTCGATGCGCGGCAGCACTGCATATCCTGGTAATACGCGTCCGCCATTGCATCCGCCAACCATGGTGGCTGCGAATACGATTGTGATACCCACGAGCCAAGCTTTGTGCATCGTTGCCAACTCTGACTCCGGATGGCCCGATCCGATAGACGCGAGTGCGCGAAGCAACTCCGTAAAAACAATCGGATGACCGGCTGCCGCTCGCAGATGCGGTTTTTCTGCTTCGTCCGTTTTCTTGCACAATCTGCGATGGTCGAGAGTTGTTTCAAGGATTTACCGGATTGCCGCGGATGCGAGGGAACTGCCAGACTTTAGCGGGCGAATTGTTTCCCGCCCTCGGTAAAGGACTAAGACGTCATCATCGATAACACCCACGCTTACCACAAGCACGAACCGCTGGTCCCGTGACGTGAATTTCGCCGGATATTTCGGCGCGCATGCTTTCGTCCGGAAAAGATTAAGTAGCACGCTCCGGACGCTACTCGTACCGCTGACCGCATAAAACGCCAAGCAATCTGCACGGATCTCGCCGGAGCGCTGATGCTCGTTCGTCTTTTCTGGGGATTTCTTTTCCTGTTCTACATCGGAGCTCAACCCGCGTTCTGCCAGCAGCCGGCGGATTCACCAGCGCCGGACGGCCAAGACATTTACGCCCAACGATGCGCCGAGTGCCACGGCAGCCGTGGCCAGGGCGTCAGCGCCACGATTTCCATGGCCGGTCCTCCGCTGCTCGCTGTACACGATCCCGCCACGGTTCTCACGGCAATGGAGGTTGGCCCAAGCCATATGCCACGCTTCGCTTTCGTTCTATCGATCGATCAAATGCGCGCGGTCGCGGCGTACGTTACCCAACAGTTGGCCGTGATGCCGATGAACCAGGGAAGCTTGCCCGACGGAGGGAAACTCTATCGTTTGTATTGCAATCCGTGCCACGGGCCAACGGTTCGCGGCGGGGTCCTCGCGTTCACGGACGTAAATCCACCGTCGCTGGCCAATACTTCGCTTCCGGTCGTGGCTGGAGTCGTGCGTACCGGATTGGGACCGATGCCGCCCTTTCCACCCCAGGTGCTATCGGACAAACAGATTGACTCCATCGTGAAGTACGTCCAGTTCATGCAACATCCGCCCAACGCCGGCGGCAGCCCGCTCGGTTACTTTGGCCCGGTTGCCGAAGGTTTCATCGCCTGGGTAGCGCTGTTCGTCATCATTGGCGTTTGCACATGGATCGAGAAAGGCGGCAAGGGATGAGCGCCGAAAAGCCAACCGGCAAAATTAGCATGTTCGTGGCTGCGTGCGCGTTCGTATTTGCGATCGCCTCGGGCGTTGCGTTCCTGCACATCTTCTGGACGGGTTATCAAACCATGCTGATGGGCTGGACGTTCGGTCTTTCGCTCGCGTTATTTGCGGTCGCCTTCATCCTTTGGGCTCACGGCACCTCGATCAGAAAAAATGCCACCGGGCCGCGCGAACTGCCGGGCTCGTCTCAAGAAGACCTGGAAGCGGTGAGAGAAGAATTCTATCCCGCGGGCCAAGGCGCGCCGCGCCGCAATTTTCTTTTTGCCATGGGAGCCGCTGCAGTCGCGTTTTTCGGCGCGATTTTCGTTTCGCTGTTGCGTTCCTTCGCGTCGCCTCCAGACGACTCGCTCTTCGGCACGATCTGGAAACAGGGCGACCGCCTGATCACGTCCGACGGCACTCCGGTTTCCAACGACGCGCTCATGCTCGGTGCAACAATGGTAGTTTTCCCCGAAGGCCAAGTCGGATCGGTGCACGCGCAGACCGTCCTCATCCGCGTCGATCCGCAAAAGTTGCAGCTTCCTGCGGACAAGGCAGGCTGGGCGCCAAACGGTTACGTCGCCTATTCGCGCGTCTGCACCCACGCCGGTTGCCCTGTGGGCCAATACGAGGCCAAAGCCAACCTGCTTCTCTGCCCATGCCATCAATCCACGTTTTCTGTGCTCGAGGGCGGGCGTCCCACAGGCGGACCTGCCGCCCGGGCGCTACCGCAATTGCCTCTCTACTCCGGTCAGGACGGCTTTCTGCACGCCAGCGGCGACTTTGACAAGCCGCCCGGTCCGGGCTTCTGGAGATATCCATGGTCCCGGAGCTAGCGCGGACCTTCGACAAGCGCCTGCGCCTGGCAAAATGGGTGCGCCACGCGCTCAATCATGTTTTCCCCGATCATTGGTCGTTCATGCTGGGGGAAATCGCGCTCTATTCGTTCGTGCTGCTGGTGATCACCGGGTCTTACCTGGCGATGTTTTTCAACGCCAGCACCGCCAAGGTGATCTATCACGGCTCGTACGCTCCGCTCGACGGCGTCAAAATGTCGGCCGCGTACCGTTCCGCCCTGCATCTTAGCTTCAACGTGCGCGCGGGTTTGCTGGTACGCCAAATGCATCACTGGGCCTCGCTGATATTCGTCGCCGCCATCGTCGCTCACCTGATGCGCATTTACTTCACGGGCGCCTACCGCCGGCCGCGCGAAATCAACTGGGTGATCGGCCTCACCCTCCTCCTACTAGCAATTCTGAACGGCTATTGCGGCTATTCGCTGCTCGACGACGAGCTTTCCGGCATCGGTCTTCGCATCGGCTACGCCATCGCTTTGTCGGTACCGCTCATCGGTCCGTGGTTAACATTCATCTTTTTCGGCGGCACCTATCCGACCAATGCTACGATCCCACACCTATACGGTCTGCACATTTTTGTCGTTCCCGCGCTACTTGCAATCCTGATCGCCGTTCACCTGTCGATCATTTGGAGGCAATTGCACACGAACTATCCCGGTCCGGGCCGCACCGAAACAACCGTCGTCGGATCGCGCCTCTGGCCCACCTACGCGGCGAAGTCGATTGGGCTCTGCCTGATTGTTTTTGCGTGCATCACCGCGCTCGGCGGCTTGGTGCAGATCAACCCGATATGGCTCTACGGGCCATACGCCCCAGCGGCGGCGCAGCCTTTGGCGCAGCCTGATTGGTATCTGGGATGGATTGAGGGAGCGATGCGCCTCTATCCCGGCGCGAATCTCCACTTGGGAAGTTGGCTGATTCCAGAACTATTCTTCGCTGGTGTGCTGCTGCCCTGCCTGGTATTCGCAGCTCTATACGCGTACCCGTTTGTAGAGCGCTATTTCTTCACCAACGATCAGGACTACCACAACGTTCTGCGCGTTCCGTATCAACATCCGGTCAATACGGCATTCGGCTGCGCGGCTTTCACTTTCGTCCTGGTGCTCTTCTTCGCCGCGGGAGACGACATCATCGCCATCGCGACAAACGGCTCCGTCGTCACGATTCGCATGATCATGCGAATTTTGGTTTTCGTCGCGCCCGCGGCCATTGGATTATTCGCTTACGTCGCTTGCGCGGCCGTGCGCAAGCGCCGCTTCGGCCCGCACGCTTGAGCGCACTTCGCCGCCCTATCTGAATGGAATTCCAGGAGGTCTAATTCCGTAAGGAATTATTGCGTGGCTGTCGCCGAGCGTTCGCCCAGCCGGCGCATACGGTCCTGTAGCTTCTTCCGCAGCGGGCCCGGCGCATTCGGATTGAACGCCACGAGGTACCACAGCGGCTGCGTGCGGTCGCGGCTCAAACGCGATAACGTCGCGGCGTCGCTATTCGGGTGCCGCGCTATGTTCTCGCGTATCGCCGAGTACGGATGGTGCGAAAGCCGGTTCAGCGTCTTCGCCGGAACTTTCGGATGTTCGCTGATCAAGCGCAGCAAATAGTAATCTTCCTTCGGCGCCTGGCGCGATAGCTGGTCCAGCGCGTCCGGCTTTACCTCCGCGCTCAGCACCTGTCCAACTTTCTCATCCCAGCCAGGATTGATGCGGTTCAACTCCTGCGTGCGGGCGTGAATTAGTTGCTCGACAATCCGGCGCTCCTGTTCAAGCCGCGCCGCCGGCAACGCGCTGCGTTCCACTGAATCGAGCACGCGCAGCAGGTGCTGCCTCTCGCCAAAAACAATCTGTGAAGTACGGGTGCTCTTGCCCTTCGAAGGGTTGCGCACCAAATCTGAACGTCTCATAGCTCTATCTCCCCAGCGATTTCCGGATCATGCACTCAGACGAACTCGCAGCCTTTTCGCCGCACCTCGGCAAACGTCGTCGAATGGATCGTCGCCTAGTTTCCGGCAGGCCCGACGCTCTACGCTCGAGTGTCTCCCCATTGGACAGTGCCGATCTTAATTGGCCGGACGCGACCACGTACCGTGGGCCGCGGCGCTCGCGACGGAACGCCGAATTGTCGCCGCGAATTTCGATTTGCACTGCGCCTATTTCCGCAGCAATTATCTTTTGTCGTCGAGCGGCAAGTAAAGAAAGGCCGCACCCGGTTGTTCCTAGGGCGGCAATAGATAGTCCTAGGACTACTCCCGTCCCGCCGGCTCGGTCAAGTCCGCAAGGCGGCAATAACCCCGAGGCGACCCGCTAGATCAGAAAGGGATTATGCGCGCGTTCCCTGCCGATTGTCGTTTTGCCGCCGTGACCGGGGATCACCGTCGTTTCATCCGGCAGCATCAGCAGTTTTTCGCGAATCGAGGAGATAATTTGCGGATAAGACCCTCCCGGAAGATCGGTGCGTCCAATGCTGCCCTGAAAAAGCGTGTCGCCGGCGATCAACCGGCCAGTTTCTGACGCGTGATTCTCAGCGGCTGCGCCAAGCCCATGGCGTGCCCCGTGCGCGGCTGCATCCGCCGATTTCACTACCAAGCTGATGCTTCCCGGCGTGTGCCCTGGCGTATGCAGCACATGCGCGGCAAAATCGCCCCAGCGCAGCGTGTCACCTTCTTTGACGAACTCCGGCAGCCGAATCACCTCGGGCGTTGGAACACCCAGCCATTCTGCCTGCATATCGACCGACCGATAGAGTCCAAGATCATCTTCGTGAATCAGCACCGGAGCGCCGGTGGCGCGATGCAGCGCCGCCAGTCCGCCTACATGGTCGATATGCGTGTGCGTACTGACGATTGCGCGCACTTTCAGTTCGTGTCGATTGAGAATCTCGACGATTCGATCCACTTCGTCGCCTGGATCGATCACGATCGCTTCGCGCGACTTCGGATCGCCCAGAATCGAGCAATTGCACTGTAGCAACCCTACGGGAACGATCTCGTGAATCAGTTTCGCGGCCATCGCAAGAAGTATAGCAGCGCCCGAGGGTTGCTCCGGCGCTACGTCTAGCGCTGCGCTTTAGCGCAGCAGGAGACCGAGGACACGCCCATCGCCTGGCGCGTTATCGTCGCGATAGGTGATCGCGGAGATGCGGCTCCTCAATCCCGGGAAATTCATCTCTGATGACCGCCTACCGCAAGCGGCTGCTGTTCCGGCGGCAACGCTGCTGCAATTGCTGTCTCCACGCGCTCTGTCAACTCGGCCCGGCGATCGGCCGAGGACTGAGTCGTGTCAATTGCCGGACAAAATCGCACCGTCACTTCGCCTGGATGCAGCCGCCAGTCACCTTTGGGCATGATTCGCGGCGTCCCAGCGATCGCCACCGGCACGATTGGCGCGCGCGAATGAATCGCCATCAGCGCTGCGCCCTTTTTGAACGGGCGTACCCGCCCATCCGGGCTGCGCGTCCCCTCTGGAAATATCAGCAGCGATAGCCCGCTCCTCAAATGACCCGCCACTTCGTCCAGAATCGCCGCGCCTTCCTTTGCGCCGCGGTCGATCGGCACGAAGCCTGCTTGCCGCATTCCGATGGACAAAATCGGAATGCAAAAGATCTCGCGCTTCATCAAAATCGTCAGCCGCCGCGGAATTGCCAGCACCAGCACCAGCGGATCGGTGTTCGACGCGTGGTTGCACGCAAACACGCAAGCTTTCGCCGGAATATTTTCAACGCCCTCGACTCGAAGCCGGATTCCCGCCGCACGCACCGCCACGCCGACGACCTTCATCGAAGTCCAATACATGACGTCCGCGTCGCCGGAGACCGCCGTCCACAGCATCAGCCACGGCAGGAGGAGCAAGATCGATAGCGCGGAGAAAAACACGGAAGCGATGGTGCGAATCATTCCGTTACGCCGCGAAGCCAAGCGTCGCGGATCTGAATCTGGCGGGCATAGGCGTGCGGAACTTCGGCAATTTTCCCCGCCAAGGTGCCATCTGGCAAGGTCTCCAGCTTCAATTCCAGACCGGCAATCCCGAGGAGCCGGTCGTAGGGAATCTCCTCTGTACCGGAAACGTAGCGGCGAAAGAAATCGCTGAAATCCTTGCCGGATATTTCGTTGACCGCGCGGAGCACGCCTGCGCTGTCGTTATAGTAGCGGCCTTTCTTGGCGTATTCGTCGTTCATGCGCCGCATCACGTCGTCGAGCGACTGCCGATTGTCCGTAGCGTTGCGAATCGCTAGATCGAGCATCTCTCCAAGAATTTGGCCTTTCTCATAATATGAAATGCTGCGGTCAGACAAATTGTAGTCGTCGTATTTTTCGAACCACGCGTCGAGACTCGATTCCTCAGCGCTCTGCCACTTCCGCGCGGGCCGCGATTCCAGATCGGCGATTTGCGAGGCGAGATCGGCATAAAATTGCTTTTTCGACCAGAGCCCGGTGCGCTCCAACGTGTACGCGGCGTACGCGCTGGTCACGCCTTCCGCGAACCACAGCGCTCGCGTGTACTGCTCCTTCGAATAATCCACTGGCTGCAGCGACTGCGGGCGGATTCGCTTCACATTCCACGCGTGAAAAAACTCGTGAGCGGCAATCGCCGCGGCGCCGCTTGTGGTTGCCGCCGCGATGGCCGTCGAATTCATGTGCTCCATTCCGCCGCCCACGTCGGAATAGGGCCCGATGTGAAAGACGAACGTGTACTCTTGAAACGGCGGCCCGCCCATTAAGTGCAGCTCATACCCAGTGATGCGCTGCAATGCATCGCGCAGCAAGCCCTTCTGCCAATCGTGCGAATCGACCACCACCCGAAAATGCGCGCCATCATTGTCGAACTCGAACTCGTCCCAATTCCCCGCCTCGACAGGCGCATCCACCAACGCGTCGTAGCTCGTCGCCGTAAACGAATTCTCCCTTGATCCCCGCGGCAACTCGGCAATAACCTGCCATCCCGAAGGCACGTCCTCGAAATCCACTTCTGCATTTTCACTACGGCGATCCGGCACGTACATCAGAATCTCCGCCAGGTTGATGAACGCGTGATGCTCGTCGAGCTGCGAATCAAACGGCCCCGGCTCATCCCACAGGATCGAGTACGTCACAACGTAGTCTGTGCCGGAGCCGGCGATTCGCCTGCCATCCGTGGAAACATCCAGCGACCAATCCTGCTTATCCAGTTTTCGTGCGACTGTAAAATGTGGGACAGCGCCATCTCCCGAAACGCGCGCTACCTCCACATCGCGCACGCGATAAGCAAAGTCGCGAATCTGATACAGCGTGTTCCACGCCGGCATCGCGATTGTCTCGTCCGGTGACACTCCGGGAATTTCCATTCGTATGTGAAAGATGTGAGTTTCCGGCTGGCTAAATGAAACTTCGTAGCGGATGGTCGCTGATGCCGACGAAGCGTATGCAAGCGCCAACACGGCTAGCGCGAAGCACATTGGTTTGCGTGCAGCGCGGCGCAGACGATTCGCCGCGGCCCCAAGCCATCCGTCGCGCCGCATCTCAGGCGTGGACACCGGCGCGCGATTTCAGTTTTTCGAGGAGCTTTCCGGTAAACCCGTCAAATCCGCCGTTGGACATCACCAGCACCAGATCGCCCGGCGCGGCATTCGACGCAATATGTTCGGCGATCGCTTCGGCTGACTCGAACGCGCGGCTTTCTCGCCCACTAGCGCGCAGCGACTCCGCGATCAAATCAGGAGAAAGGCGCTCTTCGTCGCCAAGCAGTTGCGCGCGATTCACCGGGCCAAAAAGAATTGCGTCGGCGAGCGCGAGCGACTCTGGCAGCGCGTCCTGAAACACCTTGCGGCGCATCGTATTCGACCGCGGCTCAACAGCCGCCCAGATTTTCCGCCCAGGCCACCGCGTGCGCGCGCCTTCCAGCGTCAGGCGAATCGCTGTCGGATGATGCGCGAAATCTTCCACAACCAGCACCCCGCCAACTTCCCCTTTTATCTCCATGCGCTTGCGGACGGACTGAAAACTCGCGAGCGCTCGCTGGATCGCTTCCGTTTCAACTCCCCGGCCGTGCGCCATCGCAATCGCGGCAAGCGCGTCCATCACGTTGTGCCGCCCGGCCATGGGAATCCGAAATTGGCCGACCTCCCTGTCCCGATCCGCCACGCGAAATACGGTTGCCTCATCCTGCCACGCAATGTCGCCTGCGAACCAATGGCACTCCGGCGTCAAGCCAAAAGTTTCTATCCGGCAAAACGCTTTCGCCGCAACTTCCTGTAACTCGCGGCTCTCGCCCCAAATCAGAATCCGCCCGCGCCGCGGCACCAAATTCACCAAACGTCTGAACTGCAGGGCGATCGAGGCCAGATCGGGATAAATGTCCGCGTGGTCGTATTCGAGCGACGTCAAGATCAGCTCGTCCGGATGGTAGTGCAGAAATTTCGGTCCCTTGTCGAAAAATGCCGTGTCGTATTCGTCGCCCTCAACGATGAACTCTTCTCCGCCGCCCAGCCCGTAACTGCGGTCGCCGAAATTGGGAGCCACGCCGCCAATTAGGAAATCCGGCTTCCGTCCCGCGCTATGAAAAATCCACGCGGTCATCGCCGTGGTCGTCGTTTTGCCGTGCGTTCCGGCGATCACAATCGACCTGTGACCGGGAATGAAGTAATCCTCCAAAAGCTGCGGCATCGAGCAGTACGGGATTTTCTCGTCGAGAACATGCTCGATCTCGGGATTGCCGCGCGAAAGCGCGTTTCCGACCACAACCAGGTCCGGCGCGGGCGTCAAATTCTGTTCGCGATAGCCTTCGTTCCACGAAATTCCCAGCGAATGCAGCAAAGTGGATGCCGGCGGATACACGTTCACGTCCGTCCCCGTAACGTGAAATCCGCGCTCCTTCAGCATTCCAGCCACGGGAGCCATCGCCGCTCCGCCGATTCCGAGCAAATGCACATGCTGCGCGGCGGTCTTTTGCGCGGAGATTTTCATGCGCTGCACGCCGGTTCCAGAATTTCGAGTTTCGCCGCTCGATCGCCGCGCGTTCCGACCACTGAAGGAACGGAAAGCTTCGCGCGAATGCCAAGCGGCAGCGTCAGCATCGCGCGTTCGGTGTGCCCAATCGGCGCGCCCCACGCGATCGGCACGTGCAGCGGCTCCAGAATCCGTCGCGCCACGTCGCGCACCGTTTCGTCCCCATCCGCGGCTTGGCAATCCGGAAAATCGCCAAGCACGATCCCGGCAACGCCTTCAAATTTTCCAGCTTGCTTCAAGTGCATCAGCGCGCGATCCACTTGATATGCCTTCATGCCGCGATCTTCCAGCACCAGAATCACTCCGCTCTTCTCGTTACCTGAAGTGTCCAGCTCCCACGGCGTCCCAATCGACGTTTCCACGAGCGTCAAGCACCCCCCAAGCAGCGCGCCATCCGCTTCGCCCGCCGCCATGGATTCGCCCTGCAAATCCAGATCCCATCCGCGCTGCGTCTCCGTCAGCGCGTGGAGCAAGCTTTCGCAATCGTACCCATGCGGCGCGCCCGCCCCATTGCGGAAATTGGCCGCCACCATCGGCCCGTAGAACGTCACCCAGCCGAATTTTTGCCACAGAAAAATTTCCAGTGAAGTGATGTCGCTCGATCCCAGCAAAATTTTCGGCTGATCCGCGCGCACATGCAGCTCATCGAGCAGGTAATTCGTCCCGTATCCTCCGCGCGAACAGAAAATCGCGCCTGTCTCCCGCTCGTCCAAAGCCTGTTCGAGAGCCGCGCGGCGGCAGCGTGCCGAACCCGCGAAGTAGCTCTCGCGCGCAAACGCCGTCGCTTCGTCAGCTTTCGTAACGTAGCCGAGCCGCGCCAACTCATCGCAGCCCTTTTGCAGCAACTCCGCCTTGGCCGGGCTCGCGAGCGAAAGCACGCGAATCGCGTCGCCGGGGCACAGCGCGGGAGGTTTACGCGGTCTGAGCGTTTGCTTCGTCACAGGATTTGACACAGCTCGAATTCGAGAATAAGGAATTTGCCGCGGCGAGTCCAGACGGCGTGCCGGGCGCTTTGCGCCGTTTGCAACAAGCGCGCCCCCCGGGAATGCCAATCTCCCGATTGGCGGTGAGCCAATAGTCAGATGCTTCGGCAGGTTTACGGCGCGCTGACCGTGAACGTGGACGGCCCCGAAGTGCCTCCGCCGGGCGCGGGATTCATCACGGAAACATCGGCGTTGCCTTGCAGCGCCAGGTCGACCGCCGGGATCAGCGCCACTACCGCCGAACTGCTCAGATACGCCGTGGCCACTGGCACGCCATTCCACAGCACCGTGGAGTCAGTCACGAACCCCGAGCCTCTCACCACTAGTTGCAAGTCCGGTGATCCGGCGTTCTCTTTGGAAGGGGTAAGCGAACCCACCGAAGGGCTCGGCGCGTTTGGCCCCGTAATCGCGAAATTCATCGACGGCGACATCTGCACCAATCCCGAATCGCCCACGGCGATGCTGGCGTTCCCAGCCGTCGCCAAATCCGTCTGCGAAAGCTGTAGCGTCATCGTCTCGTTCGCGCTGTTGAAGGAAGAAGTAGAAGCGCGCGTTTGCCCGTTCCATGAGACCACGTCGCCCGCCACGAAGTTCGATCCCGAAA
>JASHPG010000056.1 GCA_030038275.1 Candidatus Acidiferrales bacterium | reverse complement strand
CAAAGCAAAACGACTCCGAGGAAAAGTCCCACCAGGTGCCTGCTTTCGAGCACCCGGTCGCCGCCTCTCTTTCCACTTCCAGCCATTCCGTTCTACTTACCCTCCGCTTTCTGCTGCAGCCAGTACGTTACCAGATCGATGGGAACCGGAAAGACGATGGTGGTGTTCTTTTCCGCGCCGATTTGCGAAAGTGTCTGCAAATATCTTAGCTGAATCGAAACAGGCTGTTTTTCCAGCACTTCGGCGGCTTCCGCCAATCGCGCGGACGCCTGGAACTCGCCGTCCGCGTTAATGACTTTAGCGCGGCGCTCGCGCTCGGCCTCCGCTTGGCGAGCGATGGCGCGCTGCATATTCTCCGGAATATCGACTTGCTTGACTTCCACCTTCGTTACCTTGATACCCCAGGGGTCGGTATCCTGGTCAAGAATTGTTTGCAGCTTGGCGTTAACCTTTTCGCGCTCCGAAAGGATTTCGTCGAGCTCGAACTGGCCGACGACGCTGCGCAGGTTCGTTTGCGCGAGCTGCGACGTGGCGTACAGGTAGTTTTGGACCTGGGCGATGGCGCGATTCGCGTCCACCACGCGGAAGTAGCAGACGGCATCGACCTTCACCGGCACGTTATCGCGGGTGATCACGTCCTGCGACGGCACGCTGACTGTATCGACGCGCATCGAAATGCGGATCAGCTTGTCGATGGGCCAGACCACGATGCGCAAGCCAGCGCCCTTCGATTCGGGAGCCATGCGGCCCAAGCGCAGCACGACGCCGCGCTCCCATTCCTTGATTACGTACACAGAATTGAAAAACCAGATCAGGAAAATAATGACGCAAAATGCCACTACGATTGGCGCCACATTCATCGTCCCCTCCCCGTGCGCTGAAAACTATTTCGCCTGAGATTGCTCGAGCGATTCGACTTCGAGCGTCAGCCCCTCGATTTTCTTCACTCGCACACGCGCACCCAGCGGAACCGGACCGTCGGCTACCACTGCGCGCCACAATTCGCCGTGGACGCGAACCATTCCCGCCGAACCCGCCGCGCCAATCGGCTGCACCACTTCGGCTTCCGTCCCGACCATCTCCTCTTTTCCCGTGGCCGGCTTCCAGCGGAACGAACTCAAGACGAGCCGCATCAGCACGATGACGATGACGGCGAACGGAAAAGCCACGCCAAGCGCTACGCCCAGGCTTACGCCCATTCCCGTGAGCGGCGTGCGGATCAGCATCAGCGCTCCGAGGATCATGGCGATCACTCCTCCGACGCCTAAAATGCCGTGCGTTGGAAATTTCGCTTCCAGAATGAATAACACGAACGCCGCGGCGATCAGCAGGAGTCCCGTGAAGTTGATGGGCAATAGATGCATGGCGAAAAGGGCCAGTACCAAAGCAATCGCGCCGATTACTCCGGGCGCGAACATTCCCGGATGCGTGAACTCCGCGTACAGGCCCAGCACGCCGATAATCAGCAGGACGAAGAAAACGTCCGGCTGCACGATGCGCGAGAGAAATTGCTCGCGGCCGCTCATGCCGACCGGCTCGATCACCGGATTCGGCAGCGACAGCGTTTCCTTGACGCCGTCGAGCCTGGTGATGGCGCGACCGTTCAATTGAGAGAGCAGATTTTCGGGCGAGGTAGCGGTTAAGTCGATCAGGTTGCCCTTGAGCGCTTCCGCATTGGTGAAAGATTTTGCGTCGCTCACGGCAGTCATGGCCAGATCGACGTTGCGGCCACGCTTGCTGACGTAGGAGCGCAGGAAGGCCTCCGCGTCGTTGACGATCTTTTTGCGCAGCGTGGGATCGATCTGCACCGTTGCTCCGCCGATTTCCATGATGGGAGACGCGGCGCCGGTTTCGGTTCCGGGCGACATGGCATCGACATCCGCCGAAAGCAAAATAAAGAAGCCTGCCGATGCAGCACGGCTGCCTGTAGGATAGACGTACGTCACCACCGGCACCTTCGATTGCAGAATGGACTGAATGATCTGGCGCATGGACTCGTCCAGGCCGCCGGGCGTGTCCATGGTGATCAGAACCAAGCCGGCGCGCTCGGCATTAGCCTGAGCGATGCCGTTGGTGATGTACTCAGCAAGAACCGGCTCGATTTCGCCAGAAATGCGCAGTTTAACGACTTGCGAGGACGAAGATGTGGAAACGGCGGCGGCCGGCCGCGCCGCATGAACGATGCCACCCGAAAAAACGGGGGCCGACAACCCCGCGAGCGCCATGAGGCACACACGGAGCGCGGATGATCGCCGCAACTGGGAAGCGTTCACGGAGGCATAGTATAGCAAAATCAATTGCTTAGGTTGGGAGCCTTTCCTGGGCTCGGCAATCGCGCGACTGGCGGAGAAACTTCGATGAATCAATCCTGCTCCGGCCGCTGCTCGCCAATGCCGAACGGCGCGGGCGTGCGCAATACTTCCTGCACCTGCGGATTGCCAATTACGCGTTTGAAGGAGGCGTCCTTTTCGGCCGCGTGCAGGTTCTTGTATCCCGAATCGCGAGCGAGTTTCAGGTAGTGCGCAGTTTCCTTGGCGTCGCCTAATTTCGCGTACGATTTCGCCATGAGGTAATAGATGGTCGCGCGGTCAGGCGCGGAGCGCTGCAAAAAGATCGAGCCGAAGCCGCCGTGCCGGCTGAAAATCCCCGGATCGATCGCCAGCGCCTTTTCGAAAGCAGCCGTGGCGCGATAGTAGTCTTTCCTTCCGCAATAGGCGTAGCCAAGATTGCTGTAAATGGTTGCGCGGTCGCTGCCGACGGCCAGCGCGCGGTTGTAATCCTTGATCGCGCTCTTGTAACGACGCCGCGCGTATTCGACGGTTCCAAGATTATTCATGGCGCTGGCAAAATGCTTGTCAACCTTCCACGCCCGTTTGTAATAGCGCTCCGCCTTGCCCTCGTCGCCGAGTTGCTGGTAGGCCATGCCGATCTTGTTGAGCAGCGGGGCATTCTTTGGATCGGCAGCGAGGATTTTTTCGTAGGCGTGAGCCGCCGCGGAAAACTCCTTGCGCGCCTCCAGAATGTCCGCGCGCATTTCGGCCATCTGCCGCGGGGTCATGGAAGACGGCTGGGCGGATCCCTCCTCGGCGGCATTCCCCCGCGGCGAGGATTGCGACGGTTGCAAAGCCTGCTGCGCGCAGGCTATTCCTGCGATCAGAAGAATTGGGACTGCGAGGAGGGCCAAGCGTCTCATAGCCCATCACACCTGCCGCGGACAGCCATTGCAAAGCGAGGTTCTTAGCTACTTCGACTTATCCGGCGGCTGCTTATCATCTCCGCCGAAGATACCAAAAATCTTGCCGAAGATGCCTTTTTTCTTTGCCTGCTTATCCGGCTGCTGGGAATCGGCATTTTCTTGCGACTGCGCTGGCGTTTGCGCCGAATTCTGCGCGTTTGTTGGGTTTGCTTTGTTCGGTTCAGCCGTTGGCTGCGCCGAGGAAGGCGCCGGCGGAGTTGGCCCTTTCCCAAACAAGTGGGCGAGCCACGAAACCGGAGCCGATTGCCCTTCTTCTTCTCCTCCGTGCAACTGGCAGTACTGCGTCGGCTCGGTCCCGGCGACGAAATATTCTTCCTGGGTTTTTGGGCATGAAGGCGTGGCGAGTTGTCCGCTTTGCGGATCGATCATGGCCTGGACGATACCGGCTGGCGGCGTGAACTGCTGCGTGTTGCGGTACTGCGGCAGTTGCACCGCGCGCTTCATGAATTCGGCCCAAATCGGAGCGCTGGTTTGAGCGCCGGTGAGGTCGATATCGCGGTCATCATCGAAGCCGACCCAAACCACGCATTCAAGATTCGACGTGTACCCGGCAAACCATCCGTCGTGCGAAGTGCCGGTCTTGCCGGCAGCCGGCGCGGTGAATCCCATGTCGCGAACGACGGCGCCGGTACCCTGGTTGATTACGTCTTCCATTAAGCTGGTCACCAGGTACGCCACGCGCGGGTCAAGCACGGGGCGAGTTTGCGGCGAGTTCGCCTCCACCACGTTGCCGTCGGATGCAACAACGCTGCGAATGAAGAGCGGCTCGGCACGCACGCCGCCATCGGCAAAGGCCGTGTACGCAGCGGCGACGTCGATCGGCGTCATATCGTAGGTGCCGAGCGCCATGGCTGGAGTCGCCAGTATGGTGTTCTTGATTCCCAGTTGACGGGCCATATCCACCACGCGCTGGTAGCCGACCATCTCCGCAATCTTGATAGTGGCGACGTTGAGCGAGTGCATCAGCGCCTGCCGGAGGGTTACGGTGCCGTAGAACTCCTCGCCGTAATTGTTCGGAGTGTACTCCTTGCCGTCGAACTCAAATGTCGTGGGTACATCGTCCACGGTAGTGGTGGGCGTGATGATCGGCTGAACGCCCTGAACGGCGTCGTCGAGCGCGGCGGCATATACGATCGGCTTGAAGACCGAGCCCGGCTGGCGATTGGCTAGCGCGTGATTGAACTGGCTTTCGCCGTAGTCGCGTCCTCCGACTAGCGCGCGAATCGCGCCGGTCTGCGGATCGAGCGCCACCAACGCCACTTGCGGATGCGGCACGGGCTGGCCGCGGCGCTTCCAGATGGCATATCGCCGCGCCAGCAGCTTGTCGATACTTTCCATGCCGATCTGCACCGCTTCGGTGGCATCGCGCTGCAAATCCGGGTCGAGCGTGGTGTAAATGCGGAAGCTTCGATCTTGCAGATCGGCCGCGGAGATTTTCTCCAGCAGGTGATCCTTGACCATATCGACGAAATAGGGCGCCGTGCTGCTGGAGCTGCCGCCGTTCACGAATTTCAGGGTTTCTTTCTTGGCTTGCCGCTCTTCGGCGGCGGTAACGTAGCCGTCCTCGACCATTTGCGCGAGCACGCGGTTGCGCGCCTCAAAGGCGCGGTCGGGATGGCGCTCGGGAGTCGAATAATGGTTCGGCGCGCGGATGATGCCTGCCAGAAACGCGGCCTCGCCCAGGTCGAGCTGCCGGACGTCCTTGCCGAAATACGCCTGCGCGCCTTCGCCAAACCCGCGAATGGAGAAACTGCCGCGATTACCCAGGTAAATGTCGTTGGCGTAGAGTTGGAAAATCTGCTGCTTGGAAAAACGCTGATCGATCTCGAATGCCATCAGCGTTTCCTTTAATTTCCGGCGCCACTCGCGCTTGGTGGTGAAGAAGAACGTGCGCGCTACCTGCATATCGATCGTGCTGGCGCCCTGCGCGCGATAGTGGTGGCCCAGGTCGAAAATGGCCGCGCCTACGATTCGCACGACGTCGAATGGGCCATGCTCGAAAAACCGCTTGTCCTCCGCGGCGAGCACGGCGTGGACCAGAACGGGCGGCAAATCGTTGTATTGCACCACG
This sequence comes from Candidatus Acidiferrales bacterium, assembly GCA_030038275.1. Classification (GTDB taxonomy): domain Bacteria; phylum Acidobacteriota; class Terriglobia; order Acidiferrales; family UBA7541; genus Palsa-295. Next base: position 9,253 of record JASHPG010000056.1, on the reverse strand, counting down.
CGCCGCTTTTCGCGCGAGCTATCGAAGAGATTGGTAATCAACTCGGGTTCGATTTCGGCCTGCTGCATTGGAGCGCCATTCGAAAGTGTGGTGATGCCGGAGACTTCCGCTCCGGAGAAATCGACGCGCAGCGCATTGCCGCCCTTGAAATACGAATTAGCTGAGGGCCGAATCTCGACGGTCGAGTTCCGGACGAGCACTTCGCCCGGCGCGCTGGTGGCTTGGCCTTCCTGATAACCGTCGGCCAACAAATAGTTCGTCAGTTCGCTTTCGCGCAGCGATTCGCCCACGTAGATATGCCCAGGCGCGGAATAAACCGTGGATGTGTTGTGGAAGATCTGGCCGGTCAGATGCTGCTGAATCATGTGGCCAAAGGAGATGTAGTAGTACGTCACCACTCCCGCGCAAGTCACGAGACATGCCAGCGCCAAGAGCAGGACTCCCACTCCGAAGCGGGACGTCCAGAATCCTCGTGCGATGCGAACGCGCAATCGTTTCTCCGTTTACTTCGCAAACCTCACGGAAACCCGCCAACCGGGGCGCCCAAAGCACCGCGGCGCTTTGAGGTGGTGGGACGAAGCTGGGCGGGCGCGTCGTCGCCGGACATGCCTGGTTCCGAGTGGCCTATCTACTGTATGTTATTTTAAATCGTATGGTTGTCCGCGTGGGGATGAAATTGCAACGTGAATTGGTAAACGTAAAGGTTTATCGGTACGGAGTAGTCCAGCGAAATGCTGACGTTCCCGTTGGACATATCGAGCTGAATATCGTCCGGATCGGCCGGGATATTCAGGTCCTGCGCTTTGCTAAAAACGTCCTGGCGGATCTCCGCGCCGCTTTTCTTGGGATAGACGCTTTCGGCGAAACGCGCTTCAGTGTCGATCGCGTCCTGGAATTCGTAATTATCCACGTAAACGGGCGCGATCTTGACCGCCGAGATCAGCATGGCCACCAAGATCACCAGCGAGATGAAGAGATTCATCTTCGCTCCACCGCGCTGCCGGCAGCGGACGCGACGAGTGCCGCGAGCGGCCAAGCGATCGGACTTTAATGCTGTGTGATGCACGTTCGTAACGCTAGCACCGCCTGGCGTTGGCGTGAATGGAACACCGGAGCCCTTGTTTGCGATTAGTAAACGGTCGACGAAAAGCGGCGTTCACGCGCGGGTGAAATCCCCGGCGAGAAAGCGCTTACGCTGGGCGGCGGGAAAGCGCTCGATTGCGTAACGAAGCGTGGTGCGTGGAAGCCGCCGGTAGTGCCGCTGGAGAAACGAGACAAGTTGGCTGGTTGAGACCTTTCCGCTCTCGCGCAGAGCCCAGCCGACGGCCTTGTGGATCAGATCGTGCTCGTCGGCGAGCAGCTTTTCGGCGATGCGAAACGTCTCCGCCGTTTCGCCGGCGCGTATCAGCCCGAGCGTGGCCACGATGGCGATGCGCCGCTCCCAAAGATTGGCCGACTTCGCCAGCGCGTGCAGCACTTTTCGCGAACGCGCGATCAAGTGCTTGCCCAGGATGTACGGCGCCGCCGCGTCCACTAAATCCCAGTTGTTCATCCGCGCGGTTTGGCGCAAATAGAACGCGACGATTCGCTTGCGCCGCGATTCGTCTGCGCGCGCATATCGCGCAACCAGAATTTCGAGCGCCGCCGCGCGGAATTCGTGTATCGGTGATGCCAACAAACGCTGCAAATCGCCGAAGCCAAGGCTCACGTGCCCGCGCGCGATCTTGCGCAGCACGGGAACGGTGATGCCAATGAACCGGTCGCCCTCGCCGTATTCGCCCTTGCCGGTTTTGAAATACTTCGCGACGGACGCGGCTCGCTTCGGATCGGCCGCCGACTTCAGCGCCCGCTCCAATTCCCGGAGGCTCACTCGCGCCGGCGCACCGCGGGTCGGTGGTTGCGCCGCTCGTTTCCGCGATTTGGTCATCGCCATCGCCGCCTAATACGCCTTCGCGAAAATCGCCCTTTCGCTGGCTTGCTTGCCGCAATAGACGCACTTTCCCGATCCGCCCGGCTGCTCTAGCGGAATGCAGCGCATGGTGCCTTTCGTCTCTTCCTTGATTTTCGCCTCGCAATCGCCGCTGCCGCACCACCAGGAATTCGCGAACCCCGATTCGACTGCTTTCTTGAGATCCTCGTAATCCGCCGCGTCGACAGTGCGCGAATTGCGAAATGCGAGCGCGCGATCGAAGAGGGCCTGCTGAATCTCGTCGAGCTGCTGCTTCACCGCCGCCGCGATTCCCTGCTGCGCCACGAACGACTTTCCTTCCTTGCCGGGGCGGTCGCGCCGCGCCAGCACCACGGATTGTTTGGCCACGTCCTTTGGCCCGAGTTCCAGCCGCAGCGGCACGCCGCGCATCTCCCAGTCGTTGAACTTGAAACCGGGGCTGATGCCTTCGCGCTCGTCCATCTTCACGCGCACGCCGGCGTCGGCCAGCTCGCGCTGCAGCCGGCGCGCGTTTTCCATCACGGTTGCTTTTTCACCGTCGCTCTTGAAAATCGGAACGATCGCCAACTGATACGGCGCAAGGCGCGGCGGGAAAATCAGGCCTTGATCGTCGCCATGCACCATGATGATCGCGCCCACCACGCGAGTCGAAAGTCCCCACGACGTCGTCCAGCAGAATTGCAGCGTGCCGTTTTTGTCCAGGTACCGGATTTCGAAGGCCTTGGCGAAGTTCTGTCCGAGGTTGTGCGACGTGCAGAATTGCAGCGCTTTGCCGTCGCCCATCATCGCCTCCAGCGAATAGGTGATATCCGCTCCGGCGAACTTCTCCGCGTCCGACTTCCGGCCCGGAATGACGGGAATCGCAGCTTCGTTCCGTGCAAAGTCGGTGTAAACGTCCACCATCCGCCGCGTTTCGGCTTCGGCTTCCTCGGATGTTGCGTGCGCGGTGTGGCCCTCCTGCCAGAAAAACTCCAGCGTGCGCAGAAAGAGTTTCGTGCGCAGTTCCCAGCGGACCACGCTGTTCCACTGGTTGATCAGCACTGGCAAATCGCGATACGACTGGATCCATTTCGCGTAGGCGTGCCCGATAATCGTCTCCGACGTGGGCCGGATCACCAGAGGCTCTTCCAGTTCCTCGCCGCCTCCGTGCGTCACTACCGCGAGTTCCGGGGAAAATCCCGCGACGTGCGATTTTTCCTTCTCGATGAAGTTTCGCGGAATCAGCAGCGGAAAGGCCGCGTTCACGTGCCCGGTCGCCTTAAAACGCTGGTCCAGAGCCGCCGTGATGTTCTCCCAAAGCGCCCAACCGTACGGCCGCACGATCATGCAGCCGCGCACCGGCGCATAATCCGCCAGCTCGGCGCGCAGCACCAACTGGTTGTACCACTCCGAAAAATCCTCGCTCCGCGTCGGGAGCTTCATATCCGCCATAAGTTCGCCCGCTCTCTCTTTCCGCGATGGGATGGCCGCGCCGGAAGCCGCTGTCGCGGCTTTTTATTATCGAGGGAATTATCCGTCGCCGTCCACCACTTCTCCTGCCAGCGACTAAGTTAGCTTGAATTTTGTTTGCGTCACCGGCGAAGCGCCCCAGGACGATTTCCAACCGCACATCCGCTGTTTAATCTTAGTCCGTTCCCGTAACAGTGTGATACTCAATCGATCAGCAGATACGTCCTTGACACTAATTTCCATCGTGTGTTATTCACGGGCACATCGCTTTCCGCAAATTACAGCGGACTTTATGGGTGGAACCTTCGATAACCGGCTGAGGCGATCGACCAGTCCTGCGCCGATGCTACGAAAGAAATCAGGCGAATTTTAACCGACGCCACAACGTCAAGTCGCTCAGGGTCGGGTGCGCCAAGCTCCCGTCCTGAGCAATTCCCACGAGCTTTCGGGCTCGCGGCTCGGCCCCAATAAATCAAGCGCCGTTTGAACCATTTTCCAACTGGGGGTGGGTGATGCGTTTACGTTTCGCCGGTTTAACCACTGCGTGCGCCGTATCCGTTTGCTTGCTCGCGCTGCTCTTCTGCTGTTCTTCCGCCATGGCGCAAAGCGCCACCACGGGCGCCTTGACTGGCACCGTCACCGACCCATCCGGCGGCGTGATTTCAAATGCGAAGGTAACCGCCACAGATCTGGGAACAAGCCAGTCGCGCACGGCCACTACGGATGCGAACGGCTCTTACATGCTGTCGCTGCTGCCTCCCGGCATTTACATGGTCACTTTTTCGGCCTCCGGGTTTCAGACCGCCGAGGTGCCCTCAGTTACGATCGACGTCACAGCCACGGCCGTCTTGAATCATAGCCTCGTGGTTGGCGCCACCACGCAGGAAGTGACCGTCGAAGCCAACGCCGAAACCATTCAGACGCAGAACGCCACTGTCGGCAGCTTGGTTTCCGGAAGTACCGTTACCACCCTGCCACTCAGCACCCGGAATTTCACGCAGATCATCGACCTCTCGCCCGGCGTGGTCGCGAACGTCTCCACCGCCACCGCCGTCGGCAACGGTACGCAAGATATCAACGTCAACGGCTCGGGCTCCGACCAGAACACGTACATGATGGACGGTGTGATCGTAACCAACTACGGCAGCGGCGGCGCCGCGCAGTCCGGTAGCTACGCCGGGATACCAATCCCTAACCCGGATTCCATCCAGGAATTCAAAGTGCAGACGTCGCAGTACGATGCGGCGTATGGACAGAACCCCGGCGCCGACGTAAACGTGGTAACCAAGGGTGGCACCAATGTGCTGCACGGCTCAGTTTGGGAGTTCAACCGCAACAATCTGTTCAACGCCAACGACTTCTTCTACAAATATTCGGAATTGAGTTCGGGCCTGCAGAACAAACCTCCGACCGTTAAACAGAATCAGTTCGGCGGCACCATCGGCGGTCCTATCAAGAAAAACAGGGCCTTCTTTTTCGGTTCCTATCAGGGCACACGTCAGTTAAACGGAATTGGAAGCAACGGTTTTGCGACCGCGATCACGCAGGTGAGCCTGCTGCCGTTTAATGAGCCGGGCGTTCCGTTCGCCAAAGCGCGCTCGGACGGAAACGTGGGCAGCATCCCTGAGGATTACATCTCCAGCAATCCGATGTGCAACTACTCGACTTATCGGCAGTACCTTGGCTGCGCTTTTGCCGGAACATTTGATCCCGCCGGTGCTGGGGGCATTGGCACGAACACTCCTGTCTTGGCCGACGGCTCGAACATTAGCAACACCGCGATAAATCTCCTGCGCCAGACGGAAAAAATTCCGCAGGCGCAGGGCGGCTACAACAATGGGTATTACATTCCGAGCCTTCTCTATAACCCCGCGACGAACGCCCCATTCTGCGACGTCGCCAGCGGCGCGTGCTCAAATCCAACCACGATTTCGCAACCCACGATCGCGAACGAAGATCAGTTTATGATCAACACGGATTTCATCCTCACGCCGCATAACACTCTCACCGAGAAATATTTCTTTTCAAATGATCCGCAGACGCAAAGCTTCAGTTGTATCGTCACCGGCTGCTATCCCGGCGCGCCCGAAGACGCCCGTTACGGTTCACAAATCGCCGTCGTGAGGCTCACATCAGTCCTGAGCGACAATGTCGTCAACCAGGTCTACGGCTCTTTTAACCGTCTGTACCTGAACGTGCAGGATGGCGTCACAGTTCAATCCTGCGCGGGTGACGGCGTGACGCCTCTCAACTTAACCCCCGCTGTCAACGATGGGACGCCCTGCCCCCTTACGTCGGCGGCAGCAAAGAATCGCGAGGATTCACTGATCCCGGTCATCGGCAGCGTCGGGATCGCGGACGGCGTACTTGTTCCGGGCGCCACAAGTCCACTTCTCTGGGGAGCCTGGAGCGCCGGAGGAAACTTTTTCTCGGCGACGCGAAGCATTCAGAACAACTTCCTCAGCGGCGACCAGATTTCCTGGAATCACGGCAAGCATTCGTTCCGTTTCGGCGTGAATACGCAGCGAATCCAGTGGAACTGGGCGCAGCCAAACCGCGAGAGAGGCTGGCTGGTCGCCGGAAATATCGCGGACATTCTTACCAGCAGCAGCGGACCATCCGATGGCACCGCATCTGCCGTACCGATGAATTGGGTGATCAATAGCACGTGGCGTTTGCTGCCTCCCGGCTCGCCGAATCCTAAACACTGGCGTGTAAATGAATTTTCTTCCTATGCCCAGGACGATTTTAAGGTGACGCACAATCTGACCCTCAACCTCGGCCTGCGCTGGGAATATGACAGCTGGCCCACGGACGAAGACGGCGTATTCACGAACTTTACTCACGAAGCCGCTGGACTCGTGGACACCGGTTCGTTCTTCTTAAATAATCCGGGAGGCACGCTGGCGGGTTACGTCATCCAGAGCGATTACAACCGGGCGTCTTACGGCAATCTGACAGGCGAATTCGGTTCCACCGGCATCGTCGTTAACACGAACAAGACTCTTTTGCAGGGCGCGCCGCTCGACAATTTTTCCCCACGGCTCGGGCTGGCATGGCAGGCAATGGACAAACTGGTTGTTCGCGCCGGGTACGGCATGTTCTTCGACCGCGTGTACGGTAACCTAGTCGGCGACAATATCCTCGGAAATATGCCGCCGTACGCGACGGGCGTCGGCATCAACCCCGGGCAAACGCTTCAAAATCCTTTCTGTACGCCAAGCACCTGCCCGCAATTCCTCGGCTTCATTCCCCGAACTCTCGTGGTCGCAAGCGGAAGCCCGGCCACCGGAGCCACCGGCATCACGGACGCCTTCGGCGGCAACGCTTCCGGTCTGCTGAATTCCGGCGACGACCCCGCGATGCGCACTCCCAAAGTCCAGGAATACAATCTGGACGTGCAGTACGAGTTTTCGCGCGGCTGGGTTGCGGACATCGGATACGTGGGTTCCCACGGCATTCATCTCTATGACTGGAATCGCAACCCGAACCTCGCTTATCTAGTGGACTGCGGTGCCGCGTCTGCTACGTGCGATCCGCCAACAGACAGGGTGAACCAACTGCTGGAGCACCCCGCCAGCTCGTTTCCGATGAACGATTCGCAAAACACGAATCCGGCAACTCAAGTCCTATACAACACAACTTCAAACTATCTTGGCCGCGTTGCCTACCTCGGCGTGAATCCCGGAAACTTGCAGCAGGTGGAAACCGACGGTGCCAGCCTTTACAACAGCCTGCAGCTCATGCTGCGCCACAACTTCGCCAACGGATTGATGATCCAAGCGGCATACACGTGGAGCAACCTGAAGACCGACATCAATGCTAGCGAAGCAGGCACCGGCATCGCCACGCCGGGCAACGTCCTTTCCGGAAGCGCCTCCAGCAACGATCCCTTAAACTATCGCCAGCAGTACGGGCCGGCCGCCTTTAATCGTCCTCAGCGTTTTGTGCTCACCTATCAATACAATCTTCCCTACAAGGGCGAGGGCTGGCATCGAAAGTTGCTCGGCGGCTGGGGCATTTCAGGCGTCACCACCATTCAGGATGGACTTCCATTTAGCGTTAGCGATGGCGAGACCGGAAATGAATCGACGCTGCTTTACGGCACTTCGGTTCCGGCGACAGGCCCATACACCCGCGCGGAGTATGCCGATCCAGTCGATTGCAATTCGCTGGGGAACTGCAAGTCAGGCGTTGATCTGAATACCTCCGGCAGCATGAACTGCAGGCTGGGCATACCAACAAAATTCACAGGCTGCGCGACTGCGCAAGGGTTCATCAACCCCGCTGCGTTCACTTCACTGCCCTTGTTTGGCGGTGCGCCAAATACAGGCGCGGGACCGTTCACGGGGCTCTGTACCGGAGCGAATCCTCAATTCGTCGGATGCGGCAGCGGGTTCGGTGACTCCGGTGTCGGAATCATGCGCTGCTGCACGCAGCTCAATTTCGACGCGGCCATCATTAAGAACACGGTGGTCGGAGGACTGAGCGAGAACGCAAACCTCGAGTTCCGCGCCGAATTCTACAACCTCTTCAATCATGCTCAATTCAACCAGCCGGGCAACGGATACGGCTCTTCGACCTTCGGGCTGATTACGTCGAGTTCCGTGTCGGGCCGCATCCTGCAATTCGGCTTGAAGTATTCGTTCTAGCGCGATTGCAAATCGAGTCCAGGAGCTTCCCCGGCTCCATTGGAGAGCCGGGGGAGCTTAGTGAGAGGCGGGCTCGGCGGCCGCTCGGGCGGAAAGAGTGGCTCGCGCCGGAGCTGAGTGGTCTGGCCGCGCGAACGAAAAGACTCCGAGAGGATCGTCGGCCAGGAGAAGCCGGTCGCGTTCCACCAGGATTGCCGTGGGGTGCAGCGGCGTGCCATCGGGAGTGGCCATGTAATACGATCCGAGGAGCGACCCGTCCGCGCCCAGATGAATCAACTGGCTGCCGATTGCGACCCAGCTTTCTCCCGTCGCTGGATCGGTACCGACCGCCGTCAGCTTAGGATTTTTTTCTTCGGGTTGAGTCGGTCTATCCAGATTTACGCGTACCGATCCCGCAACATTGTAGGTATTGAAAACAAAGTGGCCCGGAGCGCCGAACGGTCTTCCCCCCGGCGCGCCCGATGGGCCTGCTCCTCCGGGAGCCGCGAACGAAGCAGTTCGCGCCGGTCGAAATCCGCCGCCGAAGGGCGCTCCTCCGCCTCGCGCGCCGCCGAAGCCGCCGCCGTGCGGGTGGAACAGAGCTCCTCCGGCAAACATGCCGGGTTGCAGGGTGACGTCGGCGGAGGGTGTCACGATTCCCGGATCGCTGAGTTCGGATGTTGTCGTCTCCGGCGAACTCAAAATCTCGTCCGGACTTTCACTCAAGAGCCCGGAATAGTCATCGCTCGTTGCATCGTCCGTGCTAGCGGCTTCAGACCCGGTCGAAAACTGACCCGAAGTGAATTGCAAGAGTGATGCCTGCCCGCTGCCGGGCCCGCTGTCGTCATTCGACGCCAGGTTCCGGTTGCGGGGCGACCTCCCGCGGCCAAGGCCTGCGCCCAAGCTGAAGTGGAATTCCCCGTCTTGGACAACTCCCTCGCCGCTAAACGTCGCTCCGTTCAGGCCCATCGCGCCCGGAGCCGATGTCCCTGAGAAATTGCCGAATGCACCGGGCATTCCACCTCCGGCGGGCCTCATAAAGCCTCTGCCGACGCGCTGGCCAAATCCCGTTCCCATGCTGCTGCCAAATCGTACCGTCCCGGAACTCCCGACGCTGGCCCACGCGCCCAACTGGTCGGAAACGTTCATCTGCCCCACGTTGAGGCCGAATTCAACGCGGTCCTCCGGCTTGGAAGAAGCCGGTTCGATTTCGGAGACAGGCAAT
>JASHPG010000055.1 GCA_030038275.1 Candidatus Acidiferrales bacterium | reverse complement strand
GACGGGAATCCCGGCGCGCGTCAACTCGCCCAGGGAACCGCCTTTGCCTCCGACAGTTGAGCGGTCAGGCAAGCCAACGTCGGCAAACCAGCCAATGATTTCTGAAGACGGCACGTAATATCACCTATTTGCTATTCGAGGATCGTAACGATTCCACGCCCACCATCAACGCGAATGCGCTGGCCGTCCTTGATCTTCTGAGTGGCCGTGCCCGTGCCGACGACGGCCGGGAGACCGTATTCGCGGGCGACGATGGCGGCGTGGCTCATAGAGCCTCCGATGTCCGAGACGGCGGCAGCAATATTCTGGAAAACGGGCGCCCAGCTAGGATTTGTAACCTGGCAGACGAGAATATCGCCGTGTTTTAAGCGGTTGATGTCATCGACGGATTTCACCACGCGCGCAACACCCTCCACAACGCCATGCGAAGCGGCGAACCCCTTGATCTCGTTGGAATCCGGCTGCTCGCCGGCCGAAAGCCAGGCATCCAGATTTTCGCGCGTGATGCCCCAGAGCATGACGATGGCGGGATCGTCGATGATATCCGGAACCGGACCAAGCGCCGGCGCGGTGTCATGCTTGGACCACTCCAAGATAGCCGCTTTGCGCTCCTTGACGATAGCGGGCCAGACGGCCGGACCGCGCGGTTCCGAGCCGTTGGACCACGCGGTCATGAGGTCCACGACGGCGGCCTCGACTTCGTAATGGCTCAACTGAAACACGTCTTCACTGTCAGGAAAGAACCCATTCCGCGCCAGCAGCGCGCCGAATTCCCTGATTTTGTTGAAGAACAGATTCGTGTACCAGTGCTCGCAATAGAACTTATGCCCTTCGACGTACGGGAACACGCGATGCGCGAGCGCGATCATCTGATCGTAGACGGCGCGATCGTCCTCGGTTTCGAGAAGTTCGCGATAGTCGGCGATGAGCTTCTTGCGCTCGTCCATCAGGCGGTCTGTTTGCCTCTCAAGCCGTTCTCCCCGTTTCGCGTTGGCGATATAGCCGGGGAGCGCGGCGAAAGGCATCGACAGATCATCGTTCCAGGAACGGTGATAATGATAAAAGCCATCGCCGACGTTGATGTTGAACCAAGGATCGCGCGAGACGTTAAGCTCCTTGAGCCATGCGTCACCGCGCTCGCCCGTTTGCTTCAGCGATTGGATGATTTCGTCGGGCGGCCGGCCCGTCCGGAACTGATCGTCAACCCCGAGATCAATCGCGCATTTGGCCAGGCGGCGCAGCTCATCGTCTGGCCGGAAAATCTCGGCTTCGAGACCGGCGACCATTCGCGCCACCGTCTGATCGCTGATTTCAGGAAAGGCCTTTTTGCAAAAATCGAAGAACGTCAGATAAGCGCCGTAGCCGAGCAGAAGAAATTCGAAGTGGTGATGCCACATCCGGTAGTAGCCTTCGAGAGTTTTCTGGTAGGTTTCGAGAAGGTAGTGGTTCGATGCGATGCCGCGGCCGGCGTGGACGTATTGCAGAGGCTCGAACTCCGGCAGCTCGAGTTTCGGCAGGGCTTCGGCCTCGCGGATTAGCGCGAGCATCTTCTGCTTCCATTGCGCGAAGAGCCGCTCCCAATTGGCGTAGTAGTAGAACGCGCGCTGCTGAAATTCCCTGGTGCGCCGCTCGATCTCCTTGGGATCGGTTACACCGTTCCCGCCGATATAAACGCGCCCATTGATGATGCGGTAGTCGATGCCAAGGGTGGTCGGCAGGGAATGCACTCGCGTATTGGCCGAGCCTAGCGCGGCGTAGGCGGCCTCGGCCGTCACCATATCGAAAACGCACATCGGCTCGGGGAAATGCATGGAGTTGTAAAACCAGAACCGCTGGTCGTCTTCCTTCGTGAACTGCATGTAATAGGGATACGCGGCCTGCGCGCGCTCCGTGCCCGGAACGATCTTTAGCGAACTTGGAACCGGAAAACCCTTTGCCGTTGCAGTCGAATTCATGTTCGTTTTTCCCATAGGCCACCTGCGTTACGCGCCTGCCCCACGAGCCCTATATATATTATGCGCCTTCACCCACGGAGGTACGCAGCGACTTCAAAAGCACCGGCTCAGTCTGGCCGCGCGCCAATGCCGGCGGATGCCGGAAGAACCACCGAAATAGATACCGGAAGCAGCATGTTTGTCAAGAAATTCGCGGGCACGCCGGGCATTTTGTTGTCTTGACAACTACAATCGAGTTTGTTGTACTTGGCCCGCCGCAACGATCAGCCGGCGGGAGCAATCGGTCCTGAGCATTAGCCTGAAGATGTTGACGGCGCAAACGGAAGGTTCGAACAACATGCGGGCCGCTGAGAAATCTTCACCTCTCTTCTTCTCCGCTCTCCAGGCGAAAGCGGGCTTGCCGACGATCGAGACAAATTGGAGGTGCGCTGATGGATCGACGAAAGATGTTGTCGTTGCTCGGAATCACACCGGCGCTGGCAGCCGCCGCGCCTTCCTATGCCGCGAGGGCCGCTGAACCAATGGCCTCCACAAGCGCCAGGGGCGACTTCGACCCAAAGCTTACGATCCTAAGCCCGTTGGGGACGCCGCCAGCGATCCAGCTGTTGGGAATGGCGCCGCGGCCGAAATCTCTCGATGGCAAGACCGTGTATTTCGTGGACGACGGCTTTCCCGGGACGGACGTCCTGATGAAAGAAATGGTCGCATGGTTCAACCAGAACGTTCCCGGCGTCACGGCGGTTTACAGGCTCAAATCCGGCGGATTTCCTCAGGTGGATCCGGCACTGTGGGCGGAGATCAAGGCCAAAGGCGATGCCGTAGTGATGGGAGTGGGGCATTGAAGCTACTGCTCGCCAGCGGTCGTTGGCCACGACATCTCCTTCGAATCCGAATTTCACAAGCCGACCGTTTCCATCATCACGCAATACTTCCAGCAGTTGGTTGAAGAAAACGCAGCCAAGAAGGGCATGCCGCACCTGCGGTTTACGTACGTCAAATCGCCCGTTTGGGGGAAGACGGCGGAACAACTACGCCACGACGTGATCGACGGAAACGATCCAATTACGGGAAAGCCCGTAATGCAGGAGATCGTCGCAGAGCTGACCACACCGATCAGCGGCGAAGACACGGCTACCCGGACGATCCCGCAGTCCGCCGGGCCGGAGACGTACGGGCCCGAAACCGCGGAAAGCCTGCAGCGCCTGCTGATGAAGCAGAGAATGACCGATTATCTGCCGGTTGTTTTGCCCACGAAAGAGCGGGTGGACGCGATGCTCAAGGGGACAAGCCGCAAGCCCGATGATGTGGTTGGCAAGATGTCGCCGACGCCTGGGGTATATGAATATTGGTCCTATACCGTCAGGCAGGTGGCCGTGAACGCGGTGATGGCAGGCGCCGATCCGAAATACTTTCCGGTGATTTTGGCAATCGCCTCGATTGGCAAGGAATCGATATCGAGCTCCGACAATTCGTTTACCGAAGCAGTGGTGATCAATGGTCCGATCCGCGATCAAATCGGATTGAACTACCATATCGGCGCGCTAGGCCCTTTCAGTCATGCTAATGCAACAATTGGGCGCGCGTACACGCTGCTTTCAATCAACGGCGGGAACTGCGGCAAAGTCGATCAGACGTACATGGGCGTGATCGGGAATCCCATGAATTACGCGAACATCATCATCGCGGAGAACGAAAAGGAGTCTCCCTGGGAGCCGTTCAGCGTCCGGCGTGGGTTCAAGCCGAATGAAAACGCCGTGAGTATATTCGAGGGATGGGGAATGATTTCGGCGAAGAATTCCAAGTACGCCGTTTGGTCCAAGGACATGAACTTCGCGCAGGAACTTAAAAACATCGCGAACGACCAGGACCAACTGTTCGGGATTCTCGCGGTACTCAGCCCCGCCGTGGCCAACTACATGAAGAGCGAGGGATACGATAGCGTCGATAAGCTGACGGATTTCCTCTATCAGAGCCAGGGCGAGTCCGCGCCGCATTTCCGAAGCAAGGCGCAGATCAACATCTTGGTTACTGGATCGTCGAACAATTTGTACTGGGATTACGGCGGGATGCATTACGTGAAGAGCGCGTCGATCAACGAATGGATCTGACGGCTCGACGGCATGAATAGCATCGAAATCGAGGAGGCGATTATGGATCGGCGAAAAATGTTGGCGCTCTTAGGAATCAGCCCGGCTCTCGCGGCTGGTACGTCGGCGTTTGCACGCACGGCTCCTCTGGCCGCGCCCGATGCCGCGGGTTGCGGATCGGAAGGCTTAGTCTCCGTGCTGAACCCCGGAATCGAAACCAAGCTGGCGAATCGCGTGCCGCTGGCGCCTCGGCTAGCCACTTTACAGGGGAAGACAATTTACGTTGTGGACTTCGACTGGGGAGGAATGCAGCAGAACGGCGACGTTCTCCACGAAATGCAACGCTGGTTCGCGCAGCACATGCCCAGTGTGAAGACGATCTACAAGATCAAGAGCGGGAACTTCGTCACTGACGATCCGGCGCTGTGGAAGGAGATTGCCGACAACCACGGAGACGCTGTAATTATCGGCGTCGCTGGTTGACACGGCTGCGTCGCGTCCGTGAGCCGCGAAGCAGGAGAAATCGAGCGCAAGTATCAGATCCCCACCGTCGCTCTCGCAGGTGACAACGTAGTGTCGTTTGGCCTGGGCGCCTACTTCAAGTACGACAGCGGCATGCCTCTTCGGTTCGTGGGCGTGCCATTTCCGTTCGCCGGACAGCCCGAGGCGGTAGCCGCGAAATTCGTCGCAGGCAAAGACATGGTCAGCGGCAAGCCATTCATGCAAGCCGTTGTGGACGCGCTTACCAGCCCGCTTACCCCTGAGGAAAAATTGTCCGGGCCTGCGCCTGGCGCGGCGGCTGCCGAGCCGCGCATGCTTCCGCCGGATACGCCCGATAATTTACAGCGCCTGTTCATGGCCAGACACTGGACCGACTACAACCCGGTGATCTTGCCCACGGAAGAAAAAGTCGCGGCCATGCTGAAGGGAACCAGCCGCCAGCCTGATGAAATCATAAAATCCGGTTCTGGAACGTTCGGTGCGCGCCGCCCGTTTACCGTGGAAAAAGTCGCGACCGTTGCCGTGATGGCCGGCGCCAAGCCCGAATATTTGCCCGTGATTCTGGCGCTCTCCACGCGAGTGCCGTACATGGACTCAACAACTTCGATCGCGCAGATGATCGTGGTGAACGGTCCGATTCGCAACAAGATTGGGATGAATTCCGGGCTGGGAGCGCTTGGGCCGGATAACGAAGCGAATTCCGTCATCGGCCGGTCGATGACGCTCATTCACAAGGCGATCCAGGGTTACAACGAGGGCGTGACGGGCTTTGCATCGCTCAGCAATCCGCTGCGCTACGACAATCTTTGTTTCGCGGAAAACGAGGAGTCCTTGCCGCAAGGCTGGCGTCCCCTGCACGTGCAGATGGGACACAAACCTTCCGACAATATCGTAACGATATTCACCGGCTGGAATTTCATCAACAGCACCGGCTGGGCCGCGCAGCATTACGCTCCGCAACTGCTGATGCGCGACTACATGGCGTCGTTATCGGGGATGGGCGCGACCATCATCATGGATCCCTCGGTCGCGGAGTTGCTGAAAGGCGCTCAGGGGTTCGGCTCCAAGGAAGCCCTTGGCAAGTGGCTTTCCGAGAACGTCGAAAAACCAGCGGCGTCGTATTGGGGAAATTCTATCGTCGCCAGTATGCTGGCGCCGTTGGCGCGCCAAGGACTGAAACCGTACGCCGACTGGTTGACCGTTCCGGGAGATACGTTGATAAAGCCATTTGCTGCGGGCAACGGCATCAACACGGTTGTGGCCGGCGGCAAGACAGCCAGCGTCTGGTTTGCGACCGATTTCAGGCCCGAGGGTGGCACATCCATCGACGAATGGGCGTAACTTGTGGCTCTAGCCGGTGACTACTCGGGGGCAAATTAGCGAGGGCAGCGGGGTGTGCTGAATCTGACCGATTGAGTGAATGATCGTCTAACGCGGCCGGCGGGCATTTTTGCGCTGCGGAACCGTTTGCTGGTACATCTCCTCGGCCCGCTCCGCGAGCAAATCCAGTACGCGCTCTACCTCGCTTCGTTGCTGCCCGCGCAGTAGCTGGCGCTGATACTCTTCAGCAACCGGAGCGATCTGGCGCAACAGCGCTTCGCCTTTCTTGGTCAAGGAAAGCGACGACGCTCTGCTATCGGCGGGATGCGCGGTCTTTTTGATCAGCTTTCTTCGCAATAAAGCTCCCAGCGACCGGCTGATCCATGCCTTATCGATATGCGTCCTGCGGCTGACCTCGTTCACGGAGATCGGCTGATGGGCCCCGAGGATGATCAAAATCCGCAGGTCCGTCGGCTTCAGTCCAAAGCGGCCGCCAAAGGTAATTTTGCCGATTCGAAGAATCAAGTCCGCAACACGGACTACGCGCACCGACACGAGCTGAATCAGCGTATCAATGTGCGGAGCGCGTTCGCGGTGCTCCGATTTTGCGGGATTTGCCTTGCGCATGGCGGCAGGTTCAAGTTCGGCGCGGCGCGGAATCGGCTGCGCGCCATCGGCCATCATCGCCATTTTTTCTCCGGGACAGACGATGTTTCAGTATAAGAGAACTCCGCTTGCGCGCCCAAGCTCGAATGCGATAATCCCCAATCGAGCCGCGTAGCGCGCGGTCGCGCGAGTTGCCGGGCAATGGTGTCTTGACAACAATACGACGATGCAATTATACAGGTGCGGCGAGTCAGGCGCCGATTTTTTCGGGAGACGTAATGATGGAACGAAAGGGACTTCGAATCACACGTAGGGCTTGGCAAATCCGATCGGCCTGTACGGGGTTTTGTGTGGCCATTGTGATTGCCTTCTCGACGATCGGCGCGCGGGCCGCGAGGGCGCAATGGCCCACCGTCAACGGCGACATGCAGAACACGCGCTATTCTCCGCTCACCCAAATCGATTCGCGGAATATCTCCAAGCTGGGGGCGGCGTGGGTCTCGGATAAGATTGTGCCGCCGCCTACCGCTCGCGCCAGCGCGGTGGTGGACCACGGCTTGCTGCTCTTCACCGCCCCGCCATACGTTTATGCCCTGGACATCGCCACGGGCAAGACCGCATGGCGCTACCATGCGCAGCGCGGCGGCGAACCGGCGCGCGGAGGCGTGGCAGTCGGCGACGGCATGGTGTTCGTTGGCCTCTCGAATTCCTATCTCGTTGCTCTCCGCGAAGACACCGGCGAGTTTGTTTGGAAGGCCGATCTGCACAATCCTTCGGGCGAAGTGGTGGGCGGCTCTTCGGGCGCTCCGCTGTACGCCGACGGCATCGTATCGATCGGCTTGAACGCCGATTTCGGATACCGCGGACAGATCGTTGCCGTTGACGCCAAAACTGGCCACGAGGTCTGGCGCTTTTTCATCATTCCGTCGCCGGGCGAGCCAGGTTCGGACACTTGGCCGAAAAACAACGACGCGTGGAAGCATGGCGGGGGCGCCATCTGGTTAAACGGGACTTACGATTCCCAGTTGGGTCTGGATTTCTATCCCACCGGCAACGCCGTGCCGCAATATGGCGGGGAAAATCGCCCCGGCGACAACCTCTACACCGATTCGGTGATCGCGCTTGATAACAAGAGCGGGAAGTTGCGCTGGCATTACCAGGTGGTTCATCACGACATTTGGGAGGCCGATGTTGCCGAGCCGCTCGTGCAGTTTGACGCGGAAGTGAACGGCCAGACCGTCAAGGCCATCGCGGCCATGCGCACCGACGGCTATCTCTTCATACTCAATCGCACCACTGGCCAGCCATTAGAAAAAATCGACAATCGGCGAGTCGATCAGGATGCGTTTCAGAAGACCTCGAAAACGCAGCCGTACCCAGTTGGCGCAGAGCCCGTCCTGCCCGACTGCAACTACTGGAGAACTCAGAAGCTTCCCGCCGGCTTCACCGTCGGCTGCTTTTTCACTCCCGCTTCCGTTGATCGGCCAAATCTTTTGGCGCCGGTTTACGGGATGCGCGTCGATCCGATGGCATACGATCCTCAGACCCGCTTTTTCTACGCGTCGGGAAACGCTGGTTTGCAATGGTTCCGGCGCGCCGCCGATCCGGATTACTTTAGCGGCAGCTTCAGCGCGCACGTGCCGGGTCTGAGCGGGTTGAGTTTTGGCGTTTTGGCGGCGATTGACAGCCGCACGGACAAGGTCGTCTGGAAAAAAGAATTTCGCGGCCATCGCCCCACTGGCGCGCTGGCGACGGCGGGCGGTCTGGTGTTTGCGACGCCGGGCAATGGCGACCTGGGGGCGTACGACGCCTCGAATGGGAATCTCGTCTGGCAGTTCCAAACGGGCGCGGCCACTGGCGGTCCGCCGATCGCATTTGAACAAAATGGCGAAGAATACATCGTCACAATCGCGGGCGGCCAAGTTTGGGCCTTCAAACTCGGTGGAACGCTTCCGCAGCAGCCCGCACCGCGCGCGCCGCCCGAACAGGAGTTTTCTGGCGTCATCACCAACACTTCAACAATCCAAACCGCTTCGCTCGGGCAGGACTCGGGCCTCTCCGGGTCACACTACATGACGGACGAATACGCTTTCAACCCGTACCGCGCGCGAGTGACCGCCGGTACGCCGGTCACTTTCAAGAACAACGGAACTTTGGTTCACACGATCGAAGCTCTTGACGGGTCCTGGTCCACGCGCGCGTTGCATCCTCTGGATGTCGCGACGGTCACGTTCGATAAGCCGGGGACATACATTTACCATTGCAAGGAATACCCCTGGCAATACGGGGAAATCATCGTTGTGCCCGCTCCCGAACAGGAACAGCAGAATCAGCCAAACGGGCAAAACTGATCGGAATTGCTGCGGATCGTAGTTGTTACGTGGCGTCTGCGTCTGGCAAGCGCGGGCGCTGCCGCGCGTCTCCGCGCGGGTCTTTGGTGGCGATTCCGGGCGTCAATCGTCACCATGCTGCGAGTCGCTGGACACGAGCGGTGCCAGTTGTGACAACCCGCTTTACCTGGCCCTGCTTTGCCACTGGTGCTCCGGGCGCGCGGCGATCTCCTCCATGGTCCTTCCGCTGATCACCGACCGATCCGCCCTGCGCTTCGAAATCCGAAGGACGTTCGCCGTTGCCTTAATCAGGAACCACTTTGGACGGCCGCCATTCCCGTCATGCGCTCGCGTGAGTAGCCATTCTCCCTTCAGCTTTTTGCCCGACATATAAAATTTCAGGAAGCCTTTGTGAACGTTTCCTTCGATCAGATTGTATGTGCCAATGTCCCAGACCATCACCGTCCCGCCGCCGTATTGCCCCTTGGGAATGATCCCCTCGAAGTCGAGATACGCGATGGGGTGATCTTCGACTGGCATAGCCAGTCGCTTCACGTTCGACTCCAGCGGCGGTCCTTTCGGCACCGCCCATGATTTCAGGACTCCTTCCATTTCCAGCCGGAAGTCGTAATGCAAATGGCTCGCGGCGTGTTTTTGAACTACAAACCGCCGCGTGCTGCCTTGCCGGCTTCTTTCCGGGACTACCGGCGTCGGCTCAGGAGTGGAGGAAAAATCGCGCTTTTCACGATACTGCTCAAGCGGCTTCGCCGTTTGCCTCAGCGCCGCCAAAACTTCGCCCGGTAAATCCTGCTTCAGAGTCTCGATTTGCGCGAACAGATCGCCCGCCGTTTCCAAGCGCTTCAATGCCTGTTCAGGCTCGAAATACAAGCTCCGCACATCTTTAGCCTGCACCGCTTTCTCGAGTTCCTCCCATGTAACCGGCAGCGAGACGTACGGCACATCGGACTTCGCGCGCAGCGAATAAACGCATACCGTTGTTTTGCTTTCCGTGTTCTGGCTCCAGTCGATAAATACTTTTCGTTTCCTCATCTCCTTGGCCATCTTCGCGACAATCAAATCCGGATTCCGCTCCTGCATGAGTTCAGCAAGCGTCTTCGCAAATTCCTTCGTCACGTCGTACGTCAAATTACGATTGAGCGGCACGTACACCTGCAATCCCTTCGAGCCCGATACTTTCACGAACGACTTCAGTTTCAATTGACCGAGCACGTCGCGAATGAGCGTGGCCACACGCGCGCAACCCAGAATGTCCGTTCCTTCGCCCGGATCGAGGTCGAACACGATTTCCGTCGGCACGCTGATTTTTGGCGCGCGGTGCAAAAACGGATGCAGTTCGATGCTCGCCATGTTCGCGACCCAGACGAGCGTCGGCAGGTCGTTGATGAGGATGTAATGGATCGTGCCGCCGCGCAGTTGCCGCTGTACGGAAAACCGCTTTACCCATGACGGCGTGAATGCCGGCGCGTTTTTCTCGTAGAAGAATTCTCCGCGAACTCCGTCCGGGTAACGTTTCAGCGTGACCGGCCGGTTTTTCAGATGCGGAAGAATATAGCGGGCCACGCGAATGTAGTAGTCGATGACCTGGCCCTTGGTAAATCGGGCAGTGGGATATAAAACTTTATCAACGTTGGATAGCGTCAGGCTGCGCTTGCCAACTTTGAGCGTTTCTTCCGTCCGTGCCATTCGCCACCGCCATTCGATGCGTCATTGTCAGCATGATCTTGGCGGGGGCGATTATCAATACCGCGTAACCCTGCACGTCCACATTCCAGCGGCGTTCTATTGGCCGCTCGGCGAATGGTATTGGCGCGATAGCGCGATTTCCTTCCGGGTGATGAACTCCAGCAGGGCCGGAACGCCTTTCCGGGTCTGCTCGATTCCGCGTCGAATCGCCGGTACGATTTCCGCGGTAGATGTGACGCGTTCGCCATATCCGCCGAACGCTCGCGCCATCGCCGCGTAATCCCCGGAAATATCCGTGGCGCGGTATCTTTCCGTCGAGACCGGCATGATGGGAATCTCCATCGCCATGCTGAAATTGTTCAGCAGGATGGAAAGGATCGGGATACGCTCGCGCACCGCGGTTTCGAAATCCATGCCCGTGAAGCCAATCGCGGCATCGCCCCATACATTGATACAAAGTTTCTCGGGACGCGCCAGTTTCGCGCCCATTGCCAGTCCGAGCCCATAACCGAGTTGCGTCGTTTTCCCCCACCCAATGTAACTAAGCGGCTCCGTGCTCACCCAGAATGGCGCGAGCTGATCGCGCGGGCTGCCGGCGTCGTGCGTGATGATCGTGTTCGCCACGTCAACCGTCCGCTGCAAGTCGCGCAGCACCCGATAGGGCGAAAAAGGTTCTTCGTCGGAGTTGACCCGCGGCGCCCACTCGGCCAGCCACGCCTCGCGCACGCTCGTAATTTCCCGCGCTACTGGCCATGGCTGGGTTCTTGGAGTTCGCAGGAGCTTTTCCACTTCGCCGCACAACGTCTCGAGCGTCAATTTTGCGTCGCCGACCAGCGCGATTTCCGCCCGCACATCCTTGTTTATGTGATTCGGATCGAGCGTAGCGTGAATGAACTTCTTGCCGGGAGGCATCGCTACCGCGAACGTGCTCTGCGTGAAGCTGCAGCCGACGCCGAAAATCCAGTCCGCGCGCTGCAGAAAATAGGGCACAGTCGCGGGAAACGAATTGCCGCCGGCTCCCACGGCCAGCGGATGATTTTCCGGAAACGCGCTTTTGCCCTGAAGACTGGTGACCACTGGCGCCCCCAGCATCTCGGCGAGCCTCTTCAGTTCATTCCATGCCCGCGACCAATGAATTCCTTGACCGGCATAAATCACGGGAGTTTTTGCTTCCACCAACGCAGCGGCGGCTTGCTGTATGTCCGCGGGATCGGGCCCATAGCGCGCGGAAACCACCGGCTCGTAAACGAGGTCGCCTGGAAATTCTTCCGTGAAGATATCCATCGGCATCTCGATCAGCGCCGGGCCTCCACGTCCGTTACGCAGCCGCGAAAACGCACGCCGAAAAATATTGGGAATTTCCGCCGCGGACCAGATTGCTTCCGCCGATTTCGTCACCGTGCGCATGCTATTCACGGAATTGAAATTCGGATCGATCTGCGCCGCGC
Source organism: Candidatus Acidiferrales bacterium (assembly GCA_030038275.1). Taxonomy (GTDB): domain Bacteria; phylum Acidobacteriota; class Terriglobia; order Acidiferrales; family UBA7541; genus Palsa-295. The sequence continues at coordinate 24,207 of JASHPG010000055.1, read as the reverse complement.
GCCGTGTGTAGCCCATCGGCAGCACCAGAATGGGCACGGACTCGCTATACGCCTGTGCCACGCCGCCAAACGAGTTTTCCGCGCCGGGCCCATGCTGCATCGCGAACACGCCCAGCTTGCGCCCGCTCGTCAGCCGCGAGAGCGCGTCCGCCATGTGCAAGCCAACGCGTTCCTGGCGCACGATGATCGGGCGAATCCCGGCCGCCGCCGCCGATTCGAGCAGATGATTCACCGGATAGCCGAAAATGATCTCCACGCCTTCTCGTTTCAGAATTTCCGCGATCGCATCGCCCACTTTCATCGTGCTTCTCCTCGAAATATATCCGCGCTCTTGCTGCGCGGGGTGCAGCCGTTATTGCAAAGCAAGGCATCCGCCAACAAAAGCAAGAGAATACCGGGTAGAATGAGCGCGCGAAAGGATTTCCTTGCCAGTTCCAGCGGCTCAGCTTTTCGAAATATCGCCGTTAGAAGGTTCGCGCCGATGACGCGTGCAGAGCGCCGAGTGGCCTCACCGCGAGTCGTAAACATCGCGGATTTGCGCCGCGTGGCGCAACGGCGTCTGCCGCGCGCCGTCTTCGAATATGTGGATGGCGGCGCTGAAGGCGAAGTCACGCTACGCGAAAACGTTCGCGCCTTCGAGGAGGTCACTTTCCGCCCGCGTAACGCCGTCTTCCTAGACAAGTGCGCGACGTGCACTTCATCTCTCGGCAGCGATCTTTCCATGCCATTGCTGCTCGCGCCCGTGGGTTTTTCGCGCATGCTGTGGCCGCGTGGAGAGGTCGCCGCTGCTGGCGCGGCTGGAAAGGCGGGCGTCGGCTATACGCTCACCACAATTTCCGGTTCGCCGCTTGAGGATGTGGCGCAGGCTACTGTTGGCCCGAAATGGTATCAGCTATATCTCGTGGGCGGGCGCGATGCCGCCGAAGCAGCCCTCGATCGCGCGTGGAAAGCAGGATTCACCGTTCTCGCCATCACCATCGACACCGGCACGTTCGGCATGCGCGAGCGCGACGTGCGCAACAACGCAGGCGCGCTTATCGGCAGCAAATTACTGTCCAAATTCCGGCATTCGCCTCAGTTGATGAACCGGCCCGGATGGCTGTTGCGATTTCTGATGGACGGCGGAATGCTGACGCTTCCTAACGTAATCGTTCCAGGACGCGGGCCAATGCGGCTGGCGGAAACTCAGGAGGCGCTCGCACGCTCGGTAGTGACTTGGGCAGATCTGCGCTGGCTGCGCGATGCCTGGCGCGGCTCCATTGTGGTGAAGGGCGTCTTGACCGGCGATGATGCCCGCCGCTCGCTCGATGAAGGCGCGGCAGGAGTTGTCGTTTCAAACCATGGCGGAAGGCAACTCGATTGCGTTGAAGCTTCGCTGCGCGCTCTGCCTGAAGTTGTGGAAGCCGTCAGCGGGCGCGCGGAGGTATTGATGGATGGCGGCGTGCGCCGCGGCAGCGACATCGCCAAGGCACTTTGCCTCGGCGCACGCGCCGTACTGATTGGCCGCGCTTACGCTTACGGTCTCGGCGCCGCTGGCGAAGCGGGAGTCATCCGCGCTCTTCAAATCCTGCGCGCGGATTTGGAACGCGTGCTAAAACTTCTCGGTTGCGCGTCTGTCACTGAGTTGAGCCGCTCTTACGTGGACGTGCCGGCCAGTTGGAAAAAGCTCCGCCGTTAAGCGGTTGGCGCGAAGAACTTTCGCGTCGCTCGCGCTAATCGCGCAGCGGCCGCGGTTCCACCATTTTCCCCGGGTTCATCCGGTTATCCGGATCGAGCGCTTGTTTGATCGCGCGCATTGCTTCGACCGCCGCGCCATGCTCGATCGGAAGATACTTCTTGCGGCCAAATCCGATGCCGTGTTCACCCGTGGACGTGCCGCCCATTTCCAGCGCGCGCCGGATGATTTTTTCTTCCAGACGCAAGGCCTCTTCGTGCTCCGCGGGGTTGTTCGGATCGAGGACGAAAGCCATGTGGAAATTTCCGTCGCCCACGTGTCCGACCACCACGCACGGAAACGCCGCGCCCTCCACATCTTTCTTCGACTCCACGATGCAGTCCGCCAAGCGCGATATCGGCAAGCAAATGTCGGTTGTAAACGTCTTAGCCCCTGGGCGAATCGCAAGCGTCGCGAAATACGCCTCGTGCCGCATCTTCCACAGCGTTTCTCGTTCCTCCGGCGAAGTGAACGATTGAAAGCCGGTCGCGCCGTGCTCCTCCGCGAGCCCCTTCACCGTTTCCGCCTGCTCGTTGACGTTGCGCACGCTATCGCCGTGAAACTCGAAGAATAGCAGCGGCGCCACCGGATAATTCGTTTTCGAGTAGCGGTTGCAGGCGTCAATCTGGCCTTCGTCCATCAACTCGATGCGCGCCACGGTAATTCCAAGTTGAATCGTGGAAATCGCCGTCTCTACCGCATCGCGGATGGTAGGAAATGTCGCGCACGCGGCCCCCACGGCTTCCGGCAAGGGGTGCAGTTTGAGCGTGATCTCCGTGATCACGCCGAGCGTTCCCTCCGCGCCAACGAAAAGATGAGTCAGATCGTATCCGGCCGCCGATTTTCGCGCTCGCGAACCGGTGTGGATTACGCGCCCGTCCGCTAGTACCACCGTCAGCGCCATCACGTTCTCGCGCATCGTCCCGTATCGCACCGCGGTGGTGCCGGACGCTCGCGTGGACGTCATTCCTCCAATCGTGGCATCCGCGCCTGGATCGATAAAAAACGTGAAGCCCGTGTTCGCCAGCGCGCGTTGCAGTTCCTTCCGCGGTACTCCTGCCTGCACCGTCGCCTGCAAATCTTCCGGGCTTATGCGCAGGATTTTGTTCATCTCGCGCATATCGATCGTGATGCCGCCGTGGATCGCGTTGATCTGCCCTTCCATAGACGTGCCCGCGCCGAACGGTATCACCGGCACCTGATGCCGCGCGCTGATCTTCAGGATTTCGCTGACCTCTTCTGTCGAATGCGGAAAGCACACCACATCCGGCGCCGCTGCCTCATGATACGACTCGCCGTGGCTGTGATGTTCGCGCACGCTCTCAGCCGTTGTGGCGCGGCGGTCGAGCAGCGCCTCTAATTCGCGAATCGCAGCCTGCGTTCGCTCACGGACTGGCGTAGTGATCTGTGTCGTCGCCATGATTGCACCTATCCGTCTATCGCTGAACCGTGACGTCGTAGTACGCCACCGAGCCATCGCTCGCGAGTCTCGGGTCGACGCGCACCACCTGAAATGGTGTTCCCTTCAACCCGCTCACCGAATCTCTCAGCACGTCGTGGGCGCGCTTTTGCAGAGTCGCAGTCTCGACTGGCGTCGCACTTCGGCTCGTTCGCAAAGCGCCGGCATCCAGGCGATATGTAGTCGTTCGGCTGCCGGCGTCTTGCGCTACCAACTGTACGTTCACAGCCGGTTGTGGCCGGTCATGAAACCAGTGCCGCGGCGTCAGGAATAGGAACGCCAGAATCAGCGCGACCATCACGTCGTACTGCCACGTCATGCGCTCGTACGACCAGAAGAAAACGCGCCCGATCGCCCGCCAGAACGCGCGCATCTCAGTGCACCACGCCGTTCACAACGGCGCCGTCGCGCATGTGCAACACCCTGTTGCCGTACGTTGCCGCGTCGGGATTATGCGTGATCATCACGATCGTCTGTCCAAGTTCTTTGTTTAATTGCCGCAGTAGCGCCAGCACCGCCTCCGAATTCCGCGTATCTAGGTTTCCGGTTGGCTCGTCGGCTAGCACGATTTTGGGCTCGCTGACGATCGCCCGCGCCAGCGCCACTCGCTGCTGCTCTCCGCCGGAAAGTTCCGAAGGTTTATGCTTGAGGCGGTCTTTCAATCCCAACAGCTTTACCACCACGTCGAATCGGTGCGGATCGAATCCATTCGCATGTAGATGCTGCGCCAGAGCGATATTGTGGTACGTGTCCAGCGTCGGCAGCAGATTGAAACGCTGGAAAACGAACCCCACCTTGTGCCGGCGCAATTGAGTCCTAGCCGCGTCGCTCATCTCGCTCAAGTCGTTGCCGTCGAGCAGCACGCGCCCGCTCGTTGGGCTCGCCAGCCCTCCCATCACGTGCAGCAGCGTGGATTTACCGCACCCGGACGGTCCCATGATCGACACGAATTCGCCCGGCATGATTTCCATGCTGACGCCGCGCAGTGCCGCGACCTCCAGCTTGCCGGCGCGGTACAACTTCCAAAGGTTTTCTGTCTTGAGTATCGGCTCCACAAGCGACTCCGGCGCCGGCATCCGCGCCGAGGAATGCTCCGATTGTATCCGCGTTTCTATTGTGCGCCTAGCTTGCGCGAGAAGCCCTTGAGCGGCGCAACAGCGCCCAGCGCGCTTCCCGGGAATCGATTGGACTAACGAGGTCGCTTTCGCGAACTCCACTTTATTCGTACGCCAACGCCTCCACCGGATCTCGACGGCTAGCCAGCCATGCCGGATACGACGCTCCCAGCAGGCCTCCTATCAGCGCAATCACAGCCGCGATCAGAATCCATCGCGGCGTAATCAGGATCGTAAGTGACGGAAAAATCCGGAGGAAAATTGCGCGTGCCAGGTAGCTCAGTCCCACTCCGGCCACCGCGCCGCCGATGCACAGCAACGCCGTTTCGCTCAGGAAAATCTGCACGATGTATATCTTGGATGCGCCCAGCGACCTCAGCACTCCGATCTCGCGCGTGCGCTCGATGATCGTCGTGTACATCGAAAGAAAAATCACCAAGAACCCGATGCACACAGCGATCCCGATCATCACGTTGATGAACGCCCCCAGCCCCGGCATGTTGTTTGACGTCATCAACGACATATAGTCCTTGATCGACCGGATCTCATATCGCGGCAGCAATTGGCCGATCTCATCCATCGCCGCAGGAATGTGATCGGATCGGTCGCACTTCACAAAAAAAACCGACGCCTTCCCGGTCGCCCCGGACATATCCTGCAGTGTGGACATAAGCACGAAAAGCCGCGCGCCTTTGCCGTGCTCGATGATCCCGGCCACGTGGAAATCGTGCCCCAATATGTGAAGAGTCTGGCCTGCGTGCACGTGTTTGCCTCGCGCGTACACGTCATCCACCAGGATGTCGTTCGGCTGCGTCAATCCGTGTCCTTCGTGGAAAACGAAGCCCCCGGAAACCGCGCGAAACGTCTTCGGCTCGATCCCGTAAACCAGATCGAGCCCGTTCACCGAGTTGAACTGAACCAGCACCGGCGCCACCGCTTGCACGTAATTCAGTTCGCGCAGTTTGTCCGCAATCGCGATCGGCATCGGCGCGCCGCTGAATGCCATGAAAATCGATGCTGAAGGCGGCTGCACCATGATGTCCGCCCCGATCCCTTGGGTGCGTTTGGCGGAATCGAGCAGCAGTCCGCTCGTCAACCCAACCACGATGATCACGAGCGTAACTTCCACCGCTACCGCAATGATGGTGATTGCCGTGCGCGTCGGCCGGTGCAGCGAATTGCGCACGATCATGTGCCCGATCACTTCGCGCCCCCAGTCGCACGCGTATCTCCCACGCGCGCCTCGGAGTTCGGTTCGCCTACCCGCACTAGTTCCGTTCCCGAGGGCTGCTTCAGCACGAACCGGTCGGGCGCTATCGGCATGTCGAGCGTCAAACGCACGATGCGAATGTCCAACCTATAATCGCTCGCCGGACGGTTCACCGAAATTTCACGCGGATACCGTTCCGCCCCAAAATTGTCCCAGTTCGAATAACTCACATCGGAAGCCAATTGGCCGCCAGTGTCATACGTCGCGATTCGCGAGACATCCAGAGTCGCGCGGTCGAACCATATCTTCTGCGCGATTTCCCAGTTAGCTTCCGCTTCTGTCGCCGTCGCCTGTCCCACTCGGTGAATCACCGTCAGCACGTAGAACGACGACGCCCCTTGCGACTCCTGCTCCAGCAGAACTGGATCATCCGGCGGTATCCCATTCCAAAAGAGCGCGCCCGTCAAATGTTGCGGCCGCAAATTCTCGATCGGCTTCTTAGAGGGCCGCTCCAATTGCGCAGGTCCCACGATGAACTTATTTTTCGACGGGATGAAGATGTGAAACGTTTCCCCGTTGCTCACCATATCGAAAATATCCGTCCCGACCACCGGAACCTGCCCGATCACGCGCACATCTGCCGGCTTTTGCGCCAGAATAAACCCGCTCACCTCGTGATACTGCTCGATCACTCCGGTGTACGCCGATCCCGCCGTCAGCACCATGGTCACCGCCGCATTCATCGAGGTGACCGATTGCGCCTGGCGATCGTACGATTCGATAAGCTGTTGCTTGCTCGCGTTCTGCAGCGCGATGACGGGTCCGGAAGGCTTCACCACCGTCTTGCGGCTCACCGCGCAGCCGCCCGCCAGCGTGGCCACGGCAATAAGGGACGCTATTCGAGAGATCGTCCAGCGCCTAAATTGGGGAAAAGTCACAGGCACAAACCTAAAAATTTAGCAGCCAGTCCGCAGAGTGTCAAACGAGCCGCTCGCAAGCGGTTCCCATTTAACTCACTGCGGGCCCAGTGCCGATTGTTTGCCGCCCGCTGAAATCCATGCGGCTACGTCCGTGACCACCTGTTCGTCCACGTGCCCGGGTTTGGAGTATTCCGCCGGCATCGATGGTCCCGTGCCGAACATAAACAGGTGATTCAGGTCGGGATAGGTCTTAAGCGTGACGTTTCTGCGGCGCGCGAATGCCGACTGCCAAACGCTGAAATCCGCTTTTTCGGTCACCTGAAAATCGCGCCCACCCTGCAAAATTAGAATTGGAATTCTCAGCTGCTCGGCCGTTTGCACCGGGTTGTAGTCTCGCAGGTCGAGCCAATACGACGCAGGCATCGTTCCGCCGAGCACTTGCACATTCTCTCCCGCCTTCAGCGCCGGGTTCTCGATCTGCTTTTCGGAGTCTTCCGCCAGCGCCACCGCCTTCTCATCGTCGGCGCTGGGTTGTGCGGCCGGTGCGGGTGCCGCATCCCCGGGCTGCTTCGATGCGAGAGACGGTTTATCAGCCGCCGCGGCTGCCTTCTGATCCGCATCTTCGTTGGCGATGTATTCCACCGCGCCAAGCAATACCTTCTCAAGCGGCCTCGTGTTAGCCGCCATCATCACGATGCCTGCGATCTGCCGATCGCTAGACGCAATCCTCGGCGCCAGGTATCCGCCCAGCCCAATCCCAAGGACGTAAACGCGGCTGGAATCGATCTTCGGCTGCTTCGCCACCAAAGCCACGGCTGCTTTCGCGTCGCTGATCACCTCGTCGTCCACCGTGAGCTTCTCCGGATCGGCGTTGCTTTTTGCCCCGTACTTTTCCGTCCGCTTCATATATCGATAGACGGCAATCCTGTGGTTCGCCAATCCCCACGCTAGGTCCTTCAGCAGCTTATTCGGCCCGATCGTTTCGTCTTCATCGTGTGGGCCGGAATCCTGCAGCAGCACCACGGCTGCGAACGGCCCATTGCCGTTAGGCGTCGTCAGCGTTCCCGGCATCTCGAACGTGCCGTTCACCAGATTGAGCGGTTGCTCGCTGAACGAACTCGGCTGCGCGTAAGAAGGCGCATTCCACGTCGGCTGTGGCTCCCGATGTGGCCCGAAGTGTAGCCCCGCGATCTTCGAGTCCGTGTCGTAAACGACCTCAAGGTCCACTAGCGACTTCTCGAATTTGCAGGTAAACAGCACCACGCTCAGGTTCTGCACCTTTCCTGCTCGCACCTTCGTGATGGATTGAAAACCGCCCTCCAGCTTCACCAGGCTTCCCCAAGCCTGCGCCAATCTTCCCGGCGAGTTTGCCGTGGCCATCTTCGCGTTGTACTGCGCTTCGACTTTGTCGAATTGCCCGCTCGTGATTTCTTGCAGTACTTGTTGGGCGGCGGCTACGGAAGGAGGGACTTTTTGATTGGTGGTCTCGTCGCTGCGCGTCTGCTGGTTCGGATTTTGCACGTCGCTCAATTGCGCCGCGCAAGGCAAAGCCGCAACAGCCAGCAACAGCCCCAAAGCAAGCCACGTCATGGAGAAATCCTTTCGTTCCGCGTGTACTGCGCCAGCTTCGCGACGCAATCAGTCAAAATGCAAAGGGCCCGGTACTGTCGCACGGCAAGCGCGTGGCGCCACCGCTGCAAATGGATCGCACCACGGTCAGGCGCAATTCCGCCTAAAACTGCGGAATGCCGTCACTCGCTGATGTTTGTGGCGTACGTGCGATTTTACTCGAAAGGGCGCTCCGGGAAGAAGCGCATTCCGCGCCCGCCCTCGCATTGGGTTTGCCGTGACGCTCACCCATTCATGTTAGAGCGCGCCAACGGAAATGCAAGGCCGCGCGCGATCTGTGGCCGCGCTATTGCGCGTCTGGAAGCACCGGCAGCGCCACCGTGTCCACGGTTGCCGGATCGTCGCGCAGCTTGATGTACAGCAGCGTTCCGTCCGGTCTTGGGACCGTAAGGTTTGTTCCCGCGAAGCCAAAAGGAACCGAAACCGAGTGCCCGAAAGACGGATCGGATGCCACCGCGTCCACCAAATACAAATTCTCGCCCGTCAAAGTGCACGAATCGCTCGCCGTGGGAGGACAATGCACTTCCTTCAGCATCGGAATCCGCACCAGCGTCGCCAGCGGCTGCCAGTCTCCCTCGCTTCCGTCGTGGCTTACTGGACGGAACCGCAGCGCTCCGAACGCCGATGGTCCAAACGCTTTTAATGGGTCCAGTGTCGCGAGTAAACTCTGAGCGTCCTGCAGGATCAAATTCCCGCGATCCACGCTCAGCATCACGTCCGACGATCCGTCCGCGGTGGCCACTTCAATCTTCTCCGTCCGCGGAAACTCCGCCGGCACCTCGGACTTCAGCGCAAACACCACGCTGCCGTCCTGCGGCAATTCCTGCGAATTGCCCAGATGAACGAACGATGCTGTCGTCCCGCTTTGCACGCTTACGCTCATCAAACTCACTTTTGGCCGCGGCAGTGCGATCGTCGTCGGCAAATCCACCACGCGCTCGTCCTTCAACGTAACGTGCGCTGTAAGCTCGGATCCCGCTTTAAGCGCGGTAGCCGCCTGCGCGTTGCTCGTGCTGAGCAGCAAACCACCGTCGCTGTTCGAATCGGCCGTTTTCTCCGGCGTGAACTTTATTCCGTTCAGTTCCAGGCTCGCTACTTCGTCGAGCCGGGCGCCGATAAGCTCGCCGTGCGAATCTCCCGCGTGAATCCGGAATCGCTCGAGCTTCGCCTCGTCGACGTACGCGCGCAGGGTAACCGCGTCGGGAACCGCCAGGCCGTACTGCGTCACCAAAAGCTTAAACGCACCCGGCGTTTCGCCCGCCAGAGGCAGCGTCATTTTCAATTCGTCCGATTTATCGACGCTCCACTTCACTTTCACCGGCTTCGCCGCCGCATATTGCATCTCCACGCTTTCGACGCAAACGGCTGCGCTCGAATGCAGGTCCAGCGTGCCATCGTGTCCCGCCACCAACGCCGCCTGCTGCGCTTCCGGTACCGTCCAGGTAGTCAGCCGCGCGCTCTGAAAGCGAAATGTAGGTCCCTTGAAATTCTGGAATCCCCATTGTCCTTCCAGCGTGCCTTCCACCGATGCATCGAGTTCGCCCGGCTTCAGCGAACTCGTGTCGATCACGAATCCGCCTCGTTCCGCGTCCGGCGTCGCCGGAAGCTTCACGTCATTGCCCGATTTATCTTTGATCTGTAGGAAAAAATCGTGTCCCTGATGCGTGGCAAACGCCAGCGGCGCCCCGGTCACCGGCAGCACCAGGGAGCTTTTGTCCAGGCAGTACTCTTGCTTCGGATCGAGCGCGCGAATCTCCGGCGCCTGTGCCGTGTCCACGGGCGGCAACCCCATCACGAGCACGGACTTCGGACTGTGAAACGAAGGGGGCGAATTCAGACGCAAATTCACTTTCTCTTCGCTCGGGATGGAAAGCGCTGGAATGTATTCGTAGTTCGGCGAGTGCAGGCTTCCCATGATGCGCACCAGATCCACCACCGATCCGATGTAGGGGCTGTAGTACCCGCTGTGCGCGATGGGAGTCGAGCTGACGGCGCCAATCAAATCCGCGGAGGGTCCGCTCGTGAGCGAAGCCACCATCGACTGGCTGTTGTCCTGCAACAGAAGCTGTTCGTTTCCTTGCACCAGGCAGGATTCTTGCTGTTCGATTGGCTTGTTAAAGCAGTCTTGGTCGAGCTTAATTCCCAGCGTGCGCGCCGCGAGAGCCGAGTTTTTTTTCAAGTCCTTTGGATCGCTTTGCGACGTGCTCTCCACCGTGTTCAAGTAAGTGTCCAGGCGCAGTCTTTCCACGCTGGCGCTATTCAAATCCCGCGCCGCCCTCACGAACACGCCCGGCTTGCTGCGCACCGCCGATCGCACCGCCGAAAATCCACCGCCGGTGTCCGGAGCAAGCAGCGCGAGCGCCTGTTGCGCGCCGCGCGGCACCGTCACCACCATGCCTTCCTGGCGAAAATGTTTATCCCACGTTTCCGCTACCGTGAACCACTTCTCGGGTGGAGGATTCGTCGGCCCCTGCAGGAAACCCACAATCAGCAGGTAGTGCACGGATTCATCCGCCGGAAGGTCGGTTTGAATCCACAATCGGTCGCCCGCCTGCAAGTTCGACACTTCGGAAATTGGCAGCGTCTTGCCGCCGTGGGTGGCCGTCATTTCAACGCGTGGACCGATTAAGTCGAAAGCCGCCGTATCGGCGACTGCGGACGAGGCGGCGAGTAGCAGCAACACAGCCCATGGAATATTGCGGATGAGTCCGCGACGCAGCATCTCCCAGGCAGAACCGCCACAACACATAACACTCCCCCTATTCTCAAAAAGCGCGTAAACACAAGGTACAGCAGACTGCTGGTTTTACAGGAACACCCGCCGAACTTAGATGCGGAAGGCCCGTATCGCGCTGCCGGGCTGGAAGGAGCGCTGCGAAACAATCATACGCATCTCCGCTTCACATGCAAACCGCTTCGCGAATTTCCGCAAATCGAAATGTAAACTGCGGTCCCGGCGGCCGCGTGCCGCCCCGCCTGAAATTCGCCGGATAGTCGCCGAAAATTTACATATCCGGCGTTGACACGCCCGCGAGCCGTGCGGTACCGTCCAATTTCCGGGAGATCATGCGGATCTCCGCAGCTCCGCTGTGTTGTCCCCGGAGTTTCCGGCATCAAGATTCTTTCGATTGAGACGCGGTTTTATGCCCGTTTTCCCGCGACTCCATCTGTCGGCGCTGTCTCCAGAAGCAACCCTTCCGAAGTCCGGGTTTCCCGTATGCCCCGAAGCCGCCGCTCCAGGCGGATTCATCCAAACCGCGATTTTTCAATTGGATCGGCTATTGCGCCGCTGGCAGGGCATCTACGAATTTTGCCAGGCCGATGATTGCTTGCTGCGCGTCGCCATCGGCCGCGCCGCAAAACGAATTGAACTTCCTGACGGCAGCAGCATCCATCCCGGCGACGAAATCCTCGAAATCCACTGGTGGAACGAACACGTCGCCCGGCTCGTTGCCGATAAACCGGCGCTGGCCCGCGCGAAATGCCTGCTTGCGCTCGTCCGCCATTCGTTCGAGCAACTCGCGCAATATCTGGCCACTGCTCCGGAGGCGCAGCGCGTCCGGTTCGTTCATGGCAACGCCGTTTTGCCCATGCGCAGCCGCAGGAACGAAATCGCTGTGCGCGTCCGCCAGTACGGATTCTGGGTAGTTCCGCCGCACGCGGGACTTTTCGAGAGCGTCCATGACTACTTCGAAAAGTATTTGGTGTGGGCGCTTCTCTGGGCGTTCAATCGACGCAAACCGGAGATGAAGGTTCACACGCTCCGGCAAGTCGATCTCTGGACCACTCGCGAGCAGTTTCTGGAGACCTACGAGCCTGCGATTGCGTCCGCGGTCGGCGACGGAATCGAAGAATTGTTCTAACTTCGCGATTCGCTGGGTTCCAATCGCATCCGCTTACGACGACGCCGGGATCACCGGATCGTCCGTCGTCGCGATCTCTCCGTGACGGTCGGCTGCGTGAATTTTTCCGTTCGCATCGAGTAAGAAAGATTTTCGTCCTGTTTTGCCGTATTCCTGCGGCACCGCGGAAATCTCAAAAGCCGTAGCCTCGCTTCCTTGCGCTGCCGTAACCACTCGATAGCGAAATTCATATCCCTGTTCGCTGCCTGCCGCGAGCTGCTTATCCAACAGCGAAGCCTGATCCGGCGAAATTTCGCCGGGCGGCGCGGGACCAAGCTGCGCGAGCGAATCCGGCAAATTCCCGTACGCTTGCCGGTACTTGTCGATGGCTTCCGCAAGAGTCTGCAGGTTCGAGATAGCGGCGGCTTCGCCTTGCGCCAGCGCGTCCTCCGCCCATTGTTTCGAAAGCTGGGGAACATCGAGCAGCACCAGCCCAAGCGAAAGCAGCCGCCAGCCGCCGTTTTCGCGCACCATTCCGAAAGTGGTGCTCTGTCCATCGACCACGGTCACCGGAATGAACGAAAGATTCTCGTGCGTGCGCGGCGCTCCGAAGCGGAATTCCGCCGTGCCTCCGGGAGTGGTGCAGCGCACCACCGGCTGATTCGCGTTGCTGGTGGAAAGCAGCGGATGACCCGGCCCGTCGCCGAGCGAAAACCGCTCCATGAATGCCGAGCGTTCGTTCACCGGCAGCGCCAGGAAGGCGGCCGAGCTTTCCTGCGTCAGGTCGTTCGCGAATTCCTGCGCGTCGCCTCGGCACGCCGCCGAAAGCACGTCGATCAGCGCCGCGCTCGGCGGCGACGGCTGGTTTTCTTGCGCGAGCGCACGCGCGCCGCAAAGCGGCAAGAGCAACGCCGCTATCGCGATGGGAACGAACGCTCGTAACGTCATGATTGCTCGGATTTCGCGCGCGAAAGAATCGTTGCCAGATCGCGGGTGAATTTGGAGCGCGGCATCACGTCGCGGCAGCCGGCGGCGCGCGCGCTTTCGGCCAACTCCGCCTGTACGTGCGAGAGATACGCGATCAACGGAATTTCGCGGCCGATCGACCGCACGCGCCGCAGCGCTTCGATCGGGTTTCCGCCGGCGTTCAAGTCAACTACAACCAGCTTCGGCGCGCCGCCGGAAATCTCCGCCGCCAGCGCGTCCGCCGTGGAGCACGCGCGCAATTCCACGCCCACCTGTCTTGCTGTTTCCAGCAGCTTGGACTGGAAGAAAAGGTCGTCCACCAGGGCCACAACGTCGGCCATACCACGATTCTCCTTTTATGGATTTAGCACGCGCGAAGTAATCGCCGCAACCGCGCAGCGCAAATTTCGCCAGCGCGGCTGAATCGAGGCGCTTGCCAGGACCACAATGAACGCGCGATTCTTTGCGGCGCTCCTAGGGTTGCGCCGCGGCGGCAATCGAGCGGTTTCTGCTAATTCCGCCGCACCACGTCGAAGCGCCGGTTTTCCAGCGCCTCTTGCGGCACCCACATTCCGTGGAACGTCATGCGTACGCGCACCGGCAGCTTCACAATCGCCACGGGACCGGCCTTCACATTCTGCGCATCCATGATTGCCAGATCGCAGCGATTTTCCGCCACTCGATTGACGAGCACCAGCAAATATCCATCGCCATCCGGCGAATCCGGACGCCGCGGCGCGAAGCACGGCTCTTGCACTCCCGAATCCGGCCCCGGATTCCAAACATCGGCGTTGCCGGTCTTCAAATCGAAGTGGCCGAGCGAGCCGAGTCCGCTTCCCGCCATGGTGCTCTTCGGATCGCGGCAAAGGACGTAGCCATGGCGATAATGCCCCGCGCCCTGGTAACGATCGTCCGTGCGCGGCATTTCGCACAGCACGTCGTGCAACTGCGTGGTCTTGTACTCCTCTGTGTTGCCGGCCAGATCGAACGTGAGCCGCGTCAGATGCGGCGCGCCATCCGCGGGGTTCATGGGCGAGCCATCGGCGTTCTTGAAAAACGCGAACGAATTGCCGCGCGAGAGGCAGATATCGACGCTCACCTTCGATCCTTCCGTCGAACCGCTCATCATGTGGCCGGCGAAGCTCGTCGGCCCGCGGAACCAGCGAATCTGATCGGCGGTGCCGTAGCGCGGCACGATCGCGACCACCGTTTCCTTGTCGCCATGCCAAGTGTAGAAAGGACCGCCTTTTTTCAGCAGCTCCACGTCCGTCAGCAACGGGAAAAACGGGAAAATCACGTGGTCGTTCGAGATCGCGAAATCGTGCACCATCCCCGCCCACGGCGCGTTGAACCACACTTCGTGGTTCACTTTGCCATCCGGCCCGATCACGTAATAGACCACGTCCGTCGTCCCATCACCTTTCGCCTGATACGCGAACGTGAGCAGTTCGTTTTTCACCTGATCGAGGTGCGGATGCGCCGAAAGCCACACTGACTTGATTCCGCCCTGATAGTCGTAGCGCCCGCGCGTTTCGAGCGTGTCGGGATCGAGCTCGTACGGCAGATCGTCTTCCTTGAGCGCCAGCAGCCTGCCCGCGTGCCACACCACGTTGGTATTCGCGGTGCCCGGATTGCAGTCGCCGACCAGCGGGTCGTGCGTGTAGCGGTTGCGGTAGCGTCCAAAGAGCCCGCGGCGGTGCTTTTCCTGCAGCTTGTAGCGCGCGGTGCGGACGTAGCGGTTCTTGTAATCGACGTGTCCGTTCTCGAAGCGGAACATGTTGACCATGCCTTCGCCGTCGATAAAGATGTCGTCGCCGATCAGCGGCGGATACTGGCGGTCCGGACCGCAGCGGTAAAGCGTGCCGTTTAAATCCTTGGGCACCTCGCCGTAGGTCACTTCGCAATCGCGGAGGTCCGATTCCAGCCGCAGCGGCGCTCCGAAGCCCTGGTAGAGCGGAATATCGGGAAACCGCACCGCCCCCACCGCCGAAAGTTCCTCAAGATATATGCTGGACATGACGACCTCCCTTGCCGTTATCGCCGCTTCCGCCCGTAACGCATCCGCCCCGCAGGGGCAAAAGCCCAATCCTGAGGGCCATGCTATTCGTCTGAGGATGAGGTGTCAATTGGAGGCTCTGCGGACTAAAACTCGAAGCAAGAGAGCATAGGTCAGCTCGGCGTACCTCTGTGGGCTACTCACCTGTCCTGCAGCTTGGGGCAGCGCGGGTCATTCACGTCCTCTGCCGGCAAACTCCAGCCGTTCGCGCGGGCTTCCTTCTGGTAATCGAGCCACGCAGAAGGCATCATCTCGCATGGAGCGTGGCAGCCGCGTAAGCTAGTCCAACAAGAGAAGTTGTAAGTGAACGCATGTTCGCGTGCTTCCCCTGAAGCGCCAGAGGCAACATACACCTTGATCATATGGTATCGACCTTGCAGTATTCCTGCATCGACCATATAGTCTGCCTCTCGCAATCGGGACGCGTCCGCCGCAGCCAGGACGGTGGTCGATACGTCCAATTCTTGGTCAAATCCCGGCAGTATCGTGCCGGCATAATACTGCACGTAGCAAACGGTCCCACGGCTGAGGAGGACGACCGCGACTGCGCCGTAGGGCCTGACGAGCTGGCCCCGACCAAGCGGCAACCTGCGTCCGATCCAGTTTACAGTGTCGTTCGCCACGCGCACGGAGTAGAAGCGGTCCGCCGAACGGCATGGCCAGGACCCCGAAACCTCTGCTCCGGGATAGCCCCTTAGAATCGGCTCGACCTGGCGCATGGTAGAAATTCCGACCTGAAGAGCACCAACATCCCCGAGCAACGACTCCGCCCGCCGTTTCGTGTGGACGTCGGTCAGCCAGATTGCAGAAATTAAGAGTGCGCATATCAAAACTAGAATCGCCACCCCGTAGATGAACCGGATGAGAATCGTGACTAAACGTGTCGTTGCACTCATGCGCGTGGCTGCCGTCCGGGTTCTTTCACATTATGGAGGTGTAGTGTCGCAATCCGCCGAACACATGACCCCGAACCTATCCGGAGTCTGTTGCTGGATGCGGGGGCCGTTCGTGTACGTCGTGGCGATCTGTGTCAAGGCCCCCGTCCATTGGTTTGCTTCGAATCCGCTTGGAAGGATTTGCAGCGAAGGCCAAAAAACGCGAACCTGGCCGCGATCCACAAAAAACGTCTGCTTAATCGTGGCAACGCCCGAGCTTCCGGCATTCAGCACGTCCTCAGCCTGGGCCGAGTTGTACTGGGCAGGAGTGTTTTGGCACACAGTGGTCGGAAAGCTGCAAACAACGCTGGCCCCGGACAAGAGTTCCTCGTTCCAGGCGATCCTGGCGGGGCCGCTGAGCGGCTCCAACTCCTTCGTGTCTTCATGGAAGTAGAATGCTTTGTATACGATATCGCGCTCCTTGACGCCAGGAGGAAAACTGCCCTGGAGGTTGTCCTGTTCCGGCGCGAGGGCACAGATCACCTTTGCGTTCTGACACAGCGGGGGCCGACGCTGGCCATATTGGTTTTCACCGAGCATCGGGGCAGGCGAGTCCGCGAGTGTGTTTGGTACCCCGTTCGACCCGCTCGGACTCCAAATCATGGACAGATCCCCGTTGATAACCTGCTCCCATGTCGCCATATCAAACGGTGCGGCATCCTGAAGGGTCGAAACGGGAGTGCCCGCGTTACCATTCTCATCAAGTTGGATTATGCCTTGCTGGCTATCGTCAATCGTGACGCCATCGTCGTCCGTGGCAGCGACAAGTGTGGGGGAGCCGGCAGACGTGTACGCCCAGTTCTGCTGAAGTGTTGCGGCATTAAAAGCAACCACGAGTTGCCCAGAGCTGAGGAAAGCCGTATTGTTTTTTCCCAATACGACGTTGTCAGACGACGTCGGGCAATTCGTGTTCGCTAGAGTAGCCGTGGCGCCCGAGCTTGTGTCGTACGCGCTGCATTCGCTCGAATCGTTGTGGAAAATCGCCAATACTCCTCCGCTGCCATCCGGAATAGCGGAGGTGGGTGTGAACTCAAATTCACCCTGCCCGTAAAATGGGGCGGAGCGAGTCTCGATTGTTGCGTACGCTGCTCCATTCTTAAAGAGGCTCAATGTCTCGCTTTGAAAACCGCTTTGGGTTCCTTGACAGGCGTCGTTCCACGAATCTATGAGCATGTAAGCCTACCCATCTGGCGCGATGATCGGAGGCGTGTAATAGCCGCGGGTCGCTTCGCTCTCCGCGCAAGTACTCTGGTCGTAGTAAGTGCTTCCAGGCAATTGAACCTGGCTTTTCAACGTGCCGGTCGTGCCATCAATAGCATCAAGGCAGTCGACCACGGTGTTTGTACCCGCATTATCTACGCACGCCAGCTCGATGCCCCAAATCGTACCGTCAAAACCTACCGCAAGGGCATTATTGAAAAAATAGGAACCCTGCGCTGTGTACTGCCACTTCTGGCTAGACGTCGCGCCGTCTAGATCAAACATAACATTCTGCGCAACTAATACGAGTCCGCCGTAGCCGTCCGGAATACCCGCGCAGCAATTCGTATATTGCGATCCGTTTATGGTCGTCTGCCACAGCAACTCGCCGTCGCTTTTGAGCGCCTGGATAAGGACATCATTGGACGAGTCTCGCGAGAGGGAATACAGGTCCGGCCCGTTCGCGGTTGGAACGGCCTGTGCGACATGGTACGTGGTGAATCCGGGAACCTGCGGCGCCGTCCACAGAACCGTGCCGACTGTCGGAGCGGTTGCAGTCACCGTCACCTGCGTCTGCGCGGAAGCGGTGCCGATAGTAGCCGTCAGCGTCACCTGACCCGCCGTGTCACCAAGAAGCGTATTGGGGCTTCCGCTCACAAAACTTGCGATGCTCGAATCGCTTACCGACCAAGTGGCGTCCGGGCGGCGTGTTCCACTTTGATCGACCGCCGCGAAAGATTGCGTCTGTCCCATCATAATCGTCGCTGGGCCCGGTGTGATCGTCAAAGACGTCGGCGCGACCATGCTCACACCAACGGTAACGGTCGCTGACGCGGTGTTCCCAGCCAAATCGCTGCCCATGGCTGTAATGGAATTAGACACCGAGGAAAGCTGCACCGTACATGAGAAGTTCGTACCAGAGAGCGTCGCAGGAACTCCATTGCAATTGACGCTGCCGGGGCCGGACAGGGCGTCCGTCATGGTCCCGGTCACAACGACGTACGGCGTGGCCACGCTCGAATTATTGGCCGGACTGTTGATCGTCACGACCGGAGGGGTTAAATCCAGATTCACCGTGTCGCTCGCCGTTGCCGTGTTGTTCGCGGTATCCACCGCCGTGCCCGACACAACATGGTTGCTACCCTCGGCGCTCACCTGCACCGGGGAAGGGCATGTCTGAATGGGCGCCGCACCGGGTATACAGGAAAACGAAACGGTCACCGTCGAATTGTTCCACCCGAACGCGTTTGGGGGCGGCATAGCGGACGCTGTGATTCCAGGGTTCGAGTTCAAGGCAAACTTCGTAACGAAGGCATCGACGCCGCCCTTCGCTTGCGACTGAAAGGCTTCCGTGCTCGTTGGAAAGTCGGTGGAATACGTCTCGCCGGCAAGATAGGCGTTCCCATTCCAATCGAGCGCAAGGCTTATCGGGACGTCAACTACCGATCCGCCCCAATACGTCGCATATGAGAAAGAAGTTGCCGGACCAAAACCTCACATCCAGACGTGCTCCAACATTGTCTACCCGAGACACTGAACGAGTAGAAACACTCGCAAGTCATAGAAAACAAAGCGCCGGGTACACCGCTACCCGAGACACTTCCCGCCGCGCAATTTTTCGCCAAAATTTCGTTTTTCAGGTTGAATCGGACGGCGAAACGCCGCTGCTGCCGGGATTAGTGCTCGGTCTCGGGAAGGGCGCCAACGGTTTCGTCGGGGACGTCGCCTTGGCGGCCTTTGACGCGGTCGTAGACGCTGTACTGGCAGGTGGAACCGATGGCCAGGTTGTAATAGGTGGGCACGCCGAGGGCGGTGCGCAGTTCGTCGTCGAATTGGCGGAGATTGCTGAGCACCGTTACGCGCACGGGCACCTTTTTGCCGTCGTGGGTGAGCAGGAATTTCTGGTAGCCCGCGTCCCATAGGTGCGTGAACTGGCCCTGGTGCATGATCGACGGGATGACCGTCATCTGGAACTTGCCATTGGGCATCTTACGCAGCTCGGCGCCGCAATTGTACTTCTCGATGCGGACCACGCCGCCGGAACTGCGGACGAGGAAGCCCTTGGACGATAAGGACTCGATTTGAGGCTGCTCGAAGAGCTTGTTCACGTACCACATAAGAGAACAGGATAGGGAACAGCAGCGGCGGCTGTAAAGAAAAATTTGGAGCTTCCGGACCGGGCGGATCATCAAAGTAGTACTTAAGAAGGGGACTGGATTATGTCGCGGACCACGAAAACCTCGAAAGCGCGCTGTCGCGGGCAACACGCCTGTCGGAGCTAACCTCCGACCCACAGAGTTCACAGTACCTCAGGAAATTCAAACTGGCTTCAGCGGCGTCCGGTTTACAGGCGTAAGCCGAACGGTTCGCCCACGGAATCTGCTAAAATCAATGGGATTAGCGGGGTGCGGGGCGGCGAGTGTCAGGCCCGGCGGAACATTCGCCCGGACGGGCGACGCGGAATCGAATCGGTCTGGAAAGGCATCTAGGCGCGTGGCGGCTACAGGGAAACCATCAATGACGGCCACAACGACTACACCACCTAAGGCAAGCGCGGCGGGGCACAGCATCCTTGAAAGCATCGGCAATACACCGCTGGTGGAGTTGAGTCGCATTCCGAAGGAATTTCCGAACGTCACGATCTGCGCCAAGGCCGAATGGATGAATCCGGGCGGGTCGGTGAAGGACCGCGCGGCGTACTCGATGATCCGCGACGGCGAGAAGCAGGGCAAGCTCAAGCCGGGCAAGGTGATCCTGGACGCGACCAGCGGAAACACCGGGATCGCGTACGCGATGATCGGCGCGGCGCTGGGATACCGAGTAAAGCTGTGCCTGCCGACCAGCGCATCGCCCGAGCGGAAGCAGATTTTGAAGGCGTATGGGGTGGAAATCGTCTATACGCCGGGAGACGAAGGCACGGACGGCGCGATCCGCCGCGTGCGCGAGATCTATCAGGCCGAGCCGGAGAAGTATTTTTATCCCGATCAGTACGGGAATCCGGCGAACCCTTCGGCGCATTATATGACTACGGCGCCAGAGATTTTTCAGCAGACGCACGGGAAGGTCACGCATTTCGTCGCAGGATTGGGAACGTCGGGGACTTTCGTGGGCACCACGCGACGGCTGAAGGAGCTGAACCCGAACATCAAGTGCATCAGCTTTCAGCCGGATTCGCCGTTTCACGGGCTGGAAGGACTGAAGCACATGGAGACGGCAATCGTCCCGGCGATTTACGACAAGAGCCTGGCGGACGAAGACCTGGCCATCCACACGGAAGACGCGCAGGAGATGGCGCGACGGCTGGCGCGCGAAGAAGGGCTGCTGGTTGGGGTGAGCGCGGGCGGGGCGATGCAGGCAAGCATGGAAATTGCGCGGCGCGTGCCGAAAAGTGAGCGGGCACTGATCGTGTGCATCTTCCCGGATGCGGGGGAAAAGTACTTGAGCGAGCGGTTCTGGAGCGAAGAGGAATGAGCGCACCGCTGAAAATGGGTGAAGAAATCGCGCGGCGGATTCGCGCGCATGGGGTGGAGACGTACCCGCACGAATGTTGCGGCGCGATGCTGGGCCGCGACGGAGATGGCGAGCGCGAATTGGTGGATTTGCTGCCGCTGGCAAACCGGCGGGATGATTCGCCGCGGAACCGGTTCGAAGTGACGCCGGACGACGTGCGGCTGGCGGAGAAAACGGCGCGCGAAAAGCGGCTGGAGCTGATTGGATGGTATCATTCGCATCCGGACGCGCCGGCGCGTCCGAGCGAGTACGATCGCAATCACGCGTGGCCGTGGTACAGCTACGTGATCGTGAGCGTTCAGAAGGGCGAGCCGCAGGATATGACGTCGTGGCGGCTGCATGACGATCGTGAGGCGTACGACGCCGAGGCGATTGAAACCGTGAAGGAACAGGCGGACGAATCAGCAGGCAGGATTCGCTAAGCGCAAAAGGAGAACGGCGGATGGCTGTCAAGGTAATCATTCCCACGCCGCTGCGGGCATATGCGGGGAAGCAGGAGAGCGTAGAAGTGCAGGCGGCGACGGTGGGCGAGGCGCTTTCGGGGCTGACGAGCAAGTTTGGCGATTTGAAGAAGCACCTTTTCACGGAAGAAGGCAAGCTGCGGAGCTTCGTCAACGTGTACGTGAACGACGAAGATATCCGTTACCTGCAGAAGGACCAGACGCAGGTGCGCGAGGGCGACACAATCAGCATCGTGCCGTCGATTGCGGGCGGCATTTCGGCAAAGTAAGAGTTTAGACGGAGAGCTGCAATGGCTACGAAGACTGGAGTTCCAACCGCGGCGCCAGCGAAAGCGGCGTCGCTTTCAAACGAGGAAGTGCTGCGTTACAGCCGGCACCTGATCATGCCGGAAGTGGGCATGGAGGGGCAACTGAAGCTAAAGCAGGCGAAGGTGCTATGCATCGGCGCCGGCGGCCTGGGCGCGCCTCTGGGGCTATATCTGGCAGCCGCGGGCGTGGGCCGGATCGGGCTGGTCGATTTTGACGCGGTGGATTTCACGAATTTGCAGCGGCAGGTGCTTTTTGGAACGAGCGACGTGGGCCAGCCGAAGATCAGCGCGGCGGCGGACCGGTTGCGCAATCTGAATCCGGAAATTCAGATCGACACGTTCGAGACGCATCTGACCAGCGAAAACGCGCTCGATATCTTGAAGGACTACGATATCGTCGTGGACGGCACGGACAACTTTCCTACGCGGTATCTGGTGAACGACGCGTGCGTGCTGCTGGGCAAGCCGAACGTCTATGGCTCGATTTTCCGGTTCGAAGGCCAGATAACGATATTCGGATACCCGGATGGGCCGTGCTACCGGTGCCTCTATCCGGAGCCGCCTCCGCCGGGGCTGGTGCCATCGTGCGCCGAGGGCGGAGTGCTGGGCGTGCTGCCGGGAATCGTTGGGACGATTCAGGCGTGCGAAACGCTGAAGCTGATCATCGGCAAAGGCCAGCCGCTGATCGGGCGGCTGCTGCTGTTTGACGCGCTGGCAATGAAGTTCCGCGAACTGAAGCTGCGGAAAAACCCGGAATGCCCGGTGTGCGGCGAGCATCGCACGATTACCAAACTGATTGACTACGCCGAATTTTGCGGCGTTCGCGGCGAGGAGGCTCCCACTACCGTGACGAACATTCCTGAAATCACTCCGCGCGAGCTGAAGACGCGGCTCGATCGCGGCGACGATCTCTTCATTCTGGACGTGCGCGAGCCCCATGAATATCAGATTTGCAATCTCAACGGGCATCTGATTCCGCTCGGCGAACTTTCGCGGCGCGTACATGAACTCGACAGTTCGCGCGAGATCGTGGCGCATTGCCGCAGCGGAAAGCGTTCGGCGGAGGCGGTGGATTTCCTGCGCAAAGCCGGCTTCCGCAAAATATGGAATTTGAAGGGCGGCATACTGGCATGGTCGGATGACGTGGATCCGAAAGTGCCGAAGTATTGAGCGTGGGCGGCCGAGAAATTAAGGTGATCTGACGGAGAGCGGGGCGCCCTTAGCCCTCTGCCCGTAGGCTGGCCAGGAAAAATCGAAACGCATACTCGGGGGAGGAACAATGGCGGCGACACGCATAGAAATTCGCAGCGACGGTTCGATCAAGGTGGAAGGCGATTTCGAGCTGGTCGATCAAAACGGAAACGCGTTTGGGCTGAACGGGCGCACAAGGATAGCTCTGTGCCGCTGCGGTCATTCGGAAAATAAGCCGTTCTGCGACGGCGCTCACAGAAAATGCGGGTTCCAGAGCACGATTGTCGCCTTCGATCTGCCTCCGGTACCTACGACGCCTGCAACCAAGGCCTAGGCGCGCTGGGTAGCACGCCGACCGGTCGGTAACATTTCCACACCGCTCGAATAGTAACCGGTTACTTGGCGGGCTTTAGCCGCTCCTCATTCCGGCGCCACCAAACTGAAAAATAAGTCACTTAGACGCTTGCATGGGGTGTGTCCAATCGGCAGGGGAGTTGCTGTTGAAATACGGGGCAGGTGTGATCTCTGGGGGCTAAGTGAGTTCTTCAGGCCGTTCCGCACGGCGCTTTCCCTATCGCATTGTTATTTTATCGGTTGCAGTGCTTGCGTACGTCGCACTCGTGTGGGCGCTGCGCGATTCGTCGTATTCCGCCGATCCTCTGCTAGGCACCTATTTGGACATGGCCGGGAGCCTGATTGCGTTCACGTTTGCGGCGAACGCGATGGTCAGGTTCCGCGGCACGCACGACCGGATCTCGTTGATTCTGGCGTTTGGGTTCGTGTTGGCGGGGCTGATCGAAGCGGCGATTGGCATGGCGTTCTACCATGACGTGCCTTTAACCGCGGTTCACGCGAACGATATTTCCCTAGGGTGGTTTGCCGGGCGGACGCTGCTTGGAGTGGTGCTGCTGGTTGCGCTCGTCGTTGAAAAGCGCATACCCGTGTCGCGCGAGCCGGGCAAGGAGATCGCCTGGGCAACGATGATCGTGGGAGTGGTGGCGTATCTGACGAGCGCGTTCTATTTCATGCTGCCGCGCGTTCCGAAAATCATGCCGCACGCGTGGATCCCGCGACCGTGGGACCTGCTACCGGCGACGATTTACATCGCGGCGACGGTGGGTTACTGGCGCCGCTTGCGGAAAGTGAATACGTGGCTGGACCGGTCGCTCTTTGCGGCGGCAGCCCTGAACGTGATTTGTCACGTCACGATAAGCCAGTCGCAGCACATGCTGGACGCGTGCTACACGATGGGGCATGCGGTGATGGTGCTCAGCTACGTGGTGGTGCTGGGCGGAACGTTGCTCGACAACGCGCAGCTTTTCGATCAGGTGAGCCGGCTGGCGGCGTCGGATTCGCTGACGGGCTTGGCGAACCACCGTCACATGATCGAGGTGCTGGAGAGCGAAATCGAGCGGTCGCGGCGGACGGGGCGCAGCTTCTCCGTGCTGCTCTTCGATCTGGACGGGTTGAAGAAAATCAACGACAAGTACGGGCATCTGGTGGGTAGCCGGGCGATCAAGCGAGTCGGCGACGTGCTGAGCGGCACGTGCCGCGCAATCGATACGCCAGCGCGTTACGGCGGTGATGAGTTCGCGCTCGTACTGCCGGAATCGGGCGAGCGGGAAGCGGAGCAAGCGGCCACGCGCATCTGCGAGCGTCTGCAGAGTGACCGTGAGGAGCCGGCGCTGAGC